>JAHHHS010000051.1 GCA_019359215.1 Nostoc indistinguendum CM1-VF10 | reverse complement strand
AAATATATCTTCAAACAACTTCCACTCTAAGTCGCTTAATCCTTCAAATCGCCCAGCCATACCTTGATACAACTTTCTGTCATCAACAGCAGATTATCATATTTTCGATATTAGTGGGATAGGTTCAACGCATCGACTGACAATGCCAACGCATCGGCTGACAATGCCAACGCATCGGCTGACAATGCCAACGTATCCCCTTGCATTAAAAACGCTACGATTTTACGCAAAGTTGTACTAAAAAAATTGAGGGTTTGAACCCACGGAGGTCGGTTTTGCCTGTGTAGACAAGGTTTCTAACCGCCGATTTCACTTAAGTTCACAGGAGTGAATTATAGACTAGCGATCGCTTCGGCAACTAGTTTAGAAACAAAGGGCAAAATATCTTGGCTCTTAGCCTGGGCTTTACCTTCAGTAAATACGACTAAAAGATAAGGGCGCTGTTCTGGTATTTCAATATATGCTGCATCATGGCGAACTTGACTTGTCCAACCTGCTTTTGACCAAATTTGAGCATTTTCAGGAAGTGCACTACCCAAGAAACCTGTTACCTGATTTTCCTCGGTGTCAGTGGGTAAATCGTTGAGACTACGTTTGAGCAAAGCCATCATTGCTTGCGATCGCGCACTTGAAACTGCTACCCCACCTACAATACTATGCAGTAACCGAGCGATCGCATTTGTTGTCAACATATTGCGATTTTCTAGTAACTCTCCTACAAACGCCCGTTCCCGTCCGTATGGGCCATCACCCCAAGTTTTTTGACAGACGTTAATCGTTTCCATTTCTTCCCAACCCAATGATTGGTAATAGCGGTTAACAATATTGCGCTGGTATTTCCAGGTTTCAAAAGGCCCGGTTGGTAATTCTGGCCCTGATGTAGTGCCACTCAAAATATCCACAACCAAGCTGGTAGCATCATTACTAGAGTCCACAATCATATCTCGCAAGGCTCGCTCCAACTCCTTGGAGTTTTGAGTCATACCTTTTTCTAGCCATTCGTTTACCGCAACTAGGTAAAATAGTTTGACTATACTGGCGGGATAAATCCGCTCAACACCACGATAAGTAAAACCACGAACTGGATGATCCCAAAAAGCGTTGGGAGTTAGCGCACCACCAGTATTTACTCGCACTGGGGGATCGTAAACAACCCAAGTTATGGCAATTTGGTTACGCGCTAAGGTCGGAAATGCTGCCCAAGTTGCATCTAAAATGCCATTACCAAGGTTTTCCAGTTGCTCGTCTTTATTAAAAAAAACCATTCTCTAATAATGTCCTTTAATTTAAAATCACAAATCCAAAATCCAAAATCAGGGGAGTATCAGTGTTTAGCTAATCTGAATTTATATGATTCTCCTGAATGTACACGCTTGGCAACTCAATCTGCATCTGGAAGAAATTTATGGGTAACATCAAATCATCAAAATTTAGCTGTCGAGGTGTATTTATGTGAAGATGACTATCCGGGATGGGTATCTCTTTTAGATTTTGATTCATTACAATCTGCTACTGTACCTTATCAGGCTGCAACATTTTCTGAATCGGAGATTAAAAAACTTCTCGCAGATGTCATCGCCTTTACTCAAAAAGCAATGCAACACTCAAATTATTACCTTTGGGGTGGTACAGTTGGGCCAAATTATGACTGTTCGGGGTTGATGCAGGCGGCATTTGCTTCGGTAGGTATTTGGTTACCTAGAGATGCCTATCAACAGGAAGGATTCACCCAACCAATTACTATTGCAGAATTAGCAGCCGGGGATCTGGTATTCTTTGGAACTAGCCAAAAAGCAACTCATGTCGGACTTCATTTGGCGGATGGTTATTACATCCATAGTTCTGGGAAAGATCAGGGACGGGATGGGATTGGGATTGATATTCTCTCGGAACAGGGAAATGCAGTTAGTAAGTCGTACTATCAGCAGCTACGAGGTGCTGGTAGAGTTATCAAGAGTTACGAACCACAGAGACGCACAGGACGCTGAGGTATATGAGGAGTGGGTTGGTTGATCAAGGGTTGAGTGAGGAAAATGGGGCGATTTCTGTAATTGTCCCAGATGTTTCAGTCGTGGTGCCGATACATAACGAGGTGGAAAGTCTACCGCTTTTATTAGATGCGATCGCATCTACTTTATCCTCTAGTCAGGTAACTTATGAAATTATCTGTGTAGACGATGGTTCTACAGACGGTTCCGGGGACTTTCTCAAAAAGGAGGCGCAAACCCGCACTGATTTAAAGGCGGTGATTTTGCGTCGCAACTACGGACAAACTGCGGCGATGGCTGCTGGATTTTATTATGCAGTCGGCAAAGCGATCGTCACATTAGATGCTGATCTCCAAAATGATCCGGCTGATATCCCCATGTTATTAGCAAAGTTGGATGAGGGTTACGATTTGGTAAGCGGTTGGCGGCAAAAACGCCAAGATGGCGCTGTAAATCGGTTACTTCCTTCCAAAATTGCCAATTGGCTAATTCGCCGTACCACTAGCGTGAATATTCATGACTATGGCTGTTCGCTGAAAGCCTATCGTGCAGAACTGTTGGCAGATATGAACCTCTACGGAGAATTACACCGATTTTTACCTGCGCTGGCGTACATCGAAGGAGCTAGAATTACCGAAATGCCAGTGCGTCATCACGCCCGCCGCTTTGGCCGTAGTAAGTATGGGATTTGGCGGACATTCCGGGTGTTGATGGATTTGTTAACCATTCTGTTTATGAAAAAATTCCTCACCCGCCCAATGCACGTTTTTGGGCTGTTGGGCTTGATTTCGATGGTTTCGGGAACAGCGATCGGAATTTACTTGACTTTCGTCAAATTAGCTTTAGGACAGATGATTGGCAATCGCCCCTTGCTGATTTTGGCAGTTCTCCTGCTAGTAACTGGAGTGCAGTTGTTTTGCTTCGGGCTTTTGGCAGAATTACTCATGCGTACTTACCATGAATCCCAAGGACGGCCCATCTATCGCGTGAGAGAAGTAGTGGCAAAAAATGTTAAGTAACGTAACAATAGTTATTAGTCATTGGTCATTGGTCATTAGTTACGAGCAACAAAGGACAAATGACTAATGACAAAAACCATTAAATTGCATCTACCTTGAAAGCATTTAATACCTTTGATACCAAACTGCGGCGCAATCTGCTGGTTTTGTTTACGGCAGGTTTATTATTCTGGTCGAGTTTGTCTGCGCTCTTACCAACCTTACCGCTTTACATCGATAATGTGGGCGCAAGTAAGCAAGAAATTGGGATTGTGATGGGCAGTTTCGCCATTGGCTTATTGCTATCTCGCCCGATGCTGGGGCGGATAGCCGATAAACGTGGTCGAAAAATTGTCTTGTTAATTGGTACGATAGTAGCTGCGATCGCACCTTTCGGTTACTTGGCAACCCAATCTCTTGGGTTATTAATTTTAGTACGGATTTTTCACGGCATTAGCGTTGCCGCTTTTACCACTGGCTACAGTGCCTTAGTTGCAGATTTAGCTCCCACTGAAACTCGTGGCGAAATCATTGGTTACATGACCTTAGCAACTCCCCTTGGTTTGGCAATTGGCCCTGCCTTGGGTGGGTATTTGGAAGCAACAAGTGGTTACGGGATATTATTTCTCTTCTGTGCCGAATTGGGTTTTGTCGCTCTCTTGGAGATTGTACAAGTCACGAATCCGCCAGTGCAGACACAACAGCAAACTGAAGAAAACAATCGCAACTTTTGGCAAATTTTGGGCAGTCCACGGGTGAGAGTTCCAACAATAGTTATGTTGTTGGTTGGTTTATCCCTCGGCGCTGTACATACTTTTGTGTCGTTATTCCTCAAATCCACCAATGTGGACTTCAATGGTGGACTGTTTTTTACAGCTGCGGCAATTTCTAGTTTTAGTATCAGAGTGTTTGCTGGTAAGGCAAGCGATCGCTTTGGTCGTGGTTTATTTATCACATTTGGTATTTTTTGCTATGTTTTAGCGTTAATACTACTGTGGCAGGCTGACACCGCGATGTTTTTCTTACTGGCTGCGATCGCTGAAGGTGCTGGTAGCGGTACACTGATCTCCATGATGGTCACGATGATGGCAGACCGCTCACTACCACAAGAACGAGGGCAAATTTTTGCTATATGTATAGCTGGACTTGACTTGGGAATTGCGATCGCTGCTCCTCTTCTGGGTATTATTGCCGAACAGGTAGGCTACCGAGATATGTTTGGCTACGGTGCTGCGATCACCTCTATTGCACTTGTCATCTTCCTCACCCAATCAAGCAAAGACCTATCCAACTCCCTGCGCTTTGCACTAGGTCTAGCTCCAGATGCCTACGCCTTGAAAAACTTAAAAAGTTAGGAGTGAGAAACTTTAATCTCTCACTCCTAACTTTCAACTCTTAGCCTTTCAAAACGGGCGAGGAGGGATTCGAACCCCCGACACCGTGGTCCGTAGCCACGTGCTCTAGTCCACTGAGCTACACGCCCTCACCGACAATCTATATTAACACGTTCTAACTAAATGGCGCAAGATAATTTTCCATCTAATTTTGCCAACTTAACCCATCTAGATCAACACGGACAGGCACAGATGGTAGATGTGTCTGATAAATCACCCACCGTCCGCCAAGCAGTAGCCGCGGCCAATGTGCGGATGCTGCCAGAAACTTTCGCTGCTATTCAAGCCGGAAATGTTCCAAAAGGCGATGTATTGGCAACTGCAAGATTGGCTGGGATTATGGCAGCCAAGCAAACAGCCGCCTTAATTCCTCTGTGTCATCCGTTGCCCTTGCAAAAAATCGCAGTCGAAATTATACCCGAACCGCAACTACCTGGTTATCAAATTCAAGCCACTGTCAAAACCAAAGCTGAAACTGGTGTAGAGATGGAAGCCTTAACTGCTGTTTCTGTGGCTGCCTTGACTTTATACGATATGGCAAAAGCCTTAGAAAAGTCGATTCAAATTGAATCAATTCGTTTAATAAGTAAGAGTGGCGGGAAATCAGGAGATTATTAAGAGCCAGAGCAATAAGGTACATTATTTTGGGGCATTGGGCATGGGTATTTTATTAATTCTTCTCCCCCTGCCTCCCCTGCCTCCCCTGCTTTTTCCCCACTCCCCACTCCCCAGTTATGGAAGATTATCAGGATCAATGCCGAGATTACGCAAATATGCTGCTAACTGTTCAGCGCGTTGGCGTTCTTGTTCTAGCAATAACTCAGCTTGTTCTGCCCGTTGATTGAGTTCTAGGGAATTCAAAAATCTTTGTCCATCTGGCCGGTAAATTACTAACTCCCCAAGACCTGTTTGAAATTTAATTCCTAAGCGGGGGCTGACCCAACCATCTATTTGCCATAGCTTATTCAAATGATTGTTTTGCCGCAACCAGCCATCTAGTTGAAAGCTTTCAGGATCGTATAAATAGTATTCTTCAACACCGTAAGTATCGTAAAACTCCAGCTTCCGCTCCATTTCCTTGGTATCATTACTATAAGAAAGAATCTCAAAGACTACTTGCGGTAGAATATTATCTTCTTGCCACTGACGGTAGGAACGACGTTTTCCCTTTGCTCTACCGAAAACAACCATTACATCAGGTGCAGTCGGTGTAATCAGGCGAGAACGAACGGGATACCAAAGTAAATCTCCTGCAATCAAAACATTGTCATTATTAGCAAACAGAATCTCTAAATTCTCCTTAATCAGGACAATCCAACGATATTTTTCTGTATTGTCCGCCATTGGTTTGCCGTCACTATCTGGATAGAGGAGATCGGGGTCTATTTGCTCAAAGATCGTCATTTGATTTAACCCAGTGGCTCTTGACTTCCAATTCAATTATGACTGCTTGTAAGGGTCTAATAGCAACCATTGCCACAAAAACCTTAGAATGGATAGGGTGTATTTAAATCTGTAACAAATATTTATGCCTCCTCGTTGGCCTCGCAAACCCGATCGCAAAGACCCTGATTACCGCAAGATCGATGACCGGATGAATTTTGCTGTGCATGTAGCGATCGCTGCTACGATTAATTCTGGTTTGTGGTTTTTCCACATCTTGAAAAGCACTACTTGGGAGTGGCTGCCTTGGGTGACTTTAAGTTGGACAGGAATTTTGTTGGTGCATCTGATTTATATTAGTGCGATCGCTAACTACACCGAAACTCCACCAAAATCCACCTGAAGATGGATTACTCATGCTGGGGCGATTGTAACCTCTGGTAGTAGGATTAGCCTGTTAATTGAGACATAATATAAAAAAGCCTGAGATTTCGCACTTTTTCTTAATGTAGGGTTATTTTTATGGCTAAGATTAACACCACACAACTACTGGAAGCCCTAGCAGCTGAAATTGGCGAAAACGTCTACATAGACGTTGCCAAATGGCATCTTTATTTATCTAATGCCAAACTGCATACAGTTGTTGCCGAACAACTGTATCCTTTAATTACTTCCAACGCTGTAAATGAAGACCGAGTTTTACAGGTTTTGGGATCGATTCGAGTAAAAATTGGCGGCGGAAAACGTGAAGTTCCTTTAATCGATTTACTACCCCTGCAATGCCAAGTTAATTTAGTTGATATTTTGGAAAAATATCAACGCGACTTTTAATTGCTAAAACTAAGATTATCTTACTTGGACAATTTTGTTAATCAGCATTTCCTGATTCGAGTTTCGCTTCTGAATTAGGTATATGTTTACTGTGTCTATTTTATAAAATTAACTCTACAGATACACACAAATGAATCTTATGTAATTTATGTGTGGATATCTGATAAAAATTTCCTTTAACAATTAGGGAATCTCCGCGTTCAAAATCAGTTTACATTTGAGCTAGTTTATCTTAAAACTCGCTTTGAACTTCCATGCAAACTCATTGAGGCAATTTCTATGCTTTTACAAGTCAAAGATAGTGGTGAATTGGTAAAGATTGTTGAAATTCAGGAATTACTTGACCCGAATAATGATGTTGTTCACGCAAAAGACCAAGAAGGTCAAGAAGAACAGGAACCTGAAACTTTTAAAAAAGAAAATCTCGTTTTCCCTTCAGGTGAAGTTTTACCACGCTGTTGGTTAGATTCAGATTATAGACGCAACAACGGTTAATTCTTATCAAATCAGGTAATTCCTAATAATAATAGGGGCGTATAGATGTGCGCCCCTATTATGTACTATATTATGAGGCAGCTTTTTCTCCTACTATCACTGTTTCACTCTGTTGAAACTTCGGGAAAAATGTTTTAGTAATCCAGTCAGTTAAGATGTGAGACAGTAATCCCAAAGGCCCAGTAAATAAACACAGTGCAAGGGAGTGAATTGTCCAAATACCTGTTTTTTGCCCTTCCAAATAAATCCAGCGGCCGACGAATAAATCCATGACTAAAAAATGAATCCAACCTGTTGCAGCAGCCGTTTCGTCTGCAAAAAATTTAGCGATATCGGCTAATTGAGGATTCGATAAAGCTTGGGCGTTTTCTGGTGTAATGCTGGTGATGAACAAATACAAATACGCCCCAGCTAATACCACAAACGGCAAATATGATGACATAATCTGCCGTGTAACTTTCCAATTTGGTAATAAAATCATCAACGCCCAAAAAGGCAATACGAAAAGATGGCAATGTTAAATAGTTGAGATATTGTCATAGTTATGTTAGGTAAGAAGTGAATATTTAAGTTAAGTGTTAGGAGTGAGATATTAGGAAATTTCTAGTTATTACTATTATTTAGTATTTTGAATTAGCTAGTACACAACGGTGGAAATAAATTTATTATTCTAAGTTATATCATGTCCGCATAATTAGTTACGATTCCCATAGTCATTGCACCCCACCCCCAACCCCTCCCCGCTCTTCGGGAGGGGAGACAAAGCGTAGCTTTGGCGGGGTGGGGTTCTTCGGGTTTAATAAGCAATCAACCGGACATGATATTAATCCTAACCGCGTAATTAACCCTAGATAAGGGGCTTAAGCTCCTTATTAAAGGGTTAAAGGTGCGTACTAGTTCTTTTTTAACTCCTAACTCCTAACTTACAAAGCTACTAGCTGCGATTCAATTTCTGAAGATTTTAAATCACGACCGATAAAAACTAAGCGTGTTTGCCTGGCCTCTTCAGGTTTCCAGGGGCGATCATAAAATTTATCAAATCGGGTTCCCACACCTTGCATCACTAGGCGCATGGATTTATTTGGCACTGCCACAAAGCCTTTAATCCGATAAATTTCTTGTTGTTGTGCTAATTTCTCTAACTGCTGTTGCAGCTTTTCTGGATCAAAGGTACGATCCAAAATTAAATTAGTTGAAGTAATTTCTTCGTCGTGGTTGTGGTCTTCTTCGGTATCGTGATGACTAGGACGAGAATCTAAATTGTCTTCAACTGCGGCTTGGAATCCTAATAATATAGATGCGTCTAGTTGAGAACGTAGGTGTAGCCCGTCGGAGGCATCGCTCTCGACAATTTTCACCATTCTAGGCAACTCTTGCTTAATCAATTCCTCAACTCTGGCTTTTGTCTCAGCATCCACCAAGTCAATTTTATTCAACACCACCAAGTCTGCACAAGCGAGTTGGTCTTCAAACAATTCTTGCAAAGGTGTTTCGTGTTCTAGACTATCATCTGCTTGTCGCTGGGCTGCGATCGCCTCTAGATCGCTAGCAAATGTTCCCGCCGCTACAGCTGCACAATCTACCACGGTAATTACAGCATCCACAGTGGCGGCGTTGCGAATTTCTTGCCAGCGAAAAGCTTTCACCAGTGGTTTTGGCAAAGCTAAACCAGAGGTTTCAATCAAAATGCAGTCGATGCTATCCCGCCGCTTGATTAACTCTTGCATCATCGGGTAAAACTCTTCCTGCACGGTGCAGCATAAGCAGCCGTTGGTTAATTCAAAGATATTACTGTCGCCCTCCTCACTATCTTCCGGGCAAACTTGACAGGATTTTAACAATTCGCCATCAATACCGAGTTCGCCAAATTCATTGACTACAACGGCAATGCGGCGTCCTTGGTTGTTTTGTAGCAGGTGGCGAATTAGGCTGGTTTTTCCACTACCTAAGAAGCCTGTGATCACTGTGACAGGAATTTTTGTTGCCATTATTTAATTAATTGTGCCTGTTTATATTTTCCCTGATCGCTGACTAGATTAGGAATCAGGGTTTATATATTCTGTAGATAGGAATTAGTGAGATTACCGCAAATGAATTCTGCTAAAACTATTAAGCTGTTGATAAAACAAGCAAAATATGCTGAAAACATAAGAAACTACCAGTAAACAGAAGACCTTTGGCTATCGGTCATCAAACAAAAACCTAATGATGTTCTAGGTTATGTGAGATTAGCAAAGCTATTATCTTATCAGAATAAAACAGAAGCGGCGTTGACATTTTATCAACAAGCCCTCCTCATCGAGCCTAGTGTTCAGATATACACTAATTTAGGAATGTGGTTGTTAGATATACAAAAACCAGAAGAAGCGATCGCTGCATTTCGTCAAGTAATTGCTCTTAAACCCAATGGGTGTATTGAACATATATACAGAATGTTAACTACAGCACTCATACAACAGGGGAAACTAGATGAAGCTTTAGCTATTTGCTATCAAGTAATTGAACTTAATTATCACCTTCAAATCTGTTTAATTACTGGTGAAGCAATAGATGACAAGCAAGGATTATCCTCTGTTATGGCTGTTTATCGCCAATTCGCTGCTAAAGTCCATCCAAAGCCGATATCTGGTCTTTACTACAGACTAGGTAATTATATATTATTTTATTACAGCGAGAAAGACGATGAAGCGATCGCTGCTTTTCAAGAAGCACTTAGACTGAACCCTGGTCATCAATACGCAGCACAAGCTCTTAACAAGCTCCAAAATAATAGCCATGATCGCTAACAAACAGCAGTAGGGGCAACATCCCCGCGATCGCCTGATTTTATTCAGGTGAACCCAGGGAGGTTGCCCCTAGATTTACAAAATTTTACTTAATAAAGTTTACTCAGCTGTGACGAGTTCAGTACTGCCGCGTGTACGACGTCGTGTGAGGCTATTGTAAAGCATTACACCAACCGCCTTGATCAAATTGCCTTCCAATTCTTGGAACATCGTCATGTTCATGCCAAAGGCGGCGTTAGCTTCATCAACGATGCGATCGGTTGTCGCATCATCAAGGGGTAATTCATCCAAAGTTTGCCGATATTTCGCTTTGAATGCTTTTTCATCAGGAATCTCTGGAAACTCATAAAAGGCTGTTCCTTGCGCATCAGACAAATTCATCGCTGTTACAGCAATGTTTTTGAGAATTTGTCCCCCGGATAAGTCACCTAAGTAGCGAGTATATGAATGAGCGATTAACAGTTCCGGTTCTGTGGCAGATATTTCTCGGATGCGCTTTACATAAGCCTCACCTGCCGGAGATAGCTTGATTTGCTCTCTCCAGTTAGCACCAAAGTAATAACCCAGGTCTTGCTCTAAGGTATACTTGCGATTTAGCTGGGGAAAGTTAATTTTAGAAAGAATTGGGTGCTGGCGATGCTTTTCCATTTCCTCTTCCATCGCTGAGTAGACGAAGTAGAAGTTAGCAACTAGTTTCCGGTAAGAGTTTTTCTCGACTACTCCTCTTAAAAAGCACTTGACAAAACCTACATTTTCTGCAATTGTGTGGGCTTTCTTAGTGCCTACACGTAATTTGGTTGCTAAATTGCTGCTCATGCTAAATTTCTCAACTTTAAAAAGTTAACTGCCGAAGTTCTAATTCACTAACGGCTAAAAAAGCCATTAAAACGTTACCTTAAAACTATTTGATGAGAATTTATATTAAAATTTCTTAAGCATCCGCATTTTTGTAGCTTTTTACACAATTATGGAACTTAGAGGATATAATTTTACATTTCAATCTTTTGATTCTTTTGTTGTTATTAGCTGAATTTTGCTTTCATTCTCAGCTTTCCTAAAAAACACTTTTGCTGAAATTTAGGTAATATTTATTACAGTTTATCTTGGGTTAGTAGGATTCCAAAGTATGAACTAATAAATATAAAAATCAAAACTAAGGTAGAGGGCATAAAAGAAATAATTAGCTAAAATGTGAAAACTTTACTGATAACCTAAAAACTAATACTGACTTCATGAAAAATTTACAATTCAAGAAGTAAGAATTAGGGATTTTTACGTAGATAATACTCTTTTAGAATGAATTTGTAAGAAATTGCTGAATCAAGTTTTAAGTGCTATTTTTCAGTGTGATTGTGTGGAGTGTTTAAACATATGGTTTCATCTATAACTCGGACACCAGGCATTCCTGGGGGTTCTGCTTCCGAAGTTGATGTATTGGGCAAAGGGATTGAGAGCAGTTTCGCATTGAATTCAATTCCACTACCAGCAAATCCTTTATTTGGCACAGATGGTATTCGCGGACGAGTCGGAGAATTACTCAGTGCGCCCTTAGCATTGCAAGTTGGTTTTTGGACTGGAATTGTTTTACGTAACCATGCTACTCAAATCGGGCCAGTCATTCTCGGACAGGACTCCAGAAACTCCAGCGATATGCTGGCAATGGCTTTGAGTGCAGGATTAACAGCAGCAGGATTAGAGGTTTGGTATTTGGGATTATGTCCCACTCCTTGCATTGCCTATCTCACCAGCATCACTGATGCCATCGGCGGAGTGATGATTTCTGCTAGCCACAATCCCCCAGAAGACAATGGTATTAAGATTTTTGGTGGGAATGGTGGGAAGTTACCGCAAATATTGCAAGCAGAAATTGAAGCTGGGCTGCGTGGCAAGGTATCACCTATTGCTAAAGTCAGTAATTACGGACGACATTACTCACGTTTCGAGTTAGTGGGGCATTATAGCGAAGCATTGAAAAAACCCTTGAATGGTGCCCTAAATCTTCAGGGCATGAAGATTGTTTTAGACTTGGCGTGGGGAGCAGCAGTAGGATTAGCACCATTAGTATTTACAGAAATGGGGGCAGAGGTGATCTGCTTGCATAACGAAGCAGATGGCGATCGCATTAATGTTAACTGCGGTTCCACCCACCTAGATATTCTTGCAGCCACAGTCCAAGAACACAACGCCGACATCGGCTTTGCCTTCGATGGGGATGCTGATCGCGTCTTAGCAGTAGACAATACTGGAAGGCAAGTTAACGGCGATTACATTCTCTACCTATGGGGACGGCATTTACAGCAAAACCAACAACTGCCAGACAACCTGATTGTATCTACAGTCATGGCCAACTTAGGCTTTGAGAAAGCTTGGCAACAAATTGGTGGTAACTTAATTCGCACCGCAGTCGGCGACCAATACGTGCAAGCCGAAATGTTGCGGACTGGGGGAATGTTAGGTGGCGAACAATCAGGTCATATTCTTTGCCGTCATTATGCCGTGACTGGAGATGGCTTGTTAACAGCATTACATATAGCAGCTTTGGTAAAAGAGACGGGTGTTTCATTGAGCGAATTAGTAGATCAAAGCTTCCAGACCTATCCGCAACTGTTGCGGAACGTGCGAGTCGTAGATCGCGATCGCCGTTTGGGATGGCAAGATTGCCAACCTGTGCAGCAAGCGATCGCTCTTGCTGAAGCTGCAATGGGTGATTCCGGCAGAATTTTGGTTCGCGCCTCTGGTACAGAACCAGTGATCAGGGTTATGGTGGAAGCTGCTAATGCTGAACTTACGAGCTACTGGGCAAATGAATTAGTTTCAAAAGTCCAGAAACACATAGCAGTCTAAGTTACTCCCTTCACCGTGGAAGATTACTTATCTACTTTTCGTTTGTGTGCTTCGCATCTTCATGTTTCGTTAAATTAAGTAGTCTTTGCGGGGGAGGGAATAGCTACTATCTCACCTTTCAAAAACAGCTTCTGTAAATTAACCAGCTTTGTTGATTTGCGGAAGATGTAGTATTTTAATTTGCACTTTTAAATTTTAAGTATGTTGTAAACCTCTTTTCTAACAAGGAAAGAGGTCTGTGTGTGTTTTATCTTGAGTTATCTTTTATAAGGTAATAATATGCTTGTTTTTGTTATCCCACTTAAAAGTCCGCAAGTTTCCAATTCTTGGGAGCGTGTCACCCAATCATTTGAAAGATGCATCAAATCAATTTGCAATCAAACCTCTCCTGATTTTCACGCTATTGTCGTTTGCCATGAACAGCCAACAATAGAATTTAATCATCCCCAGATTACGTACATTACAGTTGACTTTCCTTCTCCCAACGAGACAGACCGTATAGCTAGAGGAGACACAGATAAAGGGCGAAAAATATTGAAGGGATTAATGTATGCTCGTAAATTTTCTCCAACTCACACTATGGCAGTTGATGCAGATGATTGCATTAGTAAAAACTTAGCCGAATTTATTAAGCAATATCCTAACTCTAATGGATGGTTTATCAATAAAGGTTATAAATATAAAGAAGGTAGTAAATATATATATATTAAAAGAAAAAATTTCTACTCAATGTGCGGCACATCTAATATTATCCGATATGATTTAAATTTCTTACCAGAAAATGCAGAATATAATCGGGGTTATGGATACTACAAATATTATATAGACCACGGTAAAGTCAAAGGCGTATTAGAAAGCAAAGCTCAACCTATTGAACCATTACCATTCCCTGGAGCAGTTTACATCGTAGAAACAGGAGAAAATCTTTTTTATGGTTCAATGAAGTTAAACTTCAATATTTTCGATCGAAAATCCCTAACTCAATCAGTTAAGGATGAATTTGGCTTGTACAGGCTCTAGCCATTCTAATCCATTTGTATGTAAGCTATAGATTGTTTTTTAAGGCTGATAGGCTACAGCGCCACTATGCCGAAATTCAAATCAAAAAATAAAAAATCAAAAAAACAGGCTGAAAAAGAAACTCCTACTCTTAGCCTCAAAGAACAGTTAGCCCAAAAGCGCAAAGCAGCCCAAGCACGTAAAGAACTCATTAGCTTACTCACCACCGCCATGTTTGGCAGTGTCTTAGTTGGCATTCTACTTTTTTTCGTAGGTGGAATTAAAGTGGCAGTCCCTGGCGTCTTAGGGATATTCGTCATATCCCTTTCCTACAAATACCCGCGCCAAGCCCTATATGCCTTCATCATTTACGTACCTATTGGGGGTACTATCACCTACTACTTGGGTAATAGTCCCATACTCCAATTAGCTAAAGATGCCTTTTATATTCCAGCCCTAATTGGACTTTGGCAGACTTGCCGTAAACAGGGCCTACCCCTAATTATTCCCCAAGGCATTAAAACCCCACTTTATATTGTGTTGGGTTGCAGTCTGCTAACGTTATTGTTTGTTAATGGTGGCCAGCAGTTTAACCCGCCCAGTGTGGGATTATTGGAAAAAGTTGAGCAAGAAATACCCTTAGGCATGGGAATTCTGGGACTAAAAGTATTTTTAGGCTATGTCCCCTTGATTGGTTGTGCTTACTATTTAATTCGCGATAAGCGGGATTTTCTATTTTTATCCCGCCTCCAGATTGTCCTCATACTGTTTTGCTGTGCGCTGGGATTTATCCAATACATTTTATTACTAACTGGTGTATGTCAAGGCACTAGAGGTCTTGAAGGAGATGCCTTATTTAGAGCAACACTTGAAGCTAGGTGTTATTTTGGTGGAGCGCTAGTATATAGCCCTCAAGAAGGGGTCATTCGCTTACCAGGGACATTTGTAGCCCCTTGGCAGTGGGCATGGTTCTTAATTGCCGGCACCTTTTTTAGCTTTGCCACCGGCTTCACCGATCCCTCTCCAATATGGCGGCTGGCCGGTTTAGGTTCTTTGGTGGCAGTCTTTATCAATGCTGTAATTTCTGGACAGAGAATCGCCCTAGCCTTAGTACCAATTTGCTTCGGGATTTTGCTATTGCTCACTGGTCAAATTGCCAACCTTAAACGATTTATCCCCATAGGGATAGGACTTGCTCTAGTTCTCGGAATAGCAATGGTGACTAACCCTGATGTTGTGCAACAGAGAACCGAGAGTTTTACAGGTCGGTGGGAGGCTTCACCACCTCAAGATTTTATCGTCCAGCAATTTGAAGAAAATTGGAAAAACGTAGACGGCCCCTTAGGAAGTGGCTTAGGTCGAGCAACTAACTCTGCCCGCGTAATGGGTAAAACTAAGCTGGTAGAAACCTACTATCCCAAAGTACTGTATGAAGTTGGAATTCTTGGAGTACTAGCTTTTCTAGGTTTGGTCACTAGTTTAACAATTATTAGCTTTAAAACCTATCGCTCCATAAAGAACCGTAATTTCCGCAGTTACGGAGCAGCTTTATGGGTGTTTATATTGTTTATTAGCTACAACACCTACTACTATCCTTTGGATGTTGATCCAGTTGCCGTCTATTATTGGTTTTTTGCGGGAGTTCTTTTTAAATTGCCAGAATTGGAGAAACAAGATATTGAAGATGCCAACCCTGAGCAAAAAAACAAAAGAAAACGTCTAAAAACAATTTAAATGAAATAAAAATGGTAAAAGTTATCATAGCAGGTCAAAAGCACCTCAGCATTCCAAATCTACCTCGAAATTCTCGGCATACACTTATCTGCCCCAAGGCTTTCCCCGCAGGCAGATATCCTATAGACAAAGTTTGGCCTCATTTAGCTCCTTTAGCCAGCTTTCTTGCGTGGCAACCTGTATGGCAAAGATACCAAGCTATTCATTCTTTTAACAAAATTTTATATACGAATAAACCTTGGTTTCTCACCTTGGAGGATCATCGTGTTTTATACATAGAGCCTCATAATAAAGGTGAAGCTGCAATTTATGAATTCTTAAATAATCGATTAGCACTAGACAATTGTCAAAAAATCATTGCAATTTCCGATTACGCCAAGTTGAGATTCCTTAACCGGATGGAAGGTTGGAAGATAGAAGAAAAAGTAAGTAAGAAAGTGGATGTTATTCATCCAAACTTTCCAGTCAGGGTTAACCAAGCAAAACTTTATCAAGAACAGCAAAATCTCCAGCTTATATTTATCGGAAATCACATTGCTCGCAAAGGTGGAATTGTTGCTTTAAGACTAGCTAAGAAAGCTGAAAAACTAGGTTTACCTATTACTATACATATAATCTCAGAACTGGCACACGGTTTTGGAGTGCCAACGGATTTTCACGATCGCAGTAAATATGTAGATGATTTAAAATTACTTAATCTAAATAATGTTGTTTTTCATAAAAGCCTTCCTAATGACAAAGTTCTTGAATTATTATCGCGAAGTCATTTTCAATTAATGGCGACATTACATGATAGTTACGGCTATAGCATCGTCGAAGGATTTTCTGTTGCCACACCTGCGATTACGACAAATGTATGCGCTTTAACAGAGTTAGTTCGTCATGAGGAAAATGGCTATATTTTAGAATTACCAATTAATGAAATTAGGCACTGGAGCAATTGGCTGCATGGAGAGAAAACCAAAAGTGATGAAAATTGGGAAATTGTCAATAGTACTTATGATTATTTGGTAGAGCAAGCGTTTCAACAAATTATACAATTTCTTGATAGAAGTGATAAACGAGAGCATTACGAATTTTTAAGTGCAGGAGCATTAGCTCAGGTGCAAATTGTCCATAACTCCGAAAAGCAAAATGAGTTCTTTGATAATCTTTATGCAGCAGCAGTATCAACAATTGATTTTACAAAGCTATTATCAAAGAGGTAGAATTACTTTATAAAAAATCATGAATAATTGGCCATTAGTTACTGTGGTTATCCCGACCTATGGTCGAGAAGAAGCGCTACGAGATAGCATTGTAGATGTCTTGAAACAAGACTATCCAAATTTTGAAGTTTTAGTAGTAGACCAAACCCCAAAGCACCAACCAGAAATTCAAGCCTACCTAGAAGAGATGGCGGGGGCAGATAAAATTAAATGGTTACACTTAGATTGGGCAAGTTTGCCAGGGGCGCGGAATTATGCTGTGCGGCGCTCATCTGGTGAAATAATATTATTTATTGATGATGATGTTCAGCTAACCCCAGGATTGTTAGCAGCCCATGTGAAAAATTATTTGCAAAATCCAGAAGTGGGGGCTGTAGCCGGACGGGTATTTGACAGGATGAAATTGGGTGATTCTGGAGGAGATTTACAGATTGAATATCTGCCTCCCCAAGCTATGGACCCAGGAATTGCTTGGTATCATATTGATTTAGTACATACGATAAAACCCCAGCAAGTACTGACAGCGAGGGGTTGCAATATGTCATTTCGCCGCGAAATTTTTACTAAGTACGGGCTGAGGTTTGATGAGAGGTTTCGCGGTAGTGCAGTGCGCGAAGAGTCAGATTTTTGTTTGCGAGTGCGACAGACGGGATATAAGATTTGGTACGACCCAGAAGCCCATTTAGTGCATTTAGGCGAAGAAACCGGAGGCTGTCATGATATTAGTATGCAATCGCTCAAATATCAACTCACCTTTTACCACAACCATTTCCTACTAGGGCTGAAAAACCTGACTGCTACTCAAGCTTTACGCTTATACGCCCGTTTATTTGACTGTCACGTTCTAGGACACCCACCTTGCAACAAAAGCGGTTCCCCCATAAAAATTGCCACTCGCGCTATGTTCTACATTTTGGGTTTTTTCAAAGCCTTGGGTACTGTTATCCAATCGCTATGGAACGATGGTCAAATTTATAGTCGATTGGATGAACAAGTTTAGTTATTGGGCATTGGGTATGGGGCATTAGTGAATAACAATTAATAAATATCAATGAAAATTTTAGTTGCTAGCCACACTTATATCGTAGACCTCAACTGCGAGAAATTACGCGCTTTATCTCAACTAGAACCCGACATTGAAGTGACAGTTGTAGTCCCAAAGCGCTGGAAACCAGGCGGCGTGCAAAACAGAATTATTGAAACTGAATACCGTGATGAAGGCACATTTAGAATAGTTCCCGTTTCTAATTTTAGTCAAAATCATCAGGGACTCCTTACCTTTGGCACTGATTTGATATCTTTATTAAAACAATTTCGTCCCCAAATCATCCAAGTGGAACAAGGGTCTAGGGGGCTAGCTTATACTCAGATGATTGTTTTAAATCAGCTATTAGGACTCAAGGCAAAAAATGTATTTTTTACTTGGTGGAATTTACCCTATGAACTGAAATTACCAGTTGCTTTATTAGAAAAATATAACCTCAACCACAGCCACGGCATCATTTCTGGTAATCAAGATGGAGCAGAAGTTTTGCGACAACGGGGATATAAAGGGGCAATTAAAGTTATGCCTCAACTGGGTGTAGATGAAAATTTATTTACTCCTAAAGCTCAACCAGAGTTAGCAGGTAAGTTAGGCATTCAAAAAGAAGATTTTGTAGTAGGTTTTGTTGGAAGATTTGTGCAAGAAAAAGGCTTATTAACGCTTTTAAAAGCCTTAATTACATTAAAAGATAAACCTTGGAAATTACTGCTATTGGGGCGGGGAGAGTTGCAAACTGAATTAATCAAAATTGCAACAGCAAATAATATTAGAGAACGGTTAATTTTGATAGAAAGTGTCCCTCATGACGAGGTTACAAACTATATTAATTTAATGAGTACTTTGGTACTGCCTTCCGAAACAACTTACAAGTTCAAAACCTTAACTTCTGTTGGTTGGAAAGAACAATTTGGTCATGTGCTAATTGAGGCGATGGCTTGCCAAATTCCTGTGATTGGTTCCGAATCTGGTGAAATTCCCTATGTAGTTGGCGATGCTGGTTTAGTATTTCCTGAAGGCGATGCTCAAGCCCTAGCTAATTGCTTAATTGAATTAATGGATAAACCAGATTTTGCTCATAGCCTGGGTGAAAAGGGTTATCAAAAAGCAATGATTAAATATACAAATAAAGCTTTGGCTAAACAGCAGTTAGAGTTTTATAAAGAGTTAGTCATTAGCAAATAAAAAATGAAAATATTACAAATTGTCCCTTCAATTTCTCTGATTTACGGCGGTCCCAGTCAAATGGTACTAGGGCTAGCTCCAGCGTTGGTAAAAGAGGGAGTGGGAGTTACAATTCTCACAACTGATAGTAATGGTGATAATGGGCAAATACCTCTGAATGTTCCCTTAAATCGCCCAATTAAACAAGATGGCTATGAAATAATTTACTTTCGTTGCGCCCCATTCCGTCGCTACAAATTTTCTCTAGATTTATTAAACTGGCTAAAACGTCATGCTCACGAGTTTGACATAGCACATATTCATGCTCTATTCTCTCCTATAAGTAGCGCTGCTGCTATTGTGTGTCGTCAGCAAAAGCTACCTTATATTTTCCGTCCATTAGGTACTTTAGATCCGGCTGATTTACGGAAGAAAAAACAATTAAAACAGCTTTATGTTGCAATTATAGAACGTCAAAATTTAGCTGGTGCCGCAGCTATTCATTTTACTAGCGATCAAGAAGCTAAAATATCAGAACGATTTGGTGTATCTACACCAGATTTGGTGATTCCCTTGGGTGTGATTCCTCCTCAATCATCTCTTAAAAAAGTATATAGTCAGTTAGAAATACCAAAGAATGTGCCAATAGTGCTGTTTATGTCACGAATTGACCCGAAAAAAGGGTTAAATTTGTTGATTCCAGCGTTAGAGAAGCTGTTAGCGATTGATTATAAGTTTCATTTTGTTTTAGCTGGGACAAATCCCCAAGACCCAGATTATGAAAAAAAGATAATATCCCAAATTCAAAATTCACCGCTGCGATCGCACACTACAATTACAAGCTTTGTCACTGGTGAACTCAAAGTTAGTTTACTACAAGCTGCTGATTTATTCGTCTTGCCTTCCTACTACGAAAATTTTGGGATTGCTGTAGCGGAAGCGATGGTAGCAGGTGTACCCGTAGTCATTTCTGACCAAGTGCATATTTGTCAACAGATACTTGATAGTCAGTCGGGTTGGGTGGGTACAACAGATGTCCAAGCACTGGTAGATTTACTGCAAGAAGCTTTGCAAAATCCCGCAGAACGCCAACGACGGGGATTAAACGCCCAAAAATATGCATTGGAAAATTTTAGCTGGGATGCGATCGCAAGGCAAACAATCCAAGCTTACCAGCAAATTATCACGAACAAATTAAGTTAACCCAACGCAGATAACAGCAGTTTTTGCCAAATAGGTGCTAGAACCGCTTTCAAAAAATCCCGTAGTGCAATAAATGATCTAGTAAAAATAAACGAAGTGTTCCTTCCATACCTTCTCCCGTGCGAATCCAGTGCAACATCTCTGTAGTGTATGATCTTCCCTTATCTAAGAGCGCTGACAACTTAAAATTTTGTTTCAAACAGCTAAACTCCGATTGAGAAATCGGGGTTTTATGTCATGATGGCATACTAGAATATATATGCCTTTCTAACTACAGGGAATCTCACATGGCTCTCCGTCTAGGTGACACAGTACCCAACTTTACGCAAGCCTCAACACACGGCGACATCGATTTTTACCAATGGGCAGGTGACAGCTGGGTTGTGCTGTTCTCTCACCCTGCTGATTTTACACCTGTTTGCACAACAGAACTCGGCACAGTTGCCAAGCTCAAACCAGAATTTGACAAGCGCAATGTCAAAGCGATCGCACTTAGCGTTGATGATGTTGAATCCCACAAAGGCTGGGTGGGAGACATCGAAGAAACTCAAAGCACTAGCCTTAACTACCCAATTTTGGCAGATGCGGATCGCAAGGTTTCTGACCTTTACGACATGATCCACCCCAATGCTAATGCGACTTTGACAGTGCGATCGGTTTTCGTGATTGACCCCAATAAGAAACTCCGCCTGAGTTTCACCTATCCTCCCAGCACGGGACGCAATTTTGACGAACTTTTGCGGGTGATTGATTCTCTGCAATTGACTGATAATTACAGTGTGGCGACACCAGCTGACTGGAAAGATGGAGAGGATGTTGTTATTGTCCCCTCACTGAAAGATCCAGAAGTACTCAAAGAGAAATTCCCCAAAGGTTACGAGGAAATCAAACCCTATCTGCGGATGACTCCTCAGCCTAACAAGTAAATCTGAGAATGATTTCTGATAAAAAGCAAAGAAGCAAAGATATAACTTTGCTTCTTTGCTTTTTTGCGTGAGAATATAGTCAGTTGGCTAGCCATCCGAACCTGGAGGAAATGCCGATGTTTTCATCTCCTTTGGTTTTGCAAATTCCGTCATCAATGCAAATGACAGACGAACAATTTTTTGATTTCTGTCAGATGAATCGAGACTTACGCATTGAGCGAAATAAATTTGGAGAATTGGTAATTATGCCTCCGACTGGTTCAGAGGCAGGAAACCGAGCAGGTAATATCTCAGGACAGCTATGGGTTTGGTCGAAACAAGATGGTACAGGTATAACTTTTAGCTCTAGTACCGGATTTAATTTATCAACAGGTGCAGAACGCTCTCCAGATGCTTCCTGGATTAAACTGGAACGATGGAATGCTTTATCTCCAGAACAACAGCGAAAGTTTGCACCCATTTGTCCAGATTTTGTAGTTGAACTCAAATCTTCAAGCGACAACCTCCAGACTTTGAAGGAAAAAATGGAGGAATATATAGATGAGCCAGGAATACAGTTAGGCTGGTTGATTGACCGTAAGCAGCGTCAAGTTTATATTTATCGTCCTGGATTGCCAGAGGAATGTTTAGATAATCCTGCTAGTGTAAGCGACGAGTTGGTGCTGCCTGGGTTTATTTTGAATATGAGTAAAGTTTGGTAAAAAAATTTTATTTAAATTTAGATTTAAACTGGCGACAATACAGCAATTTAAATTGGTAAATTGACCTGATATCTAACGGTAATTGAATGGTAAAAGTGCTACCTTTACCTAATTGGCTCTGCACATTTAAACTACCTTGATGTGCCTGAATAATTGCCTGAGCGATCGCTAACCCTAATCCAGAACTGCCAGTTTTACGAGAGCGTAGGCGCAGCCCGCCGTAGGCATCGCTATTCACCAAGGAAATACGAGAGCCATCAAAGGTATTAACATATTGTAAGTGGTTTTTTTTGCTTTTTCATCTATTAAGCAGAACTTCTCAAGATTGAGTATTCAAAACAGGTTAAACTGCGTTTATAAAGTGGCAGAGATTGGCAATAAATCTTAATCTATTATTTGTAAACACAAAAGTTATCTACAGAGATTTTCTCAGAAGATATTAGAGCGGTTCTCATTCAGATACGGTACAAGATTATATTGCAAGGTGTAGGGGCACGGCACTGCCGTGCCCTTACGGGTGTACTCACGTAAACGAGAACCGCTATAGAGGACGTTAAGGAGATAATTATCATGCCAAAAGAATATATGGAGAGTTTAGAAGCATTAGTTGATAAATTGACATTATCTGCAATCTTAGAAATGTTAGAGCGAATATGTCACAAAAAAGCAGAAAATCTGAGAACTCATTGGCAAGATGAGACTTCAGCAAAGCTTTGGGATAAAGCTGCTAGACAGATAGAACAGATAAATGTTGATATTTGATTAAACAATAAAGTCTGGTAAATAAAAGGGATTGGGTACTGGGAAAATTTGCAGTACTTACAAGACGCGAATTGTGTACCTAATCTTTTTTCTTTAAAACTGAAAAACATCTAACAGTAAGAAACCGAATCTGCAATGTCAACGGCGGATTAACTAGCTGAAGCGTACACGCTCATTGCATTACTCTACTATCAATGGGTAGTGATAAGTCACGCGACCATTCATTCCAAGAGCCAAAATAATTTCTGGTAGAAATTCCTGCTTCTTCTAAGGCTATTAATGTATTAGCGGCTCTTGAACCCTTAAAGCAGTAAATGTATACAATAGACTCCGAAGTAATACCTATTGAGTGACAAATTTCTCGGATTTCATCTGGCGATCGGAACGTAGGGATTTCCAATTCAGAATTCATCAGACGATGCCATTCTAACCATACAGCGTTAGGGATTCTCCCTTTGCGAGGACAAAAATCAGGATGGTAGGGAGAAGAACTCAGCCCCAGCCATTCGTTGCGATCGCGCACATCTAATTTAATGATTGCTGGATTGTCAATTGCTTGTAACATCTCGATAGTAGTCACTATCATATCAGCGTTGGGATGCAATCTAAATATGCTGCTTTCACGTAATAGTATTTCATCGGTAATAGGTAATCCCTCTGTCAGCCATGCTCTATATCCTCCGTGTAAGATAGATACCTGAGCGCAACCCAAATATTTCAGTAAGAAAGCTGCTCGACAAGATTGACCATAACCTTTATTTAAACTATCTTCATACACAATTAACCGTTCCGCACCCGATATTCCCAGGTTGCTCATAATTTTCGCAAAATACTCTTGTAATTCCTTTAATCCTGCTGGGTAGGAATTATCTAAAATATAGGTGAAAAAATCTCGAATATTTATAGCTTGAGGAATATGAGAAATAATATAATCTTCGGGAGTTCGCGTATCGATAATAACAGCCCTTAATGACTTTTCTGCTAACAGTGACGTGAGTTCTTGAGGAGAAATGAGGAGTTTTGTATTCACGCTTTCATGCTTCTGTTATCGTGCCATTAGGCATTATCGCCCTTGGTACATTTGCATTTTGAAATGCAAATCACAGGAGAATGAATGTTGAATGTTATAAAAGAACTTTTGTGGCTGTATTGTTTTAAAAATCACTAAATCAATTAATCAATTCAACAAGCACAAAAACCTGGTGCAATATAGTTACCGAAACTCAGCTTGCTCAATCGTGGCACGGAAGAACTCTGAGTAACGGTCTGTCCCAAACCACCACCCGACACTCATCTGGGAGGGAATTGTAAAGCCGCCAAATGTATGTTCTTTCTGAACTTCTCCACCAAAAGGAATGTAAGCAAAGCTCCCATCTTCTGTATGTTCTCCCCAACGTGGCAAAGAAAGCTTTAGCAGTTTGCCGTTAGTATCTATAACCAGTGTCAGCGTTACAGGTTCACTATCAATCTTTAAGCTAGCTTGGATAGTTTTCTCATCAATTGCCTGCCAACTTACGCCATATTCAGGTAGCAAAGCAGAAGGTAGCCAGATCAATTCTCCAACAAATCGGCCAATACTAGAGCGATTAATATCGGGACTGTGGGCATTTACCAAGGGAATCACTCCCCAAAGGAAGAACCGCATTCGACCCGATTTGTTTGCATAGTAATCAGTTCCCACAAATTGAGACAAACCGCTTCCAATAACTGGTTTCCAAACCAATCCTTTCAGCGCAGAGATTATCTCTTTTGCTTGCATTGGTATCCAGGGTTTATCTTGAGCCATCCTAAAACTGCCACTCATTTCTAAGCTGACAGAAGAAGCCACCGGAGTTCCCGGTGCGATCGCATGGAGAAAGTAGCGTTTTACAGGAGCAGGTAATTCTGCAACCATGTCTTCAGTAAAACTATGCTCTGCTGGGACTACTTCAAGCGATCGCCAAATCCGATCAATTTCTTGGTCGGCTCTTACCTTGTTGATGGCTAAAGCTATGAATGCGATCGCTACCAATGCACTAATGCTCAAGAAAATTTTGGTAACCATTTGCTCACCTCCGAGCAAAAATAAAATTTTTGGGAGCAGGGGAAGTAAAGAGAAATTTTTAGTAATTTTTTACTACTGGAATAGCCCAGAATACACTTGTTTCTTTCTCTCCCCCTACCTCCCCTACTTACCTATCTCACTTTTAGAGCATTGCTCGCCGATTAAGGGACTTCCAGAAAATAAATTATCCAATTTACGTCAGATCATATTTTTCTTTCTCCCCCTGCCCCCTGCTCCCTGCCCCTCTGCCTACACCACGATAGGATATTTTTTTTAGTTGGAAGTCCCTAAGGGGGATAATTCGACGCTAAAATTCCTATGTATGCAAAGGCTTAGGTTTACTTGTTATACCAGGATTTTCGCCACTGTTGCATTTGTTTAATTTCTATATCTTGGTCTTTGATAATTGCTTGGGCTAATTTCTTGATTTCAGGGCGCTGGGACTTATTTAAGGTATCTTTTGCCATTGTTACAGCCCCTTCGTGGTGAGGAATCATCGCATTGATAAAGCGCAAATCAAACTCAGCATCAGCTGCACCTAAGTTTTGGCTCATCATCATAGTTTGCATCTGGTCAGATGACATTTCCATCATGTGACCCATTTGGCTGTTGTAAGCCATTGGTTTATTTCCCGCATTGGGATACCAAGCTTGTCGCCACTGCTTCATCTGAGTGATTTCTTGGTTTTGCAATTTGATGATATCGTCTGCTAGTTTTTTGATTTCAGGACGTTTTGATTTCTGCTGCGCCTCTTTAGCCATTTCCACAGCCCCTTGATGGTGCGGTGTCATAGCGTCGATAAATCGTAAATCAAAATTAGCATCGGCTGGGCCTAAATCCATTTCCATGCTGTGATTCATACCACCGTGGTTCATCATCTGCTGTTTGTCATTAGCATTGGTGGCGGTTACCTCCGGCGCTTGGCTTTGATTCTGGGAAGCCGTATTGGTACAGCCTGTGATTAACCCACCGACTGAAGCGATCGCACTCAAGGTTAACACCAAAAAGCCATTCCTCAAAGATAGCAGTTGCATAAATCTCACCTAACAGTTTCTTAATTCTATATTTACTTCTTAGCTTTGCAGCCAGAAATGAAATTAGGATGAAATCTTACTTATTAAAAAAGTCCAGTATTTTATAGTTTATTTATCACTCAAAATTGTGTAAGCTTCATTAACTAGGTGCATTTTCTCTTGTGCTTGTTTTAGCAGTTGCGGCTTCCCAATAAACAAATCTGGATGCCATTTTTTTACTAAAGTTCGATAAGCCTGCTTTACTTCAGCCAAAGAAGCGTTTGCTTGCAATCCTAAAATGCTGTATGCGCGAGTAATCTGATCTTTTTCCGTCTGGGTTTTGGTTTGGTTTGGTGCTTTATTGCTTTGAGTTGTATTTTGCTGTTTGCCAGTTTGAGAACCAGGCTGTCGCATCTCTGCTTTCATTCGCGCTATTTCCTCATTGAGTTCCCAATCCCGAAATTTCGCCTCCACTTCTTCTGGACGCAAAGAAGGAGAAGCTTTTGGCGGTGGTGGTGGAGAAACAGATTCTACCCTTGTCGCAGAATTCTTAGCAGTATTTTCCTGTTGTTGCTTAACACTAGTATCTTTTTTTGAGAAAGTTTGAACTCTCTCTGGATGTGGCGAATATTTTCTACTGGTGTTGCTATATTTCGGTATTTCTTTATAAGGTTGATGATTTGAGAGTATTTTTACTTTTTCTAATTTTCGTAGCAACTGATTAAAACTGTTTTGTAATTGCTGCAAATTTTCACGTTTTTGAGTAATTTCTAATGGCTCTTGACTGAATTCAAAGCAAATTACTTTTTCAGCTTTCTGCTCATATTCACTCAGGATAGATAACCCGTGACTGCTAAAGCGAGATAAATAATCTTCAATTGTAGTTATACAAAGTTTAGCAACTTCCTGATGATAAGATTCCTTTGCTAATTGTTCATCTTGTTTTTGGATATTCTTATTTAGCAAATAAGAAATACTCCCGACGACAGCAGCACCCACCGGGCCACCTAATAACCAACCAATACCACCACCAACAGCGATGGAACCCGGTTCGCTCAAATCATCAGTATTGTTTGGCTTTGAGGGTAATATTACTTGTGGTTCGCTAGGAAAGGGAATTAATAAATCTTGCGGGCGTTCTTCTTGAAAAAATTCGTAAGCTTGATAAAGCCATTTCATTGCAGCCAATTGCAATTGCGTTACGTCTTTTTTAAGAAGATTTGTTTGCCAACTTTTAAAGTTATTTTCTGCCAATGCAACTGCTGCATCAGCTTGATATTTTGTAAGTAGCTTAGGTAATGCTAGCCAATCGCGTAACTCTTCCACACTAATAGTAAAACCTTTATAAATTAGGTCGGCTGCTTTTTGTTTAATTTCAATTTTAGTGTTTTGTTTATCAACAAAAGATTTTATTTCAATAGCAATCGGGTCAATTTTAGCTTTTAATGAGTATTGGATTTGAGAAGCGATCGCTTGCACCCTTGGCAAACGCACACTACCACGATTTGGTTGTAAAATTCCCACAATATTTTGCAAAGCTGTTTCAAAAGCCGCTAACCCGCTACTATTGGCAGCAGCAACATCGCCTTTTAATCTAGCTCTTAAAGCAGGTAAAGCATCAACGCGATATAAATTACTAAAACCTGGAGGTAATTCAGCTCGAAAGCTTTCTGCAACAAACAACAAGCGATTTTGAACTTGTTTTTGCTCTTCGGGTTCGAGTAAGTTAAGAAAATTAGCTACAAAAATAACTGTTTTAATACCGCGATCTAATAGCCAATCTCGTAAGTTTTCCCGTTCACCTAAAGTCATTAACTTACGTGCATCTAATAATTGTATAACTAAATCTGCACTTAATAATTGTTCTTGGATTAAATTATCTTGTTCATCTCTATCATTTGTTCCCGGTAAATCGAGAAATTCTACACCTGTTTGTAAAAAAGAATGCGGGCAAAAAACTTCCACAGATGCTACATCTCTTCGCATCTGCCTATTGCCATCAAGAATTGCAAATTGCTGTAAAACTTCTGTGCCACTGCGATAGATTTCTGTACCATCTACCAACATGATGCGAGTTTGCACATCAGAGCCATACTTGACAGTAATCGCCGCGCCTGTGGTGGGAATTAAATCAATTGGTAAGGTGCGATTTCCTAGCATGGCATTAAGTAAGGTAGATTTGCCATGATTAAAAGGGCCAAATACCGCAATCCGAAAGCTAGGATTAACTAAATGATTGCAAATGGTAATTATATCTTGATGTAGTTGCGATTTACGTTCTAAATTCAGTAACGCAGATGCAGATTTGAGAGAATCTGCTAAATCCTTATAACCTTCATACTGTTGTTGCATAGTTCCTCGTTCCCAGTCTCCGCCTGGTAATGCAATTACCTCACATTCTTATAGTTATGGAAGGCGGAGCCTCCCAGTAGGTATTCCCAGCTTCTGGCTGGGAACGAGAGTAATGAGATTTATCAACTATAATAAGCCAATAAATTGCTATACGCCGCCTCGATTTTATGCAACTGAGCTATTACATCTTCCTGTAAGTTTTTTAAACGCTTGAACTCACCCTCACGATTTATTTCGCGGGTTTGTTTCTGCTTGACTAAATTATCTAATTCAGATTTGCGAGAGAGGATATCATCATTAATCCGCTTACCCACTTCTCTTTCGTAAGAGTCAAAACACTCTTTTACAGCATTGTATACAACCTGAGATTGCTCATGTGCGATTTGAGGGAGATGTTTAACTAACTCTTTCTTCGCTGTTTTAACTAACTCTTTACGCGCTTGATCTGCTTGCAAAAATCCGACTCCTAAACCTAGCAGCGCAAACCCGATGGGGCCAAGAAAAATACCTGTCACTGCCGAAATTATCCCACCAATGCCAATTACAGTGAAGTAGTTTAACAAAATATTTTTCCAATCAAATCCGGCTCCGGCTACTGCTAAACCAGCAAGATTTCCGTTAGATATTGATAACAATCCCATTGCCCATTTTGCCCAGCCGGGAGATTTATCATCTTCAGCAGTAGTTGTGGTATTTACTTTTACATCTTGTCCAGTGAGCTTTTCTGTTATTTTATCTGTAACTTGACTGTAAGACGCGCCATATTGTGCAGCACTGGGAGAAAGTTCTTTAAAAGCTGCATTGATATCTTTTTCAGCAGTTAATGTCCAAGCAGCAGATTTGTCAGTGATATATTGCTCAAAGGCTTTTTGCAATGCGGTGTTAAATGCTTCTCGCTTACCATTACTGAGAAAATCAAACAGATTTAATTCCGGCTGATAGCGCAAGAAATCGGTTTCAAAGGTATCACCTAAGTTTAAAACGTAGCTGCGAAAAGATTCGGAAATAGTTCTTGCTTGGGTGTCTCTGGTATTGATAATTTCTTTTTGAAATTCATCGCGAATACCTGTGAGTTTATTAAACTCAGGTTCCACTGAATCAATGCGTTTTTTTAATTCATTTACATCTTGATCGAGTAATGGTATACGTCTAGCAACTGCTTCGCGGGTATGATTGCAGGCAAGTCTAGCTAAGGTTCTAACTTGACGGAGTTCTGCGATCGCACGTTCTCTGGTAAGAAAAGTATTAAGCGCTTCCATAAACTTTGGAAAGCCAGTCCTCTCTAAATCAGCCTGGGGATTTTTCAACCGTCGTCTGAGTGCTTGAATTGACGAAAGCTCAAACACTCGTTCGTCATAAATATTCTGACCTTCTACAGTACAATATTCTGCTAAATTCGCGTTAAATACTTGCCGTAATCTATTCTCAGATGCTTGTAATTCTTCAACATCATCAGGATCAATCAATGATTCCCGCACCTGATCCCAAGCATTAACTAAGAAGAAAACCGTCAATCCTCGACCTTTGATATAATTTTCTAGGTAGCGACGTTCACCCAAGGTACAAGGTTGAGAAGCTCTCATGACAAACAAAATCGCGTGGCAGTTATTTACATAACCTAAAGATAATTCATTTCGCGCTTCTGTATCATTCAATCCTGGACTATCGACAATTTCAATTCCCTTTTCTAGTAGCGTTAAGGGATACTCAACTACTGCATAATCAACATTGGGAAATGCTTGTTTTTTCTCCTGCTCTAGTTTTTTAGCTTCAGCCGGATCAATGGTTCGCTTTTGCGTGTCCCGCCTGTCATTTCGTATTCCCGGCTGTCTTTGCCATACTTCAATGCTACACCACTAACCAAGCGCTCTGAAGTTTCCCGAATGCTCTTTTCAAGGGTTTCTATTTTTGCCTTTGCTGAGTCAATGGCAGTTAGCATCATATTATACTCGTCAATCTGGTTGCGGAGTTGCCCGATTAACTGGGTTAAATTCTTTAAACTGATAGAATCACCAAAGTCAAGGCTGGAATCAATCGATTTAAATCCAATTACTCTCTGTTCGGTTTTTTCTAGCACAGCAGAGGTTCTTTTTTGGCGTGGCATCAATGCATACCTTTTACTAAACTTATCTTTCTAGAGTGGCTCAATAGGACAATGTAGTGGTTCAGTAAAACTTGCAAAAATAGGTATTTTTTTTAATAAGATTGGATTATCAGCACAGTAATTACACGAGACTAAACAACAAATCGTTGAGAAAAAACTCGTGTTCTGAACGAACGGACTTGTGTTCTGAACGAACGGACTTGTGTTCTGGACGAATGGACTTGTGTTCTGAACGAACGGACTTGTGTTCTGGACGAATGGACTTGTGTTCTGGACGAATGGACTTGTGTTCTGAACGAACGGACTTGTGTTCTGAACGAATATAATAATCAATCAATATAGTCACAGCCCTAACAACAGCAAAGATTTGCCCCCATCTGTCCTGATTTTATAGTTGAACTGCGATCGCATCAATGATTTAGCTAAAGCCTTTCGCGGACGCTGGCCGCGTGTAACTTTTCTCTCTGGATGTCAGGGAGACACCAAAACAGCGGTTTCTTATTGGCAGGAATCCTTGGAAATAGATGAGCGCATTGGGAATTTCTCTGGCAAAGGCGCTACTCTTAATAACATGGCGGAAGTAATAGCTCGTCAAGGAAATATAGAACAAGCACTTTATTTCTGGCAGGAATCTTTAAAAATTATAGAACATATTGGGTAATTTAAAGATAAAGCTACCATACTCAACAATATGGCAAATGCAATTGTCAATCAAGGAGATATTGAGCAAGGGATATCTTTGTTAGATAAATCTTTAAACATAAATAAGAGTGTTGGCAATATTTTAGGTCAAGCTGAGAATCTGGCGAATATAGGTTGTGTTGCTGGTAAAACTGGAGATATATCTAGACAAATAGAGTTAAATTTACAAGCGATTGAATTATTTGCACAGGTTAAGGCTTATGGGCAGATGGCTACAGTTCTCCGCTATATAGGCATAATAGATAAAAGTAACGGTTTGGTTTACCTGGCTCAAGCAATCTGGCTGACGCTGAGGATTCAAGCACCTTTAGGAGATACCATTGAGTTAATTCGTGCTTTATATGATGCAGTACTTCAAGGCGATGAACTAGAAGCTTTGCTAGGAACAACGGCAATTTTATTTTGCAAGCACCAAGGTGAAGATTATCCCCAGTTAGAAGAACTCCAAGAGCATAGTTTCAAGATGATATTAGGTGCGGCGGGTGTCCAAGGAATTGAGACGCAAGAAGCTTTTGATACTTGGTTTGTCCAGCAACGGCTAAATGATCCAGAATATTTCCTCCCCCGACTCAATCAACGTCTAGAGGAGATTGTCGGCGATGGGTGGTTGTTTGACCGTAGTCAATTTGAGGTGGAGGAATAAGGGGAAATGCGAGGTAAAGGGGAGACTGTTTGAGAAATAAGGTAAATTAGGGCAGTGGGCGCTGACGTAACTGTGTACGCTCTACAACAGTAAAACTGCCTTCTAAAGATATACCTTCAATACTCAGCAGGCGTAGCAAGTCTTCGGCTGGCTCCTCTGGTGTAGCAGAAAAATAACGAAAATAAACAACACCAACTGGCGATGGCATTCGTAGGCGATAAATTAACTCACCATAATCTCGGTCAAATGTGAGAATGATTCGCCCCTCACGAACTGCACGCGTCAGAACCTCAGAATCTTCTGCACCTGGTGCGTCTTCGCTTCCATAGGCTACATCGTAACCAGTAGAGCGCAAATATCTAACGCTCATCACAGGAAAATTTTCATTTGCAAGAAACCGTATCATCCCGCCTCAGACAAAAGCGGTAGGGTGTACAAAGATTCTTCACGCATACACTCTGCCGTAAAGGCAAACACCGCTCTTAGTGCTTCTGAGGTAAGAGTAGGATAGTTTTCTAGCACTTGTTGTTCTGTCCATCCCGCAGCAAACAAACCCAATAAGAACTCTACAGATAAACGAGTTCCTTTCACAGTCGGCTTACCTAGCAGAATTTTGGGGTCTGAATGAATGTACTGTTGCCAGTCCATAGTTTTACTCCGACTAAGCTACAGCTATTGTTGCACAGGATGATTATTGTTGGATTGCTGAGTGGGTAAATGCGATCGCGCTACTCTTAAATTAATTGACAACAATATAACCAGCTTATGCAATCCTTCAATATTACACTGCCAGATGCGATATGGAATCTCAACTAATACAGAGTTCTTCCGACATCCTTTCTGGTACACCCGTTTTCTATGGAACTCGCGTACCAGTACAAACATTGATTGATTATCTCGAAGCAGGCGATCGCCTTGATGATTTTCTAGAAGATTTTCCCACTGTGAGCCGCGCACAGGCAACAGCGTTTCTCAAGCTAGCCCTGAAAAAGGTATTACCTTCTTATGAAAGTGCTGCTTGATGAATGCCTGCCTAAAAAATTAAAGCGAGAAATCACAAGTTCTGAAACCTCTAATGCCTAAAGTTCAAGAAGCTTTAGCAACGATTCAAGCAGGTTATGTGGTTACTAACTATCACACTGCCATGCGATCGCTTAACCAACTATGATTTTTGTTGAATTGCTAAGTGGGGAAATGCGATCGCGTTAATCTAAAATTAATTGACGACAATATAATCAGCTTATGCAATCCCTAAATATCACACTGCCAGATGCGATCGCTTAGGCAACTATGATTATTGTTGGATTGCGTGAGTAGGGAAATGCGATATGGCATTTTAGGCAAATCAGTTGTAAATTATGCCACCGCTATAAGCCAAAATTTTTATAGATACTCACACAGGTATAGCCAAAATGGATATTAAGAATGGCTTCGTCGGCGCTGTTGGCAACACACCCCTGATTCGCTTAAACAGTTTCAGTGAAGAAACAGGATGTGAAATCCTCGCTAAAGCTGAATTTCTCAATCCTGGCGGTTCCGTCAAAGACCGCGCCGCACTTTACATCATCCAAGATGCAGAAAAGAAAGGTTTACTCAAACCCGGTGGCACAGTTGTAGAAGGAACTGCTGGTAATACTGGCATTGGACTAGCGCATATTTGCAACGCTAAAGGCTACAAATGCCTAATTATTATTCCTGATACTCAGTCACAAGAAAAAATAGACGCACTGACAGCACTAGGCGCAGAAGTTCGTCCCGTTCCTGCTGTACCCTACAAAGACCCAAACAATTACGTCAAGCTATCTGGCAGAGTCGCTGCTGAGTTAGAAAATGCTATTTGGGCAAATCAGTTTGATAACTTAGCCAATCGCCTCGCCCACTACGAAACCACAGGGCCAGAAATTTGGAAACAGACAGATGGTAAAATAGATGCATGGACAACTGCAACTGGTACTGGTGGTACTTATGCTGGTGTGGCGTTGTACTTGAAAGAACAAAATCCGGCGATTAAATGCGTTGTTGCCGATCCACTGGGTAGCGCACTTTATAGCTATGTCAAAACCGGCGAACTCAATACAGAAGGAAATTCCATCACCGAAGGCATCGGTAACGGTCGTGTCACAGCCAATATGGAAGGCGCACCTGCCGATGATGCCATTCAAATCGATGACCAAGAAGCTTTACGGGTAGTTTACCAACTGCTAAGAAAAGATGGGCTGTTAATGGGCGGCTCAACGGGTATTAATATCGGCGCAGCTGTTGCCCTAGCGAAGCAGTTGGGGCCGGGACATACCATTGTCACTATCTTATGTGATAGTGGTTCCCGCTATCAGTCGCGGATATTCAACCCTGAATGGCTAGCCTCAAAAGGACTTTCAATAGATTAGTCATTAGTCATTAGTCATTGGTCATTGGCTTCGACTTTTGACGCAATGACAAATGACATAGACGCGCCAGCGGCTTCCCGTAGGGTAGGACAAAGGACAAAGGACAAATGACAACTCAACCATCAAACTTCCCCACAATAGACCAACCCTCTTCTCCTAAATGTGTGCGGGTTTGTCAAAATCGCACTTGCAAAAAGCAAGGTGCAGTTAAGGTTTTAGCAGCTTTTGCAGCTTTGCCAATCCCTGGTGTAACGGTAACGGCTAGCAGCTGTTTGGGACAATGTGGCAATGGGCCGATGGTGCTGGTATTACCCGATATGGTCTGGTATAGCGGCGTTCAACCCGATGAAGTATCTCTACTGATAGAAAATCATTTGCTAGGTGGTCAAAGAGTCCAACGGATGCTCTATTATCGGTTTCATCCCCAGAAATAAAGCCAAATTTTCAATATCAATGTCTGCAATATTGTTGACTGAAGTGAGGCATCCCATGAATATCCAACAGCTGCGTCAATCCTTAAAACAAAACTGGCTGAGTTACTACGAGCAAAATATTTCCTGGCTGGTCAAAATGCGAATTTGGGGCACTTATGATGGTCTGCGCCGTCCTTTGTCCGGTTTTATTTTGGCAACACTGTCTGTTTTAGAACCCCAGTTTGATGAAATACTTGCTTTTATGATGGATCTGAGTAACGATCCAGATAAAATAGTCGCCGCTTTAGGTCTTAACTTCAATCCTGATCAAGAGTTACGTTTAATAAAACCAGAGCATTCTATGGCTATAAGCCAAGTTGAAAGCGAGTCGCCAGATGAGAATTCTGAGGATAAACATCTGTCATCGGTTGTAACTGCCAGCAAGATTGCCTCTCATTCTCTTGCCAATACTCTAGATTCCAACTTGTCACGCGCCGATGAACTTGTGCCATCGATTACAGCTACCACTGAGGTAGTTCGTACACGCCAACCTGAGTTGATAGTAGCTGCAACTAAAATTACTCCAGATACTCCGGCAAAAACGCCATCCTCCGGTTTGCCAAGGGAATATCAACTAGTACGCTGGCACTCTGGTCAGTTACCTTCACGAGGATCGGCAAGAATGACCAGTGAGGTTAACAGCAAAGCCAAAACTATGTCATCTGTGGCATTAGCTACTGACGTTAAGAGCAACGTGTCATCTGTCCGAATCCCTGGGGGCGCATCATTGGCAATTACCACTGAGATTAATAGTAATGGTCAACCAGGGCGATCGCCCCTTGGGCGGCTCCCTTCAGGAGCATCGCTAGCAATTACTACTGAGGTTAAAAGCAACGGCAAAGACCCGAATATTCAACCAGAAAATGTTAAGAGCAAAGTGAATCTAGAAACCACTAATGCCCGTAGTATAGCTTCTTGGGTAGATGAATTTTGTTACGGCACTAGGAATAAAGAAGAAGATATTTTGACTTGAATTAGTTATGGGTAATCGTGAGAAACAAACGGGATTTCTATGACTTCACCTTCAGTTTCTCCTACTTTAACTTTCAACCCCACGCCACCCGCTTTAGTGCGAATGTAACCTAATCCAAAATAACCATCAGCCGTTTCTGTATAACTGGTAAGTTTGCCGACCTTTTCATCTCCAACTGCGATCGCACTTCCAACTTCCACAGGGGCGCTGAGTCGAATACCCAAAAGGTGTTGTTTTACACCTTTATATGTGTTTAATCGAGCAATGGTTTCTTGCCCAATATAGCAACCTTTAGTAAAAGAAATTGTTTGCCACAAACCAACTTCCAGAGGATTGTAATCATCTGTGAGTTCCGAATCTGGCGCGGGGCGACCTTGTAAGATTCGCAACGCATCCCAAGCGCGATCGCTCATTTCTACTGCCCCAGCTTCTAACAATTTGTTCCACACCGAAGATTTATCAGTATTGGGGAAAGTAAAAGTGTATCCGGGCGCAGCTAACCCACTACCCACAGCAATCCGCACGCCCTCAGCCGGAGCAATGGTGTATACTTTATGACTTCCGTAAGGTTGTCCGATAAGTTCGCCAATACCCAACTTTTCTAAAACAGCGTCGCTTCCTGGGCCAATCAGGCTGAAGGTGTTGGTGTCTTCTGTGATATCAGATAATTCCACCTTGTCCGCATAAAAAATATATTTATCCAGCCATTCCATGAGAAACTGGCGGCGGTTGGGCGAAACTAGCAGAATTACCGCATCTTCTGTAACGTATGCGGTTGCTAAATCAATTGTTCTGGCTGTGGAAGTGACAAAAACCGTATCACAACCTTGTCCAGGCTTGAGTATTTGGAAATTGTTAGTACTTTGGTTGTGTAAGAAATTGAGGCGATCATCGCCAGATACTTTGATACGTCCCCAGGCGGTGCGATCGCATATAGCAACCCCAACTCTGGCGGCTTGGATAGCTGCTGTGTCTTTATCGTCAATTGTAGATGTTGGCATGGTGATGAGAAGTTGCCCTGTTTCAATGTTGTCGCACTGGAAATCTTAGCAAATAAGCGTTTGTGGCTTCAATGCATCTCCGGTTTCTGGGATAAATGTAGAAGAGTTTGAGGTTTTGTAAGGACGGCGTAGGGGTGAAAGGGGTTATGCTTAAAGCGATCGCTTCCACTACGGAAAGTACCTGTAAACATCTTTCCTGTGTAATACCCTTAAAAAAAGCACTACACTCTCTGATACTGCAATTCCAACTCTGTAGTCTCCAATTCTGATGCGATAATAATTATCATCTGCTTGGAGTTTTTTAATATTATTTATATCTACTAGATTTTCGGCGTTTTCTACTTCTTCAATAACCGCCTTAATCTTTTTAAGTAAGGCTTCATCCCGAATATTATTTAAATCTTTCTCAAAGCTTTTTCTAAACTCTATATTCATCCTTTACTATCCAAAATTTTGAAAATAGCTTCGCGGCTGACAGTTTCAGTATTTTCACCTTCTTTAATAGCCCTTTCTAAGGCTATATCTTCCATAATTTCTGCGAATAAATCATAAAGTACTTCTTTCTGCTCCTGAAGTACTTCAACAATTACTGTTTTCAACAGTTCTTTAAGTTTAATTTCATCTAAGTTTATTTCTGGCATATATCCTTTACTAGCTCCGTTTTGCCTGATACTAGCACGCTTCCTATTTCATTTTCTATATATGCAGATGAATGGAGAAGCTGCCGTTACCAACATCGCAATTTTGTTAACAACTTGCGATCGCCTTAAGTATGGCAGTGGAATTGCTGAGGCGAATATTTTAATTAGTAATTTAAGCTGTACGTGCTTTAGCTAATCTTCCCCTCATACAATTATGTCCTCTGAACAGTTTCAAGCAGCGCACGACAGCATATACAACACTGGCACACGTCTTTTACAGTACCTTCAGGAAATCCGCCAAGGCCGCCTCAGCGAAGGAGACGATACCAAAGGTTTGCAGAGTGTTGAGGATGAGATCAACAAAGCCCTACACGCATTGAAAGAGCAGAAGTATCAAGTGGCTGTAATTGCAGTGATGAAGGCTGGCAAAAGTACCTTTTTGAATGCCGTAATTGGTGCTGATGTTCTGGCAAGTGAGACAGCAGCGTGTACAATCTGCCGTACAGATGTTCGACATATTCCATCTGAGCAAATCCCCAGACTTTTGGAATACCAAGAGGGACAAAGACGACCTCTTATTCTTGCTGAAGGTGATGCTGGAGAAATTCAACAGAAATTTCTGGTACGTACCCGTGAAATTCGGGAGAAAGGCAATCCTGATAAAACTATACGCTTTGAGATAGAACATTCTATCGAAGCTATTAGCAAACTTTCTTCCTTGGCTGGTTTTACTTTGGTTGACACTCCTGGCCCGAATGAATGGGAGTCTGGCAATTTCAACACAGCACTGAAACAAACTGCTCTGGAGGCGCTACGAACTTGCAATGCAATTCTATTTGTTTTAAATTACGCCTCTTACAAAGATAATGCTATTTCAGATATGTTTAAGGACATTCTAGAAAATCGTAAGGAAATTTTAGCCGAAAATACAGGTAAAATTTACTTCATACTTAACAAAGTAGATCAGAAAACAGAAAAAGACAGAGAAATTCCTGATGTTATAGAAGACTTGAAACAAGAGTTAACTAGCTTTGGTTTCTCAAATCCAATTATCTATCCTGCGAGTTCTAGACAAGGATTTTTGGCGAAATTAATTCAACAAAGTAAGGCAACAGACAGCCAAATAAAAGACTTCAAAAACTTTTTCAGTGCTAGGTATGCTATAGAAGATGAAGAAGGTAATAAAATTATACCTGCACCACATAAAATTGCGCCGCAAGCGTTAGAAGACAGTGGTTTACTTACTATTCAAGAAACAGTGATTCAAACCATTACTCAAAATTCAGGTTGGAATCTTTTGAGCGATGTTTTGCTAAAAATTGAGAAAATGGCTAAAGCATTTGAAGATTCTCTGAACTTACAGATTAATGGTTGGGAACTTGAAATCCATTCACTTAAAAATAAAGTCGAAGAATATCATATTAGGGCAGAATCATCTAAAAAAAAGGTTAAAAAGGTAAATGAATCAGTAAAAGCACAAGAAAAAATATTAACCACTCAATTTAGCCAAGCAATGATCTCATTTGCTAGTGGTGCAAAAAACAAGATACAAGAGGAAATTGATCGAATTGCCAAGTCTAGTTCTACTGAATACTCGAAATCTAACACTCAGGATATTACTGAAGTGCTTCCACAGGCAGAGATTCCCAGTAATAATATAAGTATGGGGCTTACTTTACCTAATGCTATTCCTATCTTTGGCGGTTTGGCGTTATCTTTTGGAGTGCAGCGTCCTTTAGTAGAAGTATTAAGTAAAATTAATCCACCACCATTTAATAACCACCGCTCTACTCAGGTGAAAATTGCTGATCCATACAAAATTAGAGTAGATACTCAAAAAGAGGCTCAAGAGATTGGTCGTACTATCAATGAGTTTTGTAGTCCACTTATTCAAAATTGGTAGATAGATACACAAGATCAGCTTGTCAGAAATGGAACTTTAATTAGAGAACAATTAGTTAGGGAGATTCAAGCAGATATTCAAGAAATATCTAATGAACTATCTAAATATATTGGAGAGTCTTTACAGGTTCAGCTAAATATCAATCCTATTCAGTTTCCCAGTTTTCAATTTCAAGGAATAGATGCACAAGTTAAACATCAGGTAGAAGTATTTACAAGGGCTAAAATGGAAACTAAGTACCGATCAGAAACTAAAACAGAAAAATCAGGTAGCCTGTGTAAAAGTGATAAAATCTCCACAGAGCAAGTTCCATATCAAGCTACTATTCAAGTTGAAGATAAACACTCCTTTTACGAAGTTGATTTGCGCGAAACAACCAAACTAATCAAGCAGAAAATAGACACTCAGGTATCAGGAAGTCAAGTAGTTCTACAACAAATCATTCACAAGCAAGTCTCAGATGACTTTAAGAATGCGGAGCAACAGATCAATAACTATATTAAAAGGTTTCAAGATGAGTTTGACCGCTTGTTGAAAGAACGGGAGACGAGAGAAGCCGAAGCTGAACAAATTCGTGAAACTCTTAATGTTCAGAAAGTCAAGCTGAATGAATACTTGAATGAAGTAACTGCTATTCGAGCATCCTTAGATAATTGGAAGCCATTGCAGAGAATCAGATAGGCGATAGACCACACCGATATTCCAGATAAGTTGAAAAAGCGATCGCATTACCCCATAAGCCCACTTGCGTGGGCTTTGTTCGTGTATTCTATTTTGAGGGCTTCAACTCTCTGGCAATTTAGCAAACGCCTGCTTAACTAATTCCTTGGACTTAGCATCCAAACGCAACCAATCGACTTCACCGAGTTCATCGATTAAACTAGTATCAACATCAGCACCTTCCTTCTGTGGAGTGTATTCAATAAAACACACCTGATAACACAGTTCCCACAAATCGATACTCGCTTCTTGCTGTTGACGCTGCAAACGTAGATGATATCCTGGATGGGGCATTGGCAGACGAGCCAAAGTCTCTCTGATTTCATCTGCTTCTTGGGGTGTTGCAGTTTCCATTTTTTGCAACAACTCAGTCACCAATGCTTTAACTTCATCAGTGGTGCTAGGCGGCCAAATTAGGACATCGTGATAAGTTCCAGTCCAGGAAGATTCATCAAGCTGCTTGCGGATATTGTCGATAACGCGAATGAAAGCAGGCTGCATGAGGATTTCAGCCTGCTGCCATGCAACTGGATTTGTTATTTTAGGTGGCATTGGTAGTAAACAGGGGCACTAAAAGAAAAATAAACAGTCTGCGTTTATTAAGTTTATTAAAAAGCTGCGTTTTTAATCTAAATCTTTTCTCAAGATAGCGGATTTCATTGAAGAAAATTTGGAGATATTTATTACCCGCTGGAAAATTAGGTAATAACTCTGGGGAGTGAATATGATAGGCAAGCTACTAGACCATCGTTACCAAGTAATTCGAGTCCTCGCAATGGGAGGATTTGGTCAAACCTACATAGCCCAAGATACTAGGCGGCCCGGCAACCCCATCTGCGTTGTCAAGCACCTCAAACCCGGAACTGACCCCAGAGTTTTTGATACTGCTAAACGCCTGTTCAACAGCGAAGCCGAAACTTTAGAAAAACTGGGCAATCATGACCAAATACCCAGGCTGCTGGCGTACTTTGACGAAAACCAAGAGTTTTATTTAGTACAAGAATATATTGAAGGACATACTCTAGCTGAAGAACTTATATCTGGTAAACGCTGGAGTGAAAGCCAAGTAATTCAACTGTTGCAAGAAGTTCTGGAGATTCTAGAATTTGTCCACCGCCAAGGCGTGATTCACCGCGACATCAAACCGGATAATATCATCCGTCGCGCCTCAGATAATAAGTTAGTTTTAGTGGACTTTGGAGCAGTAAAGCAGTTACATACACAACTAGTAACAGTAGGCGGACAATCCTCTGCCACAGTAGTTATTGGCACTCCTGGCTATATGCCCACAGAACAAGGGCAAGGTAAACCCCGTCCTAACAGTGATATCTATTCTCTCGGCATTATCGCCATTCAAGCACTAACAGGATTACAGGCAACAGAATTGCAAGAAGATCCGGAAACAGGGGAAATCATTTGGCAGCAATCAGTAACTGTGAACTACCGACTGGCGGCAGTGTTGTCCAAGATGGTACGTTATCATTTCAAAGACCGCTACCAAAACGCCACGGAAGCACTGCAAGCGTGTAAAGACGCGATTAATCCTGTACCTGTACTTTCCATACCTCAAGAATCCCCCAAATCCCGACCTCAAGTATCTCGGGTGCAAACGATTGCAGTTGCACCAGCAAATCCTGTTAAACCTGCCCGTCAAGACTCTAGCAAATCCGACCCATTGCCGATATTAATTGGCATATTATTGGTTGGTGGTGCGGCTGCTTTGGTAGCAAATGTATATCCAAATGTGAAAAATTTAGCTTTTAATCTTACAGGTAACGATACCGCTTTAGCAAACAAATGCTCGGCTGTTGTCGTCGGAAATTCTAATATTCGTTCTGAACCTAGTTCGATAAATTCTGATAATATTGTGCGAACAGTTGGTGATAATACCAAGTTCGAGGTGACTGGCAAACGGACAAAACGGGGATGGATAGAAGTTAAACTCAACTCTGGTCGTTTGGCTTGGGCACATTCAGATGTGATAACCAATAATCAAGAATGGGCTTCTTGCCTGCGCGAAAAGGGCATTGCAACTAAGACAGTAAATGATAGTACCCTGATTGCTACTCGACCAACTCCCAAGCCAAAACCAAAATCTAGGAATGTAGCAACTCCATTACCAGAAAAGCCGAAGGAGTCAACTGATGACATTGGGAAAACAGAACGATCGCAGCCTAGTGAGAACAGTGCCAATATTATAGAGCAAGCAAGACAGAAGTATGAATCAGGAGATATAGTTGGAGCGATCGCACTGTTAAGATCGATTCCGGCAAATGCAACTTCTAGTATCCAAGAAACGGGCAAAGTAATTGCCCAGTGGCAGGAAGATTGGGCTAAGGCAGAGACGTTATCTAATGAGATAAATAAAGCTATAGATGATGGTAAATGGGATAAAGTTCTAGATTATAGAAACCATCCAGAAAAATTACCTAATACTAAATACTGGCGAGACAGAATAGAACCATTATTTAAACAAGCAGCTGAAAATCTGGCAAAACAAGCACTACCTAAATTAGAAAATCAAGGTAGTCAGAAAAATAGCCAACAGAAACTTCCCGATACTAACCAACCTGCTACTACAGAAAGTCCTGAAAATGGGTTTTAACAGTTAAGTTGATGCGCGCTAAAAAAGTATAAACACTCTTTACGGTCGTTAACTGTTAACTGTTGACGGTTATCAGTCATCAGTCATCGGTCATCAGCCTTCATGTAAATGTTCAATTTAAATGCGTAACAGCTTATCAGTTATCTCGTCCCCAACTTCTGGCTGGAAATTACCTAATGTGGGGCTACCGCCTCCTCAATTCACGGCAGCAGCCCAACAAAAAAATTTCCAGGTGATACCTGGAAACGAGATTTTAAATCGGTGTTTATCTCTAGTTTTATTTTCCCTACTAAGGACTTTCAGTTAAAAAAATATCCTATTCTAGGGGCACCACAGCTATGTATTAATGTCAACTTAAGGTAAAACCCTTATAAAGGCGTGATATTGAGTCAACTCACTTAGCATTACGATCCGCTTTACCCCACCCCGGTTTTGTCTAAATTTATTTTTTGGTAGTCCCTTAGTGCATTTCGTCGTATTCTGGGGCTTCAACTCGTCTCGCTTCCATCCGCGAAGCAGGTAGAAACTCAGCGCGACGGACTGGAACCAAGGGCGGTGTATTTCCTTGGTAAGGGTGAATCACTTGTACAGTACGGGCTGGACGCTGCCGTGGTGAGAACAAAGCCAATACACCGGCAACGACAACACCACCACCAATAGTGAGAGTTGCGCCTCCCACAGCCCAAAGCATGGGTGAAGACCACCAAGAAGGATTTTGCGGTTGGAGTGCTGTTACTTTTTGTTGGTTATACTGCTGGGCTTGTTGCCACTGTTGTTGAGTATTGAAATTTTGAACTTGACCTTGGAGTTGTTGATTTTGCAACTTCAGTTGCTCATTGTCGTTTTTTAAACGCTCCAACTGCATCTGCGTGTTCAACTTTTCCATCTCCAGACGCTGGTCAGTGTTGGGAGCAACTGGCGGCTGATTAGGATTCGGATACATTGGTTGCCCATAGGGGCCATAAGGAGAATACATTTGTGGCTGCATTCCCGGCGCTACTACCCCTGGCATTTGCGGAGCAACAGCAAAATTAGGTTGTAGCGGGGTATTTGTTCCTTTGAGCAATACGAGAGCCGCCAGCCCAGCTACGGCGACCCCGCCGATAAACGCCATACTCTCACTCATCGCCTTTATTCCTCAATTGCGACGTAACTATAATCATTTGTGACTGACTCACTCTCACACTCATAAATTATGCCTACTTGATTTCACATAATACTCAAACTATAAGCAACCGTATCAGCTAGTTTTTTTACATCTTGATATCTGATGTTAATATTCAAGACTATAAAGGTCAAATTGTCTACCAAATAAGGATAGAAAATCTGCGCTGTTATACTTTTTTAATCTACTTTCTCCGTCTAATCAAGAGGAGTATTTGTGCTAGTGTTAGTGGTTTTGATGGCTACCTTGAGACTTTGGCAAAATTGGGCGATCGCATTTAGTCCCTGCTCTGGCGAACCTTGTGCTAATCGTTTCACAAAAGCGCTGCCCACGATCGCAGCATCTGCGCCCCAGTCCTTTACCTGACGGGCTTGGGCGGCTTCAGAGATGCCAAAACCTACACCAACGGGTTTATCAGTAACACTACGAATTTGTTTGAGTAAATCGGACACGCGGTTTTCCAGTTGCGATCGCACCCCTGTTACCCCTGTAACGCTGACCAAATAAATAAATCCTTGAGAAGAATGAGCGATCGCTTCTATCCGTTGGGCATCACTGGTGGGAGCGACCAACAAGACTACATCAATTCCCATCTTCTTAGCTGGTTCGAGCAAACCTGCTGCTTCTTCCAAGGGCAAATCTGGTACTACCAATCCTGCTACCCCAGCCGCAGCGATTGAAGAGAGAAATTTATCAATTCCCCGGTGCAGAATTGGGTTGTAATAGATAAATAAAATAATAGGCGATCGCAATTTTGGAGTAATTCCTTGCAACATTTCCAGCACCTGCTCCAATTTCGTACCCTTTTGTAAGGCACGGGTAGCAGCAGCTTGAATTACTGGTCCATCAGCCAGAGGATCGGAATAAGGTATGCCCAGTTCTATAATGTCGGCTCCACTCTGATCTAGAACCTGCAATGCTTTTGCTGTTGTTTCTAAATCTGGATCGCCAGCAGTAATAAACGGAATCAGAGCGCACTCGCCATTTTGCCCAAGGGTTTCAAAGCAATCAGAAATCGCAGTCATTAGTTACTTAGTCATTAGTCAGTGGTCATTAGTCATTGGTCATTGGTCATTAACAAAGGATAAATGACCAATGACCAATGATAACTTTACACCTGAGATTGCTCTTCTTGTTCTATTTGGGCTTGAATTCGTGCTAGTTCTTCGGGAGTAAGCTCATCTAACCGTTTTTGCAGAAAGTCTTGCTCATACTTTTCCCGTTGTTGGTGGTAGGTCATTTTTTGTCCCACCGCACGGAAAAAATAGGTAGCTAACCAGCCAAATAACCCACTGACTAGTAAGACTTGGCTCCATATACCAGCTTGCTGATTATCCAAACCTACTAGCTGCAATCCTATATATGCCAAGCCGCCAGCAATAAAAACGCCTAAGCCAATTCCAATAGCGTCAATCCGTCGCATGAGAGTTATGACCTACCAATCTAGTTAAACTTCAATTTGCCGCCGTTGGGGTCGAAAATTTAGAAACGGCGATAGAACCAATAAACCCGGAAAGAAGAAGAATACCAAAAAGTACATAAAGGTGCGCTCGATGGAGGTAGCTACATACCAACGCTGCTTCAGGTACAGCAAAACAGCAATCGGGATTACCAGAAGGTAAGCTCCAGCCAAAATCAGATACAGCAGGGCGACAATCATAAACTTTCAAGTCTTAAGCATCTGTTTTCCATCATAGGCTGAAGAGCGGAACTGAGGAAAGTTATAGTTATGATGCTTTCAAAGAAGGGGCAGGGGGAGTTGAGTGAGAACTTGCAATAAGTCTTTCCCCTTGTCCCCAATTCTCCTTGCCCCTTTGTCTTCTTCCCCTTGCCTCTTGGTCAACATAACTACCCTAGAATTCTCGTTTATTTCCAGATTGACAAAAAGTAGTATTATGCTATATTAGTAAATCTGCCATAAAAAATTGTCTAGATAAGACAAGATGAAAAACTGATCCAGATTGATTACGAGGAAACAAGGAAAACTTGTAACTCTAGAAAACAATTGCCCAATTTGGAAAAAATATTTTTAATCTAGTTGGACAAAAGACACAATTGATGGTGGAATAGATAAGGCGGTATTTGCTGCCTCGAAAAAATAACTAGTTATACTAGTTGCAAAACAGTTGCGGGGGTGTGGCGGAATGGTAGACGCTACGGACTTAGATAACTGAGCCTTGAAGGAGAAATCCCTCAAGTGGAAGCTCTCAAACTCAGGGAAACCTAAATCTGGTAACAGACATGGCAATCCTGAGCCAAGCCCAAAAATTTAGATTTGTGATTTTAGATTGTACGATTAGTCTTCAATTCAAAATCCAAAATTGCGGGAAGGTGCAGAGACTCGACGGGAGCTACCCTAACGTTAAGCCGAGGGTAAAGGGAGAGTCCAATTCTTAAAACCTGGCTTTGTTAAAGTCGTCAGGTAGCCGTGAAAGCTGCGGGAGAATGAAAATCCGTTGACCGTAAAAGGTCGTGTGGGTTCAAGTCCCTCCACCCCCATTTAAAACGCGAAAAGACTCCTATAGAAGATATGGGAGTCTTTTTGTATAATTTATAACAAATGTAAGAACACGGTAATCACGTATCCCTAGCCATGTAGCTTATTTAAATAAGTTTTGCTATAAGACTAAGGAATTACACTGGAGTATTTGATGAAGGATTAAACAATTTATGTTTAATACTTTATTTACAGCTAGAGTTTATCAAATTTATGTAAAAATCTTACTGAATATTTGAAGAATAGATTGATGCTAATGTTCACTAGAGTTAAGGTGGTAATAATATGAACAAGAAACCTTTTTATCCTGATAAATGGAATGACCGCTAATACTTTATTAATTAGTCAGGGAGAAGATCAAAGCAGTAATTCACAGTTAAATCTGGATGGTTATCGTGTATTTTCACAGATGAAGGTAGATAGGCAAAGATGAGTGTCGTCTGATTCATGATTTAGTAAGGCGTTCGTCTAAGCAAGCCAAAGCTGCACCCGCAGTTTCAGCCAGAATACTAATGAGGCGATATAGGGCGATCGCACTAAATACTAGCGCAGATGGAAAGTGGTGTTGTAAAAGTTCATACGCAGTCGCTTCAAATACACCTAACCCACCAGGCGCACCCGGAATTACAAAACCTAACAGCCAAGCGCAGCTAAAAGCGCCTAATAACAAAGGAATTTGATCCACACTCAACGAACCCAGGGCGAACATAGTTAATATAAACCCAGTGGCGCGTAGTAGCATAAAGCCCAATTCTCCTAATAAAGGCCGTAGGGGATAGCTTTTAAGATTGAAGGGAACAGTTTGCTCAGTGCTAGTAGTAGACTTTTTTGCTTTTAATTTGTACAAAAAGCGAATAACTGGGTTTAAAAACCTGGGATGAATCGCACAAAGGACTACAGCTAAACTCAGCAATTGTAGTATTTGCAGAACGAAGATAGTATTAGCTGCTGCAAATTGGCTACTGCATAGGACAATAATGATTAAAGCAGCCGCTAGCATGAGTAGGGGTTCTAGCAAAACGCTTAAGGTGGCTGCACCAGCAGAAATATTTGCATTTTTGGCTGCCACAATTCGCCCGTAGTGATGCCAGATATTACCTGGTAAATACTTAGCTATGTTCGTTTTTAGGTAAACCTGGATGAATTGGGGAGATGATACAGGTTGATTTAACTCTTGCAGAATCCAAGTCCAGATCCAGCCTGCCCAAGTATGTGCTAATAAAGTGACGCCTGTAGCGATCGCTATAATTGCCCATCCTACCCCATCAATGCGGATAGCGGTCACTCCAATCCAATTATCTTTCAGAGCTTTAGCTAAAAAAAACAGCGTTCCCCCCAAAATTATCCAACGTAAAAATTTCTTCATTAATTTAGTAATTTAACGGTAGAGCAACAAGGGGCTAATGCCTCAAGTATTACAGTACATCAGCTACTTATCCAAAGCTTTTGAAGTATCAAAAAGATTGATGTAGTTCTTTTTATGAAAATTATATTACTTTATTTTATATCTCTCTAGAGTTAGATAAAAATAATATTTTTGTATACATTAAAATGTAGCCTGCGCTAGAGGTCAAGCGTATTTTATTATTCATATCCTTAATAGAGGTTATCGAAACTGAGCGAACCAAAACAAGCACAATAACTTGCTGACCACTGCAAAGATTCAGCAAACTCTTAACTTATTAATATTTTGGTAAGGAGGACTACGTGAACGCTGTGAGACTATTCTTGAAAAAAATAAGATTGCGTCAGATATTAACTATCTTTTTAGCTGGACTATTGTTGATAGTTAGCACTGCTTGTACTGGGGCAAATGCTCAAGGTGCAAATCCACAAAACCCTGCTGTACAAGCTGGTGGATCAAACAATCCTTATAAGAATGGTGGAGACAACTATACCAACTACAAAATGTCTACCGATCCGAAAATAGCAAACCCAAAAGCCAATAAGGGACGCGACCAAGCTAGCTTACAACCAAGTTCGCAATTGTTGATAGCTACAACAGATAGAGAATCCAAGATACTTTATCCTGGTGCTGAGACACCAGCAGGTCGAATCGATAAAGAAGCAGAATTGCCAATTATCACAGACAAGGACTTCCGAGAACCTGAACCAGGTGGTTTGATTCAGAATGAACCAAGCGTAGGAGATCGGTTTCAAGATAGGATTGAGACTGTAAAAGAGAATGTTGAAAGAGCTTCCGGCTTTTTACAAGATAAGGCAGATGAAGCTGCTGCCAGACCTGAATTACAAAAAAATCCAGCAGTAGGCAGATAGAACCCTTATTTTGTCTGAATGCTTGGAATACAAAATTAATTCCAAATGCCATCTTGGTTGAAGTTTAACTTAGTCACAGAAATGCAAGGAGTAGGAGTATGAAAAAAGCAATGAATTGGCTCAAAAGCATTCGTCCCTTGAAAGTTTTAACTGTTTTATTTGCAGGAATATTCTTATTTCTGACACAAGCTTGTGCTGATCCAGGAGTAGCAAAAGAACCACCACAGGCTGAGTCACCTTATCTCGAACGATACGATCCCACAAAAGATTATCCTCTCTCTTCTCCATCTGGTGGGATGAATAACTTTAGTGATGTAGATCCTAGAGCAGGAGCAGATGAAAAGGCAGCTAATGACAGAGCTGATGCGCTGGCGAAAAATTCTCAAAAAAATATTGATCAAAAGGGAATTGACAGCCCAGAGCAATATGGTCGAAATTACAAACAAGGCACACCCTTTGGCGAAAGAGTGAAGAACCTGGGTGAAGATATCGGTAGTTCAGCTAATGAATTGGGAGAAGGCGTAGCTAAGGGTACTCAGCGCGGAATTGAAAATCTTAAGGGAAATACCCAAAATGCAGCTGAAGGCTTGACAAAGAATGTTCAACGTGGCGCTGAAGATGCTGGTAAAAATGTTCAGCGCACAGCTGAAGATGCAGGCAGTGCTGTGAAGAAGGCAGCTAAAGATACTGATTGAAATTAGTCGATTTAATCTCTTGTAAAAATCTGAAAGCCCTCATAGAGTAAAGTCTAGGGGCATCTAAACAAAGTCTGCGTAAGCAGGCTTTGTTTGAGTTTTAGGTGGGTAAGACTTATATACCCTGCATTAAAAACGCTACGCCTATTACGCAAAACTGTAATAAGAAACTGCGTAGGCGTAGACATCGCTGATTCATCACCAATATTACAAATACTTCTGCAACAATAACCCTAACTTTTCCTTCGTCGCTGCGGGTGCTTTATCCAACTGAGTCAAAATCGCATACTGCAACGCCGAATGCGCCTCACTGGTTGGCGGATTTTCACTTAAGCGCTGTACAGTTTCTTGAATCACCTTTTGAGCATTCACAGCATTCCGCAGCAAATTGCCAATCACCATTTCCACTGTCACACTATCATGGTCTGGATGCCAACAATCATAATCTGTCACCAGCGCTAAAGTTGCATAAGCAATTTCCGCTTCCCTTGCCAACTTGGCCTCTGGTAAATTCGTCATGCCGATGATTGTTGCATCCCAACTGCGGTAAAGATTCGATTCTGCTTTAGTGGAAAAAGCTGGCCCTTCCATGCAGACATAAGTGCCGCCGCGATGGAGAGTAACTTCTGGTAAATTGAGAGATGCGATCGCATCTGCTAACACACCAGCCAAGTTCTTACAAATCGGATCGCCAAAAGCAATGTGAGCAACAATTCCCTCACCGAAAAAGGTTGAAATTCGATTTTTCGTTCTGTCAATAAACTGATCTGGAACCACCATATCCAGTGGTTTCGCCTCTTCCTTCAAGGAACCCACAGCACTAGCTGAAATTAAATACTCCACACCCAATTGCTTCATCGCATAGATATTAGCGCGAAACGGTAATTCAGAGGGTAACAGCGTGTGATTGCGACCATGACGCGCCAAAAAAGCTACTCGTGTGCCATCCAAAGTCCCCAGAATCAAAGCATCAGATGGTGAACCAAAGGGAGTTTGAACTTGCACCTCTTCTACATCTTTGAGTGCGTCCATTTTATACAGACCACTGCCACCAATAATCCCAATACTAGCTTGAGCCATGATCCTGAACCTGTTCCTTGCTGATCTGCTAAGTTATTTTACCGAAAAGGGGAGTAGCAGAGAAGCCAAGAAACAAAGCAATTGCATTTCATGCTGCTAACACTATTGAATTATTACCCATTAATTCTTTGTTTATCCCTCTAACAATTAATCTGTAATTTGACGTAGAAATTAGTGCATTAATTCTGTACAAAGATAGGTAATTATAACTCATAAACTTGATAAATTGGTTGTAAGATAGACTAAAAATTGCCCGCATTTTTTACTCAGGAATTGCTAATGAATTATCAAAAGCTAGATGCTGCCCTTGCTACAGCGCTAAATGATGTTCAAAGTTTAGAAGAATCAAATTTGGGGGTTTTCATTCATACTGAACCAATTTTAGACTCTGCTGCAACTGCTGTTTTAGAACGTTTAGGCGTTAGTGGTGTTACCAGTGGCAAAGATATTTTCACAGCAACACTGTCACCAAATGCCATTTCCCAGTTGTCAGAGCAATCTTGGGTGAAGTATTTGAAGCGATCGCAGCAATTAGGTTTGGTTAATAGGAGAATAGGTACTAGGAGGTTGGGTGTTTAATAGACATCTCCAAAATAGTAATATTTGATGGTAAAAGAATATTACATGATGTTTTTGGGTGCTAAAACATGAGTTCTATACTGAGCCATATTGAAAAAAATCCTCAAGATGCACAGCGCTTGATTG
>JAHHHS010000050.1 GCA_019359215.1 Nostoc indistinguendum CM1-VF10 | reverse complement strand
AGAGTTAATGCGAGCAGAAGAGTTAATTGAAAACTGGTACCAAATCCAGAGAAACTTGTCTCTTCAGGTCGCTCGTGATTTTATCTTAGAACACTTAAAACAGAAGTTGGACTTTGATACATATAATTATGATTTTGTCAATTCGTGATTCCTAGTAACTTTAAATACTAAAAGCTACCAAGTCAATAAGTGTATATACTTTAATAAATGGGAATTTGATTTTTTAGCTTTTTTAGGCAGAACAAAAGATAACAGAAGTTACGAACTATTAATAGTCACAGAATACAATCAGATAATTAAAATGGGTATTTTCACAAAAATGCCATCGTACTACACTCACCAATTGTGATCGCCTTCTGTTATCCACCCTCAAGCTGTTATTTCAGAACTACGGCAAGAAAAATCAGCCAGTACTCATACACAAAGCTGTACATCTTGGTAGCATTGAGTGAAGTACCCGTCAGCAAGGGAGCGAGGGCGATGTACGCAACCGTCACACAACCACTGACTTTTGAAGAGTTTCTTGCCTGGGACGATGGTTCAGGCAGAGAGTTTGAGCTATTGGATGGGATTCCCGTGCCATTATCAGAACCAAATGCAAATCATGAGGATTTGATCGAGCGACTGTGTACCTACTTAGAAAATCACTGCCAAGAAAATGACCTGCCTTACGTGTCGCGTCAGTCCAAGCAGGTTAGGCTCAAAACAGCATCAGGAGAAAAGGAAAAAAGCCGGAAAGCAGATATTGTCATATTTGCAAGAGTTGAATGGCAGAGGATGAAAACTAGCTCTAGTTCTGCTGCTGCATATATTCCACCACCCGGAATCATTGAGGTCGTTAGCAACAACTGGAAGGACGACTATCTGACAAAACTTGCTGAATATGAAGACTTGGGCGTTTTCGAGTACATCATTGTAGACTATGCTGCTTTTGGTGGCATTCGGTTCATTGGCTCTCCCAAGCAGCCAACCATTACAATCTACCAACTTGAAGATGGAGAGTATTTACCCCCGAAGGTGTTTCGAGGGCAGGATCGAATTGATTCTAGATTGTTTCCGAACATTCCCTTAACGGCTGAACAGATTTTTGCAATGAGTCGCTGATTAGCAACAAAGAAATTTCTTCTAGTTGTCTTTTTGACACATTTGCTCAAGAGTAGATCCAACATGCCTCCCATCCTGTCCTATAGCGATATAAAAGTTTCAGCAGATTGGCCCGACGCATGACGAGGGCGAACATGTAAGCTGATTTCCACATCGAGCCGCTTGAGGAAAATGAGGAGTTTGCCCTCGCTGAACCGTTGAAACTCTCCTTTCATCAAATGAGATACTTCTGGCTGGGGAATGCCAAGAAGTTCGCTGATTTCGCGCTGTTTCAGGTTGCGTTGAGAAAGGAGGCGCAGTACCTGAATCCCTATCTTGCCTCGCATAAAAAGTTCCGAAGCATCCTCTAAACCGAGATCAGTGAATACGTTGCCACTGCTTTCTTCAAAAACGGGTTCCTGTATCATTGTTGTTTCTCCCTTGCCACTGCGTCCTTATATCGCGTTATATATTAATCATCTATCCAAATAATCTTAATTCATGCAAAAAATCGTATCCGATCCAAAAATAATGATGGGCAAACCTGTCATTTTAGGAACTCGTATTACAGTTGAGTTAATTCTTGAAAAACTTGCTGCGGGTGAAACACCTCAGCAAATACTCGAAGCGCATCCGCGACTTACCGATGAAGGAATTAAAGCAGCTTTGGCATTTGCGGCTCAAGCTTTAAGGTATGATGTGGTTTATCCAACGATTGAGAAAGCTTCTTGAAGTTTTTAGGGGACGAAAATTTAGATTGGCAAATCGTTGAACGTCTACGGCTTGATGGTCACGAAACTTTGTATGTTGTGGAAATGGAACCAGGAATTCCTGACGATGAAGTTTTGAATTTGGCTAACAATGAAGGTGCAATTATATTGACATCAGATAAGGATTTTGGTGAGTTAGTTTTTCGTTTGTGTCGAATTGCAACAGGTGTTGTGTTAATTCGGTTATTCGGTTTATCTGCAAATGATAAAGCAGAAATTGTTGGCAATGCCATTAATCAACATGCAGATGAATTATTAGGAGCTTTTACTGTTATTTCATCTAAAAGTATTCGCATTCGTAAAATGACTTGATGTAGAAGAATTAAAAGAGGCGTTTTCCAGCTACTTACGGTGAAAAGAAAATCCCTATGACCTCCTATTAGTTAAGGTCTTAAGGATTTCTTTGCTTACGGGACTGGTGCGATTCGAACGCACGACCTGACGCTTAGGAGGCGTCCGCTCTATCCAACTGAGCTACAACCCCAACTATGAAGCACATATAATTATAGCAGTACTTTTACCGAGACTGCCAAACATTATCCCAAGAGCCGCCGCCTACTTCTAAGCCACAAAGAAAACTTTCTGCTTTGAGAATTATTTTAGATTTTCTCCCATTTAGTTCTCGTAACTCTAAATTTAACTTTCCTTGCATAGTGTCTCGGCAACAGTATCTTAAACCATCCTCTGTAGGCGCACGCAGAGGTGTACCAGGCAAATCGGTGGTTCCTGTCAATTGAATTTCATAATTAGAATTGGTAGCTTTCATTTGCCATCTACCCCAAGGCTGAATTTCCCAATCTACTTGTGAATTCCAGGGAACAAATTCATAAAACTTGCCTTGATAGTGCAACCCAATCATCGCTACAGATTCCATCCACCACAGTACACCCCGTCGTCCACCGCCAGCAGTTAATGCTAAGTCGGGTTCGCCCTCGAAGCAATTACAATTTATCCAAAACCATTTTTGAGGAAAAGCACCACCCCAATTTTTCTCGCCGTAGGCTGGGGCATTGGTGAATTCGTAGATTTTGCCATTCCAATCAATCTTTCCACTAGCTAAACCGTGAGCCATCAAAATCTGCCATCCGGGTTCAAAAATCTGTGAGAATGACAGCCAGCCTCCGGTTGATTGCTGAATACTATTTTTATCACCCCAACCATATACTGGTTGAATTTCATACTGCCAACGGCAATAATTATTGGTGGCGCGATCGCAAATGATTCCTTGATTCAAGGTTGCTGTGGCTTGATAACCCTCTTGAACATGATGCTCAAACTCTGCTGGGAGCAAATATATAGGAGAAATTTGCAAATCTGTTTTACCCCAATGACCTAAACCCAGGACATCTCGACTACCCCAAAATTTATTTACATCAGGAAAAGTACGCCATAAATATTCATCATCCGGGCCGAGGATTTGGGCTGCACCACCACTGTGGGGTTTACCACCAATGGGGTCTTCGATGGAGTACATAAAGGCGAATGTTTGCCCAATTTCCGGTAAAGTGACGCGGTAATACCACCCTTCAAAGAAGCGACGACTACTACCATCCCAGTGATAACCAGAATGGGGCGTTTGTGTTGATTGGAGGAGATTTAGGGGAATAGTTAACATATATCTATATAGTTGCCGATTTTTTCAGTATGCGCGATGACCTCGATCTCAATCATGCTTATGAAATTCTTGGGTTGGAACCGGGTGCATCACAAGCACAAGTAAAACGAGCTTACCGTCAACTGGTGAAAATTTGGCATCCCGATCGCTTTCTTGAGCAAAAGCAAAAACAGGAAGCTGAGGAAAAAATCAAATCAATCAACTCAGCTTACAACAAGCTCAAATCTGAAAGTCCATCTGAGCCTCCTATTCCTGAAAATCCATCTTCATCTTCACCTAAAAATCCCACAAAAATATCTGTCAATCGTTGGGATGCTGAAACTTTCTATAGTTTAGGGGTAGAGAATGCTACAGAAGGCAAGTATGAGGATGCGATCGCAGATTTTACCCATGCAATTCGTCTAAATCCTCACTATATTGAGGCGTATAAATATCGTGGGCTAGTTTGCTCACAACTGGGATACGAATATAGAGCCGCTTCCGATTTAAATAAAGCTGCACAAATAGAAGAAGAGTTAAGAAATCCAGGCGCTACTCGTAAATCGCGATCGCCTAGATATGTATCAAAACCTAGACCTTTGGTAGAAAGATTTTGTCAGGGAATTAAAAAGATATTGCGGCTAAATCGGCGTTGGAGATAAAAAGCGAATATAGTTTAAGACGCTTCTGACGGCGACATCATATCTTGAGTTAGATAATACTTGTACTGGGCAATACTAAGTAAAGCTAAACTTGCTGTTGATTTATTTAGTGTTCTTGAATATGCAAGATTTAATATCTGTACGCACTCTCAAAGGTCATTCAAATAAGGTAATGTCTGTCGTTTTCAGCCCAGATGGGCAAACTTTAGCCAGTGGTAGTGATGACAAAACCATAAAAATTTGGCATTTAGTTAACAAAGAACCACAAACCCTTAAGGGACATAGAGAGTCTTCCTGGTCTGGAGGGGTAAATTCTGTTGCTTTTAGCCTAAATGGCAAAACTTTAGCAAGTGGTAGTTCGGACAAGAGGATTAAGCTATGGCATATGAACCTATCCCACTAATAATATTTATGCTAAAAAGCTTAAGCTTGTTGAGAATTGAAAACGAAAAATAAAGGTTTTCAAGCACATTTTACGAAAAAAGTAGGGATTTTTAGAATAGTGGGATAGGTTCATAGAAAGCGGTCAAGAACTCTGCACCCTAACTGGGCATTCTGATCATGTTAGTTCTATCGCTTTTAGCCCAAATGGCAGGATTTTAGCTAGTGGTAGCAAAGACAAAACTATCAAGTTATGGCAGCTAGATACAGGCAATGAAGTTTGTACTTTTTCAGCAGGTGAAGATGCGGTTTATTCCGTTGCCTTTAGCCCAGATGGTAAGACGCTGGCTAGTGGCAGTGGGGATAAAACTATTACCCTATTCCCCATCAGTAAGGCTGTCATTCTTTTATAAATGATCTATAAGCATAATCTATTCAAGTTGATTAAAAATTTAGATAACTGAAGCAAATTACTGGATTTTTCATCAACACGTCACCTAACAGTTTAATAACATCTATCTTTGGGATAATCTTTCTTTAGATTAAGTATTAACTTCCTGGAGATAGAGCCACTTGTTTAATCTCAGAGGTTATTCTGATAGTTACCAACAGTTGAGTAGCAAATAAAACTCAATATTTATCAGCAACATAAATTTTTAAGCTCATTAAAACCTCTTGTTCATTACAAAACTTTAGTTTGTCAAAATCATATCGAGGAGCGAAATCAACAGCTATGTCTATTCCCAATGAACGCGAAATCAAAAACAGTGAAATCAAGCAAGAATCTTACACTGATATTAATGGTAATAATCACACTGACTTGACACGAACCACTGAAACAGTTAAGAACAGCACAGCTAATCCCAACTCTTACACTAACGGTTACGTACAAGGTAGAAATGTTGAGCGTAGCTACCAGCAAGCAGATTTAGCCCAGCGTGATGAAAACAATGCTAGTGGTGGTTTGCTGTTGGGTATTATCATCACTTCCCTGCTTGGTTTGGTTATAGGTGGCGTCTGGTACTTCAACCAGCAGAATAACGCAGCCGTTGACAATACTGTGCCAGTCGTGGTTCCTGTACCAAGTAGTAGTCCAACTCCTAGTGCTTCTCCACAAACAAAAACGACGATAATCGAAAGAACCAGGGAAGTACCTGTTCCTGTTGCTGTTCCTGTTCCACAACAGCAGGTTACACCTCCACCTGCACCTCGCCAACCGGATATTAACATTACTATCCCACCGCAGCAGCCTGCGGCAGAAAAAGCACCTTCTGTAACTCAGCCAACACCGAAAGTTACACAAAGTCCAAGTAGTAATACTCCGAATTCGCAGAACGAGGGTGGTACTTCTAGTAATACTGTGGTTCCAGGTGCGAAAAATGATACCTCTAAAACCACTCCATCTCAAGGAGTAGACCAGTCAAACAGTACATCTAATAGCGGTTCTTCTACCGCAGATGATACTACTACAGGCGGTTCTGCTCAATAACGACTTCTGAATCAGCCCACTTGATAATGCTGGTATTAACACCAACATCTAACAAGTGGGAATATTCTTAAGAAATATTTCTGAATTATTGCGATAAATTAATGGTATTCAAGTTTAGTAAAAGTGCCTTGTAGCTAAACAAACATGATGCTAGATTAAGAGCAAGGTACAAACAGGTTAAGAGTTAAACAAAAACTTTCCATTTAGAGCCTGTACCTCCTGCTCTAATGTTCTTGCGATCGCTCTTTTGGTTGTGGCATCCATTGAATGTATTCTCGCTTGAAGTTCAATGAGTTGTTTTGGAGGTTTTAAAACGCACTGCCAGAAAATGCCTGCCTAGTTTGAATGTTAGGATGTGCAATTCTGAGTATAGCGATCGCCAATGCTGTCCACCTTAGTTTGAGTTAATTACTTCTGAATTCTTTGATCTTCGAGAAACCGCCCCAAGCTGCTGATATTTATCCATCGTAGCTTCAGGCGGTTTCTGCTTTGAGTGTTATGCATTTTTGTCCTTTGTCATTTGTCCTTTGTTATTTAGACTAATGACTAATGACTAACAATGACTAACTAACGTAATTACAGTCACTTCTGGCGGACAAAACAAACGTCCTGGTTTATAAGTTCCTAAACCACGATTGACATATAGTTGATTTTCTTCTACCTTGTGAAACCCTTGCGCCCACTCCCAATAGCGCACGACTTTAGAACAGTCTCCCAGGAAAAATGTTACCCAACGCCGTAATTTTTTGGGAATTCGTTTCAGCAGCTTTTTATAATAAAATACTAGAGGCCCAATGCCTGGAATTACGATGTGACCACCGTGGGTATGACCAGATAGTTGCAAATCTACGCGCCATTGCTGCAATATCTTAGCTGTATCTGGATTATGGGATAAAACGATGCGGGGTGTAACGGAGTCTAATTGATTCATGACTGGTGCAGGGTAAAATTCCTGTGACCAATAATCAGCTAGTCCTACCAATGGTAATTGTTTTCCTAATGGATAGGCGATTTCATTCCAAAGCACATGTACCCCAATGCTAGTTAACGCCTGTGTAACTTCTGCTTTTGAGTGGCTGTAATAGATATCATGATTACCAAGTACGGCATAGATACCACAGCGACTTTGCAAATGTTTGAGTCGAAGCGCCAATTGGTGAATCGGCGTGGGATCGTCAGTTACGTAGTCACCAGTTAATAGAATTAAATCTGGTTCAGCTTCGTTAGTAAGTGCGATCGCTTTTTCTAACATATCTTCCGACAGCCGCAAACCATCGTAGTGAAAATCTGACAACTGCACTAGGGTTGTACCTTGTAAAGATGCTGGAAGTTCCGCAATCTTAACCGTGATTTTATCTACTCTTAAATGTCCCGTAAACAACCAATGCATAAGGCAACCGATACTCCTCATACCAGCGCTTACAGCTTACCAAAAATCAAAATGTAACTTGATAAACTGCAATAATTTATGTCATATACTCCAAATATAACTAACTAATTAACTTAAATACTAGCTTTAATTTGTAGTGATTTATTAGCCAGAATACCTACTGTGATTGCGTTCTTGAATTTTGACATTTGAATTACTTAGTCACCTTGTAGAGTGATTATAGTAACTTCTGGGCGGCAAAATAAGCGTCCTGGGAGGTAAGTTCCCAAACCACGATTGACATATAGCTGATTTTTTCCTATCCGATGGAAACCCTGTGCCCATTCCCAATGCTTGACTACAGAAATATTTTCTTGCAAAAATGGCACTCTACGCCGCACTTTGCTGGGTATTTTTTCTGTTAGCTTTTCGTAAAAAAACATTGCAGGCCCAATTCCGGGAATCATGATTTGACCACCGTGAGTATGACCAGATAATTGTAAGTCAACTCGCCATGTTTGCAGTATCTCTGCACTATCAGGGTTATGAGATAAAACGATGCGGGGTATGTCGGGGTTTAGTTGATTCATGACTGGTACGGGATTAAATTCCCGTGACCAACTGTCTGCCAATCCAACAAGAGGCAATTCTTTTCCTAATGGATAGGCAATTTCGTTCCAAAGGACGTGAATTCCAATGCTAGTAAGGGCATCGGTAACTTCTGCTTTTGCGTGTTTGTAATGGATATCGTGATTGCCAAGAACAGCATAGATACCACTGCGACTTTGCAGATGTTTGAGTCGAAGTATCAGTTGGTGAATCGGTGTCGGATCGTCAGTTACATAGTCACCAGTTAATAAAACTAAATCTGGTTCAGCTTGGTTAGTAAGTGCGATCGCTTTTTCTAACATCTCTTCCGATAGCCGCAAACCATCGTAGTGAAAATCTGACAACTGCACCAACTTCTTACCTTGTAATGATGCAGACAACCCTGTAATATTAACCGTTAATTTTTCTATACTCAACGGCCCAGATAACAACCAATGCATAAGACGTTCAATAAAGTTCAATCATAGCGCTTACAGCTTAAGGAAACATCCTTGCTTCGTGTGTAGCGGCCAGCACAACTTAATAAGAAATCCCCTCTGCTTTCGTCATACTAAAGTCATTACAAGGCAGAGGGGTTTCATTTTTTATTCTTGTATAGTGTATGGGCAGATTTTAAGGTTAATGCTGGCAAAAAACCAGTTTCTCTGATGTTGTGTTTATTTAACCTGCCTACTTAGTTCAGCCTACTCCCAATCAGGAATGTTGGCATCTTCTCCACCAATCCCGATTCCAGTGTTAAATATTTCGGCATCAGTTAGGATGAGATCATTCATTGATGCTTTATACACATTAGAATCGTGAATTGTAGCGCGAGTAAAATTTACTCCGTTGAGATTAGTTTGCTTCAAATTCACATTGGTGACATAAGCTGATGTTAGGTTCGCACCTGCCAAATTTGCACCAGTTAAGTCAGCACCTTCGAGGTTAGCCCCTACAAGGTTGGCTCCTTGGAGCTTCGCGTCTCTCAAGTCAGCACCAATTAAATGAGCGCCACTGAGGTTAGCTCCCGCTAGATCACACCGGATACATTCCCCAGTTGAAAGCAGCTTTTGTAAGTCCTGCGGATTTTCGGCTCTAACCGAGCTAGCGAAAAATAGGGGAGTTGCTAAGGCCATGGCCGCTAATAGCTGGAGTTTCATAATTTTCCCCCTTAAATAATCAAGTTGCGTCCGTTCTGTCCCTCACAACTCTATTATCTCATTAAACTTCTTGAGGTCAATCCATCTCTTGACAACTTAGTTGTGATATGAAACAGAGATAACGGTAATCTAACAAATGCCGTTAATTCTAATTTTTGGCGATTTTTACTTGATAATCCCTAAAAAATTGCCAGTGTTAAATCACTGTTAAATCTTTTTAGGAGCTTGCACTACTCGCCATAATTTGGCTAATTTGATAAGTATTTATACTTTTTAGTAAATACTGTTAGTTTTAGTTCTCAGAAATTCTCGCATATACTGATTAACCAACTCAGGTTGTTCTTGCTGCACCCAATGTCCACAATTGGGTATGTACTTGATTTGAAAGTCCCTGACATAGGCTTCGGTATTGTAGGTTAGCTCCTTGCCAAGTGCAGTGTCATTTTCTCCCCAAATCATCAGTGTTGGCACTTCTAGAACGCCCCAATTTGGATTTAGCATTCTCTGTTGAAAAATATTACGGTAGTAGTTCAACATTGCTGTGAGCGCACCACGTTTTGCAGCAGCATTTTTATAAGCTTCAAGATCCGCTTTGGTGAAAGCACTCTTGTTAACTGCTGTACCTTTAAAAGCTGTTTCAATTACTTGGTAGTCTGAAGATTGTAAAAGTAATTCTGGTACCCAGGGTAGTTGAAAAAGGAATATGTAATTGCTACGTAGCAACTGTTGAGGAGTGCGTAACCCTTGGGCAAATTTGGCAGGATGAGGCAGGTTAAGGATAATTAATTGCTCTAACATTTCGGAGTGAGCATAGGCAAAATTCCAAGCGATCGCACCTCCCCAATCATGTCCAACTAATACACATTTTTGGTATCCTAATCCTTTAATTACTCCCTCAATATCTTTGATAAACTCATCCATTACATAAGCTGATTGCTCATTTGGTTTATCACTATCGTTGTAGCCACGCAAGTCAAGGGCAACGACTTTAAAGTCTTGAGCAAATTCTGGTATTTGATGCCGCCAAGAGTACCAAAACTCAGGAAACCCATGCAACATCAATATTAAGGGGCCTTCACCTTGGGTAACGTAGTGTAGTTTTACCCCATTGGTAGTTACATATTCATGTTTCCAAGAAGTTTCTATTAAAGACATAATTAATCTAAATTAGCATTAAAAAACACTAAATGATAATACTGTATTTAATAACTGTAGTATTATTTTGAGAAGCCTCACATCTATTAAAAGGCAGTATTACGATAGTGAATTTTTATAAAAATATTAGACGATTTGCCCTGGGGTAGATGTAAATAGTGGGTAAACTTTGGTAGAGACAATTTGCCCTGAGGTAGATGTAAATAGTGGGTAAATTTTGCTAAAAGATAGATATAATACTTCTCCCCAACTACTATGACACAACAGTTGACAAACCATGCCTCATTGTGGGTTGAGCGACTGGGACGATTTGGCTATGTTTCCAAGGGAGTAGTTTACGGTATAGTTGGACTACTGGCAGCACAGGCGGCTTTTGGCAGGGGTGGTAAAACAACTGATACCCAAGGCGCTCTTCAAACAATCGTCAACCAGCCATTTGGTAAATTTTTGCTGGCTTTAGTTGCAATTGGCTTGATTGGATACGTAATCTGGCGTTTTGTACAGGCAATTAAAGACCCAGAAAATAAAGGTAATGATGCCAAAGGTTTGGCAGTACGAATTGGTTACGCAGTTAATGGCTTGATTTATGCAAGTTTAGCCTTAAGTGCTGTAAAAATTGTTATGGGTACAGGCGGCGGTAAAAATAGTAGTGATTCTACTGAAGATTCGACAGCACGTTTGCTTTCTCAACCCTTTGGTCAATGGTTAGTTGGAACTGCGGGGGCGTTTGTAATTGCTCTAGGCTTCTATCAGTTTTATCAAGCTTTTAGTGGCAAATTTCGTAAAGAACTCAATTTAACTGAATTAAGCAACACACAAGCCCAATGGGTAATGAGGATTTCCAGATTTGGTTTAGCGGCACGGGGTATAGTATTTTGTATTATCGGTTGGTTTTTAATCGAAGCTGCTAGGCAATCGAACGCCGCTACTGCACAAGGTTTGGATGAAGTATTACAGACGCTAGCGCAACAGCCTAATGGAGCATGGCTTTTGGGTATTGTGGCACTAGGTTTAGTTGCCTATGGAATTTACACAATAATACAGGCGCGGTATCGTCGGATAGTCAATGTTTAGATGGTGCAGTGCCGAAAATTTCAATTTATAGGAATGGCAATAATAGAAACCCGTGGTATCTGGCTGACGACTACTGATAGTAAGGTTCTGAGGTCAAAGCAACGCATTGCTAAGGCGATGGATTTGCTTGCCGAGACGGGATTTAATGTGGTGTTTCCCGTTGTTTGGAACAAGGCAGTAACTTTATATCCTAGTCAAACAATGCAGGAGACATTTGGAGTCGAAATTGACCCTATGTCTGTAGGCCGTGATCCTTTAGAAGAAGTGGTAGTTGAGGCGCGGCGAGTTGGGTTGAAAGTGATTCCTTGGTTTGAATATGGTTTTGCCAGTTCCTACAATTTGAATGGTGGTGTACTTTTACAGAAAAAACCGGAATGGGCTGCGCGTGATTGTAACCGCAATTTACTAAAGAAAAACGGCTTTGAGTGGTTGAATGCTCTCGACTTACAAGTACAGGAATTTTTCTTGAACTTGGTGCTGGAAGTTGTAAAAAATTATGATGTGGATGGGGTTCAAGGAGACGATCGCTTCCCTGCATTCCCTTGTGAAGGTGGCTATGATGAGGTAACTGTCACCCGCTATCGCCAGAAATTTAATTGCAATCCACCACAGAATCCTAAGGATAAGCAATGGTTACAGTGGCGTGCAGATATTCTCACTGAGTTTTTGGCGCGTCTCTACCGGGAAGTGAAAACGGTGAATCCTAATTTATTAGTTGCGATCGCACCTAATATCCATGATTGGGCATTCCAGGAATATCTGCAAGACTCACCCGCATGGCTGAACCGGGGAATAGTTGATATGATTCAGCCGCAGATTTATCGCCGTGATTTTAGGAGTTACGCTGCGATCGCTGATAAACTAGTAAACCAGCAGTTCACAGATGCGACGCTGCCCAAGTTAGCGCCGGGAATATTGATGAAGCTTGGGAGTTATTGTATTAGTCCAGAATATCTGGTGCAGGCAATTGAATACAACCGTCAACTTGGCATTCAAGGAGAGGTATTCTTTTTTTACGAAGGTTTGCGCGAAAATAACAATACCCTAGCTAAAGTTTTACGAAATGGCCCCTATGCTAAGTCTGCATCATTTCCCACTCTGTCAGATTTGAGTGCAGGTGGTGTGATTAACAAGAGGACATCTTCTATTTGGCAACGGTTGTTAAAAAAGATTTTTTAAGGAAAAATGCGCGTGGAATCTCAATTAGCGGTGGAACAAGTAATTAAAACTTTAAAAGAGGATTTACCAACACTTTTTGAAAAAGATATTTCATATCACATTTATACAGACGATATCTACTTTAAAGACCCAGTAAATACATTCAAATACAAATTTAACTATCGCATTATATTTTGGACTTTGCGATTTCATGCTCGGCTATTTTTTACCCAAATTTCCTTTGATGTGCATGAGGTCTATCAGTCAGCCGAAGACACTATTTTAGCAAAGTGGACAGTGCGGGGAGTGTTACGCGTTCCTTGGAAAGCAGGTTTGCTTTTTAATGGCTATTCAACGTATAAATTAAACCAAGATAATTTGATATACGAGCATATTGACACTTGGGATCGTAAACCTGGGGAGATTTTACGGCAATTTTGGCAAAGGGGAGAGATGGCTAATTAGATAGATGGTGAGTTAATAATTTATCCAGAACAAGCTGATAAACCCCGAAATAAGAAATTAATGCATGTCATCAGTCGGAAAAAGCTACGACAATTCTGCCAAAAACACGCTGATTGCTGTGAAGCACTTGATGACTGGTACATAACCGCTAGTAAAGCAGACTGGGGTAATTTGCTAGAAGTTCAAACTATTTATCCTCAAGCCGAAGCAGTAAGCAAGTTTATAGTTTTCAACATTAAAGGTAATAAATACCGTTTAATTGCTAGTATTAACTATGAAAAGCAGGTCATCTATATAAAATATGTCTTAACTCATGCCGAATATGACAAAGACTACTGGAAAAATGACCCTTACTTTTAACTCAGACATTTACAGCCAATTGCTGTCTCAACATCAACCTCGGATTATCAAGACAGAGGAAGAAAACGAGAAATTTTTAGAAACTGTTGAAGAACTGCTTTCTCGCTCTAATCTGACTCCTGAAGAAGATGCTTTGTTGGAATTATTGGTAAAACTGATTGAGGATTTTGAAGATAAGCACTATCAGCTTAATGTTTCTACACCTCGCTCAAGACTCTTGCATTTGATGGAAGCTAGGAGTTTAGAACAAGCTGATTTGGTAGAAATTATTGGTTCAAGCGAGATTGTTACTAAAATCATAAATAGCGAACTAGAAATCACTAAAAAACAAGCTGAAGCTTTGGGTAATTTTTTTCACGTTGATGCAAGTTTGTTTATTTGTTGATTTTGTTAAACCAATAAAGTTTTCCCACCAATTGGTTGATGATATAAAGTCATTAGCTGGCTAGCATTTAAAGTTTCTATAGCATAAGCTTTTCCTGTTAAATCGCTGAATTCTACTTCAAAAACTCCAGGTTCATATTCTTCTACAATCGTTCCTACTTGACCGCGATGCAATCCCACTTCTGGTAAGTCTTCGGTTAGGGCAACCACATCTAATATTTTCATTGGCATTACCTCTTTGCTTAGATTACATAACAGGTGACTAGGCGGGGGAAGCCTTCATTATTACGCACTATCCAAACACTTTGAATAATTGCTTGTTTATCTGAACGATTCAGGGGAAAATCAATGATATGTTTTTGACCGTATGAATTCCTTTTACCAGGGATAGCATCATAATTTACTACTGCTTGTAAAAGAATTGCTTTTAATTCTTCTGCATCATCTAAATTTAAATTTAGTGCAGATTTAAATACACGGGCTTTGTGTTTTCCCTCTGGATGTTCTGGGTTGAGACAGTAACCCACAATTTTATCTATTTCAACGATAGCGCACTCACGGTTAGGAAGTTTCATATACGTTTGCTACAACCTTCCCCGCTTTTTTGACCTGGAATGATCTGTATGCAATGTACCCTAATTGCAAAAGACTAAGATTTCACCGCCGGATACTGTTTCAAAACCTGCTTTAAATATTGCCCAGTATAAGACCTAGCATTTTTTGCAACTTCCTCCGGTGTACCCACAGCAATCAATTCTCCACCTTTATCGCCACCTTCTGGCCCCAAATCTATCACCCAATCAGAACAACGAATTACATCTAAGTTGTGTTCAATTACTAATATTGAATTGCCTTTATCTACCAATCGTTGCAACACATCTAACAATTTATGGACATCGTAAAAAGATAACCCTGTTGTCGGTTCATCGATTAAATACAATGTCTTACCTGTGGCGCGTCGAGATAGTTCGGTTGCTAATTTTACCCGTTGCGCTTCACCACCAGATAAGGTAGTCGCAGGTTGCCCTAGTTGGACATAACCCAACCCGACATCAAATAAAGTTTGCAAACGCGCGATCGCTTTCGGTATATTCTGGAAAAAGTCTAAGCTTTCCTCAACTGTCATTCTCAGAACATCAGAAATTGACTTATCTTTATACTTCACCTGCAAAGTTTCGCGGTTGTATCTAGCACCTTTACAAATTTCGCATTGCACGTAAACATCTGGGAGAAAGTTCATTTCAATAACATTTACACCCTGTCCGCTACAAGCTTCGCAACGTCCACCTTTAACGTTGAAGGAAAATTGTCCAGGTTTGTAACCCCTAGCTTTGGCTTCCACTGTTTGGGAAAATACATCCCGAATGGCATCAAAAATTCCTGTGTAAGTTGCAGGGTTAGAACGTGGTGTGCGTCCAATTGGGGATTGATCGATAACGATCGCTTTATCAATCGCGTTTAATCCCTGAATTTTATCCAAATGTCTCGGTAAAGGAACTTTCTTAGTTAAATGGTGTTGCAGAGATGGATATAGTAATTCGTTAATCAGGGTAGATTTGCCAGAACCAGACACACCAGTGATGGAGACAAGTTTACCTAATGGAATGTCTACATCTATATTTTGTAAATTGTTGCGATGGGCATTTTTAATTCCCAAACTGCGCCCATTTCCTTCTCGGCGTTCTGCTGGTGTGGTAATTACTCGTCTTCCTGATAAATATGCACCCGTCAAAGAATCTTCTGCTGCTAATAATGCCTGAAAATCACCTTGGGCGATAATATTTCCGCCGTGAATTCCTGCACCAGGGCCAATATCAACAATGTGGTTGGCTGCGCGAATAGTTTCTTCATCGTGTTCAACGACAATTAATGTATTACCCAAATCGCGCAATTTCGTTAGGGTTTTGAGCAGCCTACCATTATCTCGTTGATGCAAACCAATACTGGGTTCATCTAAAACGTAGAGAACTCCTGTTAATCCAGAACCAATTTGCGTTGCTAGACGAATTCGTTGGGCTTCGCCACCAGAAAGCGTCATAGCGGGACGGTCAAGGGTGAGGTAATCTAAACCTACATCTAACAAGAATTGCAATCTTGCTTTGATTTCTCGGAGGACTAAATCAGCAATTTTTAACTGGCGATCGCTCAACTTGAATTGCTCAATTCTCTCCCGACAATCTCGAATTGATACGGTAGTCAATTCTAAAATTCCATACTGCCCCAACTTCACCGCTAAGGCTTCCGGTTTTAATCGTTTTCCTTTACAAACTTCGCACGGTTGATCGATTAAATACTGCTCTAATTTTTGCTTAATTAATTCAGAACCACCCTCATATTGCCGTTGCAAAATTGGAATAGCACCTTTAAAACTCTGCTTTCTTTGTGCTTCTGCGGCTCGTTCATCTTTCTCACCAAACAAAATGATTTGCTGCTGTTCTTCTGTCAGCTTGCTCCAATTTGTCTGTAACTCAAATCCATAAATCTGCCCGACGCTATAGAGTAATTCCAAGTAATAAGAATTATCTTTTTCTGACCAAGGCGCGATCGCAGCATAAACTGGCGCTTCCCAGTCGGGTACAATCAAGTCTGGCGCAAATCTCCTTAAAGTCCCGATTCCATGACAGTGCGGACAAGCACCATAAGGCGAGTTAAACGAGAACAATCGCGGTGATAGTTCCTCCATTACCGCGCCATGTTCTGGACAGGCAAAATTTTCCGAAAATACCAATTCTTCTTCTTTTTCTTGTCCATCGTCGCCAAGCAGACTCACTAGAATGGCTGCAATACCACCCGATTGCTTGAGACACGTAGACAGGGAATCAACCAAACGCTCTTGAATATCAGCCTTTTTCACCAAGCGGTCAATTACCACTTCGATGGTGTGGGTAAAATTTTTATCCAATTCAATGGAATCTGACAGTTCACGGATCTCGCCATTGATCCGCACGCGGACAAAACCTTGAGAAGCAAGACTTGACAAAAGCTTACGATGTGTGCCTTTTTTCCCCCTGACAACAGGTGCAAGTATTTGGAAGCGGGTGCGATCTGGTAATTCCATGATCCGATCGGACATCTCATCGATTGTCTGGGGTGCAATACAGCGATCGCATATCGGACAATGGGGTTCGCCAGCCCGACCAAATAACAGCCGCAAATAGTCGTAAATCTCTGTCACCGTACCCACAGTGGAACGGGGGTTATGAGACGTTGACTTTTGGTCAATGGAAATTGCTGGACTTAAGCCTTCAATGGCTTCTACATCCGGCTTATCCAGTTGTCCGAGAAATTGCCGTGCGTAGGCGCTGAGGGATTCCACATAGCGACGTTGCCCTTCAGCGAAAATCGTATCAAAGGCTAGGGAAGACTTACCAGAACCAGAAACGCCAGTGAATACGATTAGGCGATCGCGTGGCAATTCCAAGTCAATATTTTTCAGATTATGCTGCCTAGCACCCCGAATCCGAATGGTATTCTGGCTGTTGTGGCTGGGGTACGGAAGATGTCCATTCAAGGATGCTGCTAGCTGTTGGTCTGACATATTGGGCGGCGAAGAAGGAGTTTCTTATGAAACAGTCCTTAATAATACTATCTTTAATTAGTTTATAGTAGAACAATCGTACTGTTTTAGTTACTTATCCTTCCAGATTCATGGCGCAGACATCCTTAAGAGTCTGCTAATTTGGAAGCATCCTGATTAAATATCCTTCTGAGGGCGAAGCTATGGTATCGCAAATCCAACCGCCGACGCAGCCAGAGGTCATCTACCCAGATAGTGACGGACAACCAGTCGCTAATAATACCATACAGTTTGGCTGGATTGTGGAAATTAAGCAGAATTTAGATTGGCTATTTGCCGACGATCCAAATGTATTTGTCGCGGGAGATTTATTTTGGTATCCCGTAGAGGGACGTAACAAAATCGTTAACGCCCCAGATGTGATGGTGGTATTGGGTAGACCAAAAGGCGATCGGTTGTGCTACCAACAATGGAAAGAGGAGGGAATTGCACCGCAAGTAGTGTTTGAAATTCTTTCTCCGAGCAACACCCAAACTGAAATGGACAAGAAATTACTTTTCTGCGATCACTATGGCGTAGAAGAATACTACATTTACGATCCCGATCGCAACAATTTGCGTGGATGGTTGCGTAGAAAAGACGGTTTAGATGTCATCCCCCAAATGGAAGATTGGGTGAGTCCCCGTTTAAAAATTCGCTTTGTTCCATCATCAGAGGGTTTACAGTTATATCGCCCTAATGGAGAACGGTTTTTAACTTATACAGAAATTTCTCGCAACGCCGAACAAGAACGACAACGGGCGGAACTTGCAGAACAAGCTAGAAGAGATGCCATACCCCGATTATTGCAAATGAATTTGAGCATTGAACAGATTTTCCAAGCTTTGGGATTATCAGTGGAAGAAGTGCGAACCCTTGCTCAGGAGTAACGCCGTGTGCAATTTTTTAATCGGGTCATTAGAAATTAAAGTTGTACTTGAGATATTCTGATTATGCTAGCCAATGCAGCCACTCATAATGTCACCTGGGAAAAGTTACCTGATGATTTTGTTTTAGACAACGAGCCAGTGGATAACATTAATCAGCTACTCTTGGCTGCTGCTTTAACAGAAAGCTTAGAACTTGCTGGCAGATTACCCGCCGATGCTTTAACCATCACTAACTACGGTATCTGCGCCACCTTGAATAATCGATTTGTGGTCAAAGCACCAGATTGGGGATATGTATCATCTATTCGAGTCTCACGAGAAGAAGTGAAGCGCAGTTATACCCCACGACTCCAAGGCGATATTCCCGTAATTGTGATGGAATTTCTCTCAGATACCGAAGGTGGAGAGTATTCGAGTAAACCGACCTATCCTCCAGGTAAATGGTTTTATTATGAGCAGATTTTACAAGTGCCAAACTATGCCATTTTTGAACCAGATAGCGGAGTGCTAGAAGTTTATCGGCGAGATGATTTGGGAAATTATGAACTGCAAACACCAGATGCAAATAATTGTCACTGGATTGCCGAAATTTTGCGCCTTTCCTACTTGTCCTCGCGCCTGATTTTCCTTGTCTGTGACTTGTGCTAGTTTTTGGTTTGTTGCAGCTAATTGTTCCTTGGCAGTTTGCTGTTGCTTTTTTAAATTAGCCTCAGCATCCACTACCTTTTTTTGTGCATCAGTCAGCTTTTTATTAGCATTGTCAATTCGCTGCTGTGCCGTTGTTAGTTCTTGCTCTCTCTGTCCTTTCTCACTATCAATTATCTTCAGTTGATTTTCTGCCGAAGCCAGTTGTTGATTACTCCTGCTTGCTAATACTCCTAACCCAATCGCAGCTAACGCAGAAATAAACAACAACACCCAAGCAATTAAAACTGTCTGTCTAGCTTTTTGATTAGCTGCTGTTAAAATTTCTTGTTCTTTCTTGGCTAACTCTAAATTTCTCTCAACCTCCAATCTTTCTAACTCTTGGCTAGCATCCAAAAATCGGTCATCGACATCAGTCAAACCTTTACCAATTCGCCAAACCAAAGCCTCTTGTAACGCTTTTCCCCGCAACAACCGCGATTCGTCTTGAAAATCAGCAGCGACCCAAGCATTAAAAGCATCAGAGTATGGACGCAACCTAGCTAAAATATTTTCAGACCATTCCCACTTAAATACCTCTGCATAGATGCGGTTATAAATTCGCAACTTTCCATCCCGCTTTACCACCAACCCAGTCAACCGCAGCGCCATTTGGTCATCACTATCATCAGCTACAATCTCACGCTGCTGCACAATTTGCTGACACAATCCCAAAAGCCGCCCAGTGCGCCCCACTTTGCATGATTCTGTCTCGAATCGTCTTCAAATGCTCCGGTTCATCTTGTCCTTCCCAATTCTCAATAATCCGCCTTCTTACCACCCCTGCCACTAACTCGTCAATTTGGGATTTCTCCTCGTCTCCAGAAGACGCGATAAATCGCCTCTCTACAAGGCATTCCTCAATTAACAACTTACAAATTTTCTGCGTCAAAAATGGCTGTCCCCCCGTCCAAGCCAGCACCGCCGCCATTGCCTCTTGAGGATTTCCCGTTGCTGCCAAACCCCGCGCCAAAGGTTCCGCCTCATATAGTTCAAAGCCGGTTAAATCAATTGCCCGTCCAATATTAAAAGGTGTCCGGCGTTTGTCTTGAATCAAATCTGAAGGCGTAGACACGCCAATCAACGCAAAAGTGATGCGATTATATTCAGGATGGTCTGCTCGTCGGTTGTAGCAATCGCGGATAACTGCAAAAAAGTCATCCAAGTTGAATGAAAGACTCAGAACGCTGTCAATTTCATCAATAAAAATAACAATCTTTTCAGCAATTGTTTTTAGTAAAATCGTTTCAATAAACTTGCTCAAGTGCTGCACTGGTGAAAGCAAAGCGTTATCAGCCCACCAAGTATCTAAATCAAAAGTTGTATAAATATTAAAACTTCCCACCAGAGTATCAATCACCCCGGCATACCACTCCGTTGGCGTAATATCTACCGTCCCAATAGCTGTAATATCAACAACAGCACAAGCAAATCCCTCAGTTTGCAACTGCTGCATTACCTGCACCCGCAAGCTAGATTTCCCCATCTGCCGGGAATTGAGTACATAACAAAAATCCCCAGCCTTCAAGCCTTCATAGAGGTCATCGTCAGCTTGCCGTCTAACATAAGTTGGTGCATTTTGAGGCAGACTACCACCGACTTGATATTGGTACTGGGTCATAAATAATTAAAAATTAAAAATTAAAAATTATGAAATAACGCGATGTGGAACTTATTCTTAAAACCCCTCTCCAAACCTCTCTCCGTTTCGGGGAGAGGCTTTGATTCTTGCTCCCCAACGCTAGTAAGGAAAGGGTTGGGGGTTAGGTTAGGTTTGAGATAAAGTCGCATACGGCGTGAAAGACAACGTGAGTTCGACAAACCTCTCCCTTCCTTGCCTTTAACTAAAGTTCAAGTCTTTCCCTCTCCGAATCGGAGAGGGACGGTTTTACGTAGTAAAACCAGGGAGTCGCAAAAATATTGACGATACAATTTACACAGTGGCACCACTTCATTGCCTTGAAACTTAACTAACCCCATACTGCGGAGTTTAAACGCTTCAGTTGTGCCTACATCCACGGCGCGATTTGCTGTCATCACTTGTTTGACCGCAGCTAGCAATTCTGCATCCTCTTGCAAGTTCAGCCAATGGCGGCGCAGATGGTCACTGTAAGGTCCTTCCTGAGTTGCTGCGATTTTTTGCAGATTTTCCAGCGTCATCCTACCACGGGCAATTTCATAAAGCGCTACCCGCACTAAATAAGGATGACCACCCACCAGTGTCATTAATTCTTCAATTTGTGATTCAGGCCAATTGAGTCCGTGACGCTGTACCAAGTCTTGTACTTGCATTTGATTTAAGTCTGGCAACTCAATGGGTAAGCCGACATTAAAAGGCGACTGATTTATATTGAGTGGAATATAAACTTCCGGCTCTTCAGTTCTTTTTATGGAGTCGAATAATAAATAAAACCTAATCAGAGCCTATATTCCTTGCTATGACTGGATTTTAAATTTTTGAACCTTTCTATAAAATGGCTATTTTAATGCCATACCATAAAACCAACGCAAGAGCCAAACTTCCTTAGAATGCACAATTACCAACCGGAGATTTTTCCAAACCGTCTCATTCTTTGACCGTTCATGCCAAGCTCGTAGCAATCCAAAAAAATCAGCCGCAATTATAGGATGCTTAAAGACTTCATCGACTTCATCCAAACCCAAAGCTACGGGGCTATTAATCGCGGGTAATAAATACCGTTGAAAATAATTCGTACATTTATTCTTGCTACCTAAAACACCCTTCCAATACTCGTTTAGCTTCTCTGGTAGATTCAGCTCGTAGGTAATGCTGGCGCAGAACCACTGCAAAAACTGATCTAAATTAGCAAGAAATTCTGCATCGGCTGACTGGAAATTTACGGGTGCTGTCTGATAGTTATGTTGACTAGCATGATGAAGAACCCGCGACATGAGCGAAGTTTTGCCCATCTTCCGGGGAGCTTTGATGCGGATTAAGGCCCCTGGTTGAAGAATCGCTTCATAACAGTCTACCTCAATAAGCGATCGCTCCACATAAAAAGCAGAGTTGAGAGATACCTGCCCTTCTGGATTTTCTAAGAAGACTGCTATTTTTGTCTCAATATCTGGAATCGTTTTGTTACTAGAGTTAGCACCTTGGGGATTGTTCCGACTTTTCAGCACTGGTGTAGAAGACTCTGGAATACTTTCTAAATCAATAGCGCTACAGCCAAACTCATAAGCATCCTCATAAGACCTGTCAGCGCCTAGTGCATCATAAAAGCCTACCGCGAATTTAATTGCGGCGCGATCGCCAATTGCCCGATTCATCCCAACCACGCAATTAATGTGTTGGTAAATAGACTCAGCTTGCACCTCGCTATAACAGGCATTTAATAATACACACTCAATTTTGTCCTTAAATAACTTAAATAGCCTTGCCAGTGACTCTGTACTCACCAGCTGCATTTCCCCTGTATTATTTTCCAAGGCTAAACCTTGATTTCCTCCACCATGCCCAGAAAAATGGATGATATGAGGATCGTGATCTAAAAGCGCACGCCGCAAATCGTCAGGTCGCACTGCCCATTTAGTAATCAGTTCAAACTTATCTCGGCTGCGAGAGCGTTGCAACCCTTCCTGAATTTCCCTTACTTCCTCGTCCAAGCGGAGTTTGTCTGTCGTTGTGGGATTAGCTGACACAATCAGGATTTTTTTCACAGCGCTATCAACTATTGAATGCAGGCTTCTGGCTTAGATGTAGTTTACTACAGCAAGTAACTAGACAATTACTGATAGTGCATTACCGTTAATGAGCCTTTGATACTCGCCGATGAGTCTTTAATACTCGTGAATGAGTCTTTAATACTCGTGAATGAGTTTTTGATACTCGCCGATGAGTCTTTAATACTCGTGAATGAGTTTTTGATACTCGCCGATGAGTCTTTGATACTCGCCGATGAGTCTTTAATACTCGTGAATGAGTCTTTAATACTCGCCGACGAGTCTTTGATACTCATGAAAATGACAAGAATTTTCACAAGCCTAGAATACACATAATTGTAGGGGCACAATATATTGTGCCCCTATGCGTGTAGTCTATTCGCTTGAAAGCCGTTATAATCTTTAGCCAGATGCGACCTAAACCTAATTAATCTTAATCTCCGGTTTTTTCTTGGCAACTTGCGTTTAAATCAAAACTTTGACATTCTGTAGCTTCCAGTAATTGCCTAACCGTATCACTAGGTTGACAACTCATTAAAGTTGCCCCCATTGCAGCGAACATCACAACAGTGGCTAGTCCCAACACAGTAGCTCGTTTTTTAAGTTTGATTGTACTGACTAAAGTATTTATCCCAGTGGCACTACCAACAACCTCAATTGCCTTAAGTGCTTCCAAAGCAATAGCCGCATTAGCATAGCGACGTTTTCGATTGCGTTCCACCATTTTCATCAACCACCGCCGGAAACGCGGACTGATGTGAGGAACTAATTGCTGGAAAATAAAGCGATAGTTATCATCAATTAATTTCCCAATCTTAACAGAACGGGTATTAGTAAGTAAGCAAATCAGTGTTGCTCCTAAACTATATAAATCTGATGCCTCAGTCAGGGAATGACCAAACTGTTCCTCTGGTGGCATAAAACCTGGGGTTCCTGCTACAAAGCTGCTCAGAGCTACTTTTGCACCCTGTATTCTAGCCAAACCAAAATCAACCAGATAAGCATTGAGTTGCTCATCAACCAAAATATTCTCTGGTTTAATATCCCGATGAATAATTGGCGGAATTTGCTTTTGTAGATAAACCAAAATCTCTAAGATTGACAGAGCAATTTGCTTTATTTCTTCTGGATTAAAGCTACTGCTTAAGCCTAAAGATGGGGCATTTTTGTATTCCTGCACCAGATAAAAAGCCCCTGGTATTTCAAAAGAATCTATATAGCGAGGAATGCGAGAATGATTTAGTTGCTGCAAAATTTCGATTTCGCGCTGATATGCTTTTACACCTGATAAATCAGCATCCGCACGAGCAAAACAAAACTCTTTAATTACCACCTGTTGCTTAGAGTTGAGGACATTAGCTAAATAAGTAATGCGTCCCCCTTCTCGGTTGCGTCCTAGTTCGCTGATAACTTGATAGCCTTGTTTGGAAAAATCTGGATGGTGATTTAAGGGAATTACCCCTTTATGTCCATTACGCACATCAAGCTCCATTACACACCACATGAGTTTGATTCTGTCAAGGTGCAATTATAAAGATTAAGATCCACTCACCCAGATTGTTAGTCCCATTTCTACCCCGCATGGGCCAAGGCGCATCAGCAGAAAGTGCCTTTGCATTTGCGTCTTGGCGGGAAATAGTTAACTTTGGGCTAACCAATCGACAATCTGGGCATTAACAATATCTGGAACTTCATCGTGGGGACAATGACCGGCATTGGGAATGGGAACAATTTTGATTTCTTTGCCATTCTCACGCGCCTCTTCGTAAATCTTTGCCCCGGTGATTGGTGTCCAAGGATCATCAGCACCCCAAATTACTAATAAAGGACGTTCTACTTTGGGCAAAAGTTCCTCTGGGCTTGGGCCAGGAGGGGCTGTGAGAATAGAGGCGAAAACTTGTTGCGCTCCTGGGTCGCATGAGGGAGTATAAAGTAAATCGACTAATTCATCGGTGACCGCTTCACGGTTCCGGTAAACTTGGTAGAGAGTACGCCGAATCTGGGCTTTTTGGCGGATGCGGTTATAGACAAATTTACCTGTAATTGGCGATCGCACAAACCGATTAAAAGTTGACATCACAATCCGTAGTGGTGGGTTCAATTCGTGGGGACGATGGCTCAAACCACCCGCAGAGTTAATTAAAATACCACCAGCAGCAATTTCTGGATGTTCTACCAGTACAATTAAGCTCAAAAGTGCGCCGATGGAATTGCCAATAAATACAGCAGGTTCGTGTATGTGTGCTGTGCAGAAATCTTTTAGCAGTTCCACCCAAACTTCCACAGTGTAATCAATCGGCGCTTTATCGGAACCGCCAAAACCTAAAAGGTCTATGGCAAATACCTGGTAGCCAGCATTAGCTAAAACTGGGATATTTTTGCGCCAGTGTCCAATGGAAGCACCGAAGCCGTGAACCAGTACCAGAGGGCGTCCTGTACCCATGACAGTATACTGAATTTTGTAACCCTGCCAAGTCCAAATGAATTTTTCAAAAGCGTCTTGGGTTGCAAGCGGCTGTGTCGTTACAGTCATTATGAAGATTAATAAAGTCTTTCTTAAATATACTAATGTTCTCTGACCGCAAAGAGTCTGAACAAATGCTATAGTCTTTGCCCTATAACCTACTTTGAATTGGAGTGCAATAAAGCTGACACCATTGATAATGAAGGTAGACTTATCTTCATAAATTTTTATGTTCTTAACTTGGTTAGACAGCAACTCTTGGTTACTGGAAATCGGCGGAAAACGAATACTGATTGACCCTTGGCTGGTTGGTTCGTTAATTTTCAGCAACTTGGATTGGCTATTTAAAGGGTCGCGATCGCAAAATCGCCCAATACCAGATAATATTGATTTGATCTTGCTGTCTCAGGGTTTAGAAGACCATGCTCACCCACCAACGCTTAAGCTGCTCGACCACAGCATCAAGGTTGTAGCTTCTCCCAATGCAGCCAAGGTAGTACAGCAATTAGGTTACACCCAGGTAATAGTATTGCCTCATGGTGAAACTTTCACTTTAAATAATCAAGTTGAAATCAAGGCTTTCCCCGGTTCGTCCATTGGCCCTACTCTGGTGGAAAATAGTTATCTCCTCAAAGAATTGGAGAGTGGTTTAACCCTATACTATGAGCCTCATGGGGAGCATTCTCCACAGCTTCAGCAAGCTGCACCCATCGATGTAGTGATTACACCGTTTATTGACATGACGTTGCCTTTGCTTGGGCCAATTATTAAAGGAAATAATAGTGCTTTAAAAGTAGTAAAGTCTTTACAGCCTCAAGTAATATTACCGACTGCGGCTGGTGGGGATGTGGCGTTTGAGGGATTGCTGATGAAACTCATTCAGGCTAAAGGAAGTGCTGAAGAATTTCGTTCGTTACTAGAGAAAAACAATCTTTCGACGCGGGTACTTGAGCCAAAACCAGGCGATCGCTTTGAACTACCATTAGAAAAGCGAGCATTAGCAATCTAACTTAGCTTGCATCTAGCTCTAGCGATTAAAATCAAGGTTTTCAACCCGCGCAGGCGGGTTTTGCCTGTGTAGCTACGATTTCTAGTTGCTAGGGCTAATTTTATTCCATAGCTGAATTATTTTGCATATTATACACTTCTCTAATCGGAAAAGGAATTTGAATTCCTGCTTGCTGATAGCGTTTGTGTAATTTTTTGACGAATAGATGTTTACCAATACGCTGATCAAAGTATTCATTGACGCGCATATAAAGCGTAAAATCTATACTAAAATCATTGAAAGTATGGAATCTAATATATGGTTCAATTTCTTTTAATTCCGGTGCAATTTCTTGCATGACTTCTTTGGCAACTTCTACAGTCACTTTTTCAACTTGTTCCAAGTCGCTATCATAACTTACCCCCACATCCATTGTTAAAGTAATTTCCTTTGCGGGTAAATGATAGTTGGTGAAAATTGCAGAAGACAATTTAGAATTGGGAATAATAACTACATTATTTGAAATTTCTTTAATTGTCGTATTGCGCTAAGAAATATCTATGACATATCCTTCCTGACCAGCGTCTAATTTCACATAGTCTCCGGTTCTAACTTGCTTAGAAATAACTAAGTAAAAACCAGAAAACAAATTCGCAAGTGTGTCTTGAAGCGCCAAACCAACTGCTAGTCCACCAATACCTAAAGTCGTGACTATTGGCGTAATTTGAACACCCAGCGTTTGCAATATGATTAATGCTCCTAAAACTAAAACAGTAATCTTAGCAAGGTTAGAAATTAGTGATGTGGGAACACCTTCTGTTCTACGAATAAATAAATTAACAAACCCAGCAGCCAATCTTGATAAAACTAAGGTTACTGAATAAAGCAATGCGATCGTCAGAACTTTTTGTAGCACGAGCGCAATATCTGGCTTGAGAGGAGAACTCAGAATTGCCCAAAAAAAACCGGCAATGACAAACCAAATAAATGTCATCCGGTGCAGGGAATGGAATATAATATTACCCCCGGCAATTCGTTTATTATTAACGAATCTTTCCAGCTTTTTGAAGATAACTTTTTCACCAATTATTCCAGCTAGTAAGCCAGCTAGAATAAATCCAATAGGTGTAATCCATTCAATCATATCAATTTTAAATTTGGAATTTTAGATTTAGGAGAGCAGCATTTTTGCTGTGATTATGGCTAAATTTTACCTTGTTGTCGGATTAGCTGCTTGATATTTTCTTTCCTTATGGACTTGCCAATTATTTACCACCCAGATTACGTTGCTCCCCTACCTGAAGGACATCGTTTCCCGATGTCTAAATTCCGACAACTCTACGAATTGCTGTTAGCTGATAATGTAGCCAATCAAGAACAATTTCATACCCCTGAACCTCCACCGCTAGAATTGATAGAGTTAGTCCATACCCCAAGCTACGTTCAAGCTTACTGTGAAGGAACCCTAGACCCCAAAGCACAGCGTCGCATTGGTTTGCCTTGGAGTCCAGCATTAGCGAATCGTACCTGTGTAGCGGTAGGTGGTACAATACTCACTGCTAAACTAGCACTGAATCAAGGTTTAGCTTGTAATACTGCTGGTGGAACTCATCATGCCTTTCCTAGTTATGGGTCTGGTTTTTGTATTTTCAACGATTTAGCGATCGCCTGTCGCGTTTTACAAAAATTCGGACTCGTCCAAAAAATCCTAATTGTGGATTTAGATGTTCATCAAGGAGATGGCACAGCTTTTATCTTCCAAGACGACGACAGCGTTTTTACTTTCTCCATGCACTGCGAAGTCAATTTCCCCGGTACTAAACAAAATAGCGATTTGGATGTTCCTTTGCCAGTGGGAATGGAAGATGACGCATATTTACAAACTTTGGCGAATTACTTAGCAGATTTACTATCTAAAGTCAAGCCAGACTTAGTATTTTATGATGCAGGTGTTGACCCTCATATAGGCGATCGCTTGGGCAAATTAGCTTTAACTGATGCTGGCATTTTTCGCCGAGAAATGCAGGTTTTGAGTACCTGTATGAGTAGCGGTTATCCAGTCGCCTGCGTCATTGGCGGCGGTTATACTGATGATATGAAATCTTTAGTTTGGCGGCATTCCCTTCTGCATCGCGCCGCTAGTGAAGTTTATCAACAGTACAAACTATAGTCATTTAACGGGTAATAGTAACCGAAATCGTAGAGTTTTTAAACCCTCAATTGTCCTTGAAAATTTTGTTCGCAAAGGCAGTACTGGATGAACAACGGCAAACTCAGAATCTACGAACTAGCAAAAGAATTGAATTTAGATAGCAAGAAGCTATTATTAATTTGCGAAAAGCTCAAAATTGTAGTCAAAAGCCATACCAGTTCAATCTCAGAATCCGATGCAGAACGTATTCGTCTAGCGGTAAATAAGCTAACAGCAAAATCGTCAAAAACTAAAACAAACTCTGAAGATTGGGGCTATATGTTTATAGCTTCAGCAATTGATAGTTTCATCCGCCATCTTGAAGGTGAAACTGCTCTGAAATCATATCCCGAATTTAGGGAGCGGCGCGATCGCGCCAATAAGTTAATGTTGGAATGTGTTGGTCAAAAGCCTTCTCTATTTTATGTGCGTCGCAAAGGCGTGGGGAAAGAGGCAAGAGAAGAAATTTGGGATTTGACAATAGCAACAGATAGCGATGATTTTCAATTACCCGCAAGACTTGAGAAGCTCAGAAAAACGTTAGGATTCAGAGCTGCTGTACAAAAAGATGGACGCGACGGTTTAAAAATACTATCGGCTCAGTTATTACAACCCTCACGGGGACACGCCGATAGCTATGCTATACCTTGTCGCTTGCGTCTCTTACCTAATCATCAGCATCATCTCGACATTTCACCCACAACATTGAAACGCATTGCAGCCGCGCCAGTTTGTGGCGAAAATGTGCCTACAGAAGAACAACTCAAAGCCTGGAAAGCATTTTTGCAAATTGAGGAAAAAATTGCTAAAGCACGTCAATTTTGCGTGCGTTATGTAAGTCATAACTATAACTTCAAAAGACGGATTAGTTTTGAAATTGATGTAGCTTCAGCCACCCTTGACGGCTTCTATCAAAATTCTCTCGATGTGGAAAACTTTTGGGAACGAGCAAGACGCACAAAAAACGAAGATTTAAAACTTTTTGAAACTGCTCCCGTTGGCAAAAATTGGATTAGTGGCCGTCAATTAGGAACTGTTGAAGAAGTTGATCCCAACCATTGTATTATCAGCCTCCGACTAGAACGCGACTTAGCTGAATTCATGGCAACAGAGCGTTATAAGTTGCCAGATACAGGATTTTTATGTTTTGAGGCAGTTGGTGATATTCAGCAGATTCAGCGCAAGAAAAAAGCTTTAGATGATTTGAATAATGGCTACACCCAAAATCCCTATTTAGGCAACTTTTTATTCGATGCTTCCCAAGCTAGGCAAATCAAAACAACTGTTGAACTTCAAGCACAAGATTTATTATTATCTTCAGCTAATCCTGGTCAGAAAGCAGCAGTAGAAAAGGTACTTGCCGCTAAGGATATTGTTCTCATTCAAGGGCCACCAGGTACTGGTAAAACTACCGTAATTGCCGAGATTTGCTATCAAATTGCGCTTCGAGGTGGACGAACTCTAATTGCTTCTCAAGCGAATTTAGCAGTAGATAACGCCCTGAGTAGATTAGTTCATAACCCTGTGATTCGTGCCGTACGTAAGGGTAGAGCCGAAAAAGTTGGTGAGGAAGGACAGCCATTTTTAGAAGACCAAGTGATTGGCAGATGGCTACAAAATACAGCAAATGACTGCGAAAACAACCTGACTCAACGCCTCGAAAATATAAAAGTTTTCAGTCAATTGCTGGCATCATCAGAAAGATTCACAACTTACTTCCAAACAGAGGAAGAATTGAATCAGCAACAAAGTAAATTCAATAAAAATAAGTTAAAAATCGAGGCTAACTTTAAAGATCAAGAACAATATTATAATGAAGCTGTAGAAAAGCAGAACAATGTTGAATCTTTAATTGCAGGTTTGGAAAACATACTAAATACTGCACCAAATATTAACTGGGAAGCTCCAGAAGTTGCAGATTTTTTACCGCTTCTTAAGCCATACACAGAAGGTAACAGTTTAGTAGAAGAATTTTTAGCAAATGTTCGTCAAACCATAAAATATACTAATGAGCTTGGCTTTGTACGTCCGGCGCTTGGTGCTTTTGGTTTAGCGGTTTGGTTGCGTGAAACTGTAGCAACAGAAATTTCTGGATTTAAAACTGCTTTGGCTCATGCTCAAGAAGCAAGTGAAGCCATTTTAAAACTTGCAGCATCAGTGGAGGTTGTCAAACAAAATTTCGCATCCTTAAATCAGGTACAACCAGATTATCAAAAATATATTGCCAAACTGCAAAACCTCCAGCAAACAATCCAGATTTGGGAAAACCGTAAACGGGAAATTGATTATATTATCTTAGCTGTAAAAGAATGGAAATCTACAGCACCTTCTCATCTTTATCAAACTTTAAAAGATTGTCAGCAATCAGGTTTACCACTAACAGAAAATTTAGTAGACTTACCGCTAGGTTTGTTGATGTTTGCTAATACATTAAAATTGCCAATAGTACCAAAAATTTACAAAATTAACCTACCAGAGTGGGAATTATTGACAAAGGCGATCGCTTATGAAATAGACGGAGGTTTTACTGACAGACGGGGTAAACAGCATAACTTTAGCTATTTTTTACAACAAAATTTTAGTCAGATTCCAATGGTGTTCTCAAAGAGTGATCGCACCCAATGGCAAGAAACCTATCAACAGTTTAGCAACTATCAGCTACTCAACCCCAAACAGCGAAAATTATTGGTTGAGAATACCCAGGTTTTCTTAATTAGAATGCAACGGACTTATGGTGCATCATGGGAATGGAATAATATTGATTCTACCCTCACTAAGATTACACAAGAATTGCTAGATACAATCCTTGCAAATGCCCGTCAATGCGTTTTAAAAGTAAAAACCGAAACTGATCAACAGCTTCAGCATCTGCAACGCCAATTAAATGAACTTCAGAAAAATGAAATCAGCCAACAGCAAATATCCATTACTCAAGTTGAGGTAGAAAAAGCACAGCAAGACGCTAATTTGCAACTTGGACGAGTTATTAATACTTTGCAAGAACTTAATAAACAAAATATACCTGATCTATTACGAATTATAATTGATAAATATCTCGCCACACAATCAAATATTTGGGAGCAACCACAAGAATTTTCAAGTCAAGTGAATTCTTGGGGGACTTGCATCAGTCAGCTTGAAGCTTTAATTTCGTCATTAGAACCTTTTGCTGTGTTGGAGATGATTAAAACTTCTCTATATAAGCATTTATCAAAACTACAAGAAGAAACTGAAACTTCTCTACAGCAGGTTCAAAAATTACAAATTAGCTTACGTGAAATTGAACAAAAATTACAACCACAGCCATCAGAAAGTTTAATTGAGCAAAGGAGTTGGTGGTTGACGAAATGGCAAAAAATCCCCGATAAATTTAAGCCAGAAAATTCTGCCGCTGACTTGTTTAATATAGATTTATTACGCGCCATTAATATTAAGTTTGAATCTTGGCAACAGCAACTCCAAAAAGACGAAATTTATCTCAATAGATATCAGAATTTTGTACAAGATTGGATTGAGAAACTAAGAAAGCCAACTGAAGGCGATCGCGACGATTTAAGACGCATATACTTAGATAATGCCAACGTTGTTGGTATCACCTGTGTTCAAGCTGCAAATAGAGGTTTTTCGGAAGAATTTAAATCCTTTGATGTCGTCATCATTGATGAGGTTAGTAAGTGTACTCCACCAGAATTACTAATCCCCGCATTGAAAGGCAAAAAGTTAGTTATGGTAGGCGATCATCGGCAGTTACCACCCATGCTTGATACTAGTACTTTAGAAGAAGTTGCTCAAACAATTGGGAATACACGAGACGAACTACAATTTTTAGAAGAATCACTGTTTAAAAGTCAGTTTGAATCTGCTGATGGAAGCATTAAACAAATGTTAACTACCCAATATCGAATGCACCCATTTATTATGGGAGCAATCAATCAGTTTTATGACGGTAAACTAGAATCTGGTATTTTGGAGCCAGACACAAAACGCGCACATCATTTAGCAGGCGAAATCATCCAAGAATCTCAGCATCTTCTCTGGGTAAAAACGCCCATAGAGAATCAGTTTTTAGAGCAACGAAACGGAACTTCTTACTTCAATACTCCAGAAATCGATGCGATTGAACGTCTGTGTCAGCAGTTCGAGGCTACTTGGGCTTCTAAAGTTGCTAATGGTGAACCGAAAAAAGAAATTGCCGTAATTACATTTTATGGCGCTCAATTAAGAAAAATCGATGAACGCCTGCAATCTGAACTTTTCCCTTCATTAGAGATTCGTACTGGGACAGTAGACAGATTTCAAGGTATGGAACGACCCGTTGTAATTGTTAGTATGGTTCGCAACAATAGTAAAGGAGATGTGGGATTTGCTAAGAAACCAGAACGGGTAAACGTTGCATTTTCTCGCGCTCAAGAACTGCTGATAATTGTGGGTTGTCATAGTTTATTTACCCATCAATCAGGTAAAGTCGGAAATATGTATTCTGAAGTATCAAATATTGTCAGTCTTCATGGAGGTTTCGTTGATGTTTCTCGAATCATTTGAAAAGTAAGTGCTTTTGTTGTGAATTAAAGGCTTAAGTGAGAAACCGCAAATATAAAAATGTGAGAAAAAGTAATTTTTAAGCTTTTATAGAGAATTCAAAGCAGTTGAGCAGTTATTAGACCGTCCAGGATATCGCCTGTCTTTCCTGGATGGTGTTTTGGAGATCCGAAGAATCCCTGGAGAACCCCACGAAACTGTTAAGAAGAGAATTGCTGCATTGTTAGAACTTTATCTGCTCATGGCAGGGTTTGACTTTACTCCAACTGGGTCAATGACCTTAGAAAGTGAATCGGGTGCTGTCAAGCGAGAGGCGGATGAATCTTATAAACTTGCCCCTGGCCGAGTGCGTCCCGATTTAGCGATTGAGGTGGTGTTTACCAGCGGCGGTATCAACAAACTGGAGGCATACAAGCGCCTCTTGATTCCAGAAGTGTGGTTCTGGGAAGATGGAGTGTTAGAAGTTTATCACCTACAAAAAGAAGGTAACGCACTTCACTATGAAAGGGTTTCCAGTAGTGAGGAAGTTAAAGGTATCGATCTGGATTTGTTTTTACGGTGCATTAATATGGTGAATCATATTGATGCTATTAAGACTTTTCAGCAGGCGCTTCACAAATAGCTGACAATTTCTGTAAACCTATTACAGTTCTTCAATTAGAATTTTAACGGTAACACGGTACAATCCAGAGGCACTTTTATTGTTACCAATGCAAATTAAGGATGGAAGCAAATTTTCTGACGGCTGTTTTTCTGCCCCTGGCTCTATTTATTATCATGTTAGGCATGGGGTTAACCTTGACCCTAGAGGACTTCAAGCGAGTTGTAATCTATCCCAAAGCGGTGGTGATTGGCTTAGTAGCGCAGTTGATCATGTTGCCGATTGTGGGCTTTGGCATTGCGTCGGTGTTTCCCCTTAACCCACAATTAGCGTAGCGGTAGGTGTGATGATTTTAGCAGCCTGTCCCGGTGGCCCTACTTCTAACATGATTACGTTTTTGGCTGCGGGTGATGTCGCTCTTTCTGTGACGCTAACAGCTATTAGTAGTTTAATTACGGTTTTTACGATTCCTCTGGTAATAAATTTTTCAATGCAGACATTTTTGGGGGAAGGAACAACGTTACAATTACCTTTCTTAAGTACTGTTTTGCAGATTACAGTGATTACACTTCTACCTGTAGGAATCGGGATGATAGCCAAGCGCTATGCACCCGGACTTGCAGACAAGGTAGATAAACCTGTGAAGTGGCTGTCTTTATTTTTCCTGGCGGTGGTAATTACTGGAGTACTGCTGCGAGAACGGAATAATTTTATTTCTTATGTAATAGATGTGGGCTGGGCAACTCTGGTTTTGAATGTAGTAACAATGGCTTTAGGTTTTGCGATCGCAACCTTAACCCGATTAGGAGAAAAAAGCGTTACGGCAATTACGATAGAAGTAGGAATTCAAAATGGGACTCTGGCGATCGCGATCGCTTCCACCCCTACCCTGCTGAATACTCCCACAATGGCCATTCCTGGAGCAATTTATAGTCTGCTAATGTTTGTAACTGGTGCTGGATTTGCTTGGTGGGCTAGTCGTCGCCAAGGCTTGTTAAAAGCATAAAACTAATTTGCCTCATAGGTTATAAGTATTTGTACAAATTGAATTATCCAATCTTATTCCGTTGATGTTTTTTGCCTCTTCTGCTAAACCAATTGATGACAATCTCAAGAATGTTGTAGACGAAATAGAAGCGCAAAGCCCTACCTTATCAGTTTTAGCAGCACGTCAATTTCGCTATGGCTTGCGTCAAACCCCGATAGAAGTAAATATCAAAGAACCCCGCCAGTTTAACGTACTCGAAGAATTTATTATCCGCGCTGCTATTGAATTTCAACCTCCACCAACAGAGGATGAATTAGCCTCTGTACTTGGGCTTGATTCTGTTTTTATCAAAACTACTACTGCAACTCTCCGTTCATTACAAACTCTATCAGCAACATCGCCAATTACAGTCACTCCTGAAGGTCGCTCATTTTATGAAAAAGGGTCTGTACCACAGCCCCCATATCCTGTACAGCTTAATGCTATTACAGACCCTTTAAGCGACAAGATAACTTTTCAATCTGAATCTTTAAATGAGACAGTGATAAATTTGCCTGACTTGGCAGATTTTATATCTATTGATAATATAATTGTTGATATCCCTTCCTTACCACTTGAGGAAATCCAAAAAAGTATTCAAGCTTCAGGTTTAGCACTTCATGTGCCAGAAGAGGGAAAAATTGTTACTTCCTATAAAATACTAACTTCGACTCAAAAAATTTGGAGAAAAATATCGCTTTTCATTATCTTTGATGCCCTTGAAGATAAATTGAGAATCCAAATAAGAAATGGAAAGCAAATTTTAGAGTCAGCATCAAATTGGTTAGAACTGCTACATACTGAAGGTAAAATATCCTTGCAAGCATTATGTAAATTGTCAACCGAAGCCATCAATTTTGAGCATCAAGCAATTCTCAAACACAAAAACACTGAAATAGAAGCTAGATTTGAAAATATTCGTCAAAAGGCACTAGAAACTGCCGCAAACTCTAGTAAAAAAGTCGATCATTCTACAGCATTAGGTGAAGCTGTACAGCTACGCGATGGACAAATTTATCAAGCTTTCTCAGAAGTTTTAAATTCGGCAAAAAATCAGATTCTTATCTATTCTCCTTGGGTGAATCAGGCAGTTGTTAATGAAAAATTTCTAACTCTGTTACATAAATTAGCTAATCGCGGAGTTTGGATTTTAATTGGACATGGAATTGCGCGGCGACAAGAAGATGAAGATAAACCAATTTCACCAGAAATAGAGAAAAAACTTCGAGCGATAAAAACACCTGATGGTTTACCATCTGTACAGGTTTTCTGGTTGGGAGATTCCTATGTCAAAGAAGTAATAGTTGATAAACAAATCCATCTATGTGGATCTCATAACTGGTTATCCTATCGCGGCGATTACCTCCCACGAGGTGAATCAGTTTATAAAGTTACAATTCCATATCAAGTTCAGGAAGCTTATGAATTTCTTGCTAATCGCTTCCAAAATCATGCTCAAAAATTATGGGGAAATGCTTTAGAAAACCGTGATTCTCAACTGGCTGTAGAGTCTTTATACCTGTGGGGTGCGCTAGGTATGGAAGAGATTGCACTTAAAAAGATACAGCAAAACAATTGGCTTGAACTTATGCCTGTATGGTTGAATGTAGCACTACAGGGCTTAAGGTCGAAGAATATACAGTCTGATTCAGCAATTTTTAAAACTGCACTTTCGTTGCTGAGTCAAATTTCTATTGAAGAAGCTTTTATTGAGCAATTACAACAGGGATGGCGTAAAGTTATCGGCGCGATCGCAATTAACAATCCTAAAACTGCTTTAAACTTACTTAGTGATGAAGTATGGGCGCAGTTTCTACGTCTCAATATTGCCCAAAAGAGTGATTCACCTGATAATTTTATCTCGCAACATATCTAACTCACTAGCAGAAGCCTCCAGTATTACACTCAAGGCTTTGACTATGGAGTTATTTAAGTTATCTCTTCATGTAACCTTTTTATTATGTAAGTATGAATAACAAGGTCATGAGAAAAGAGATAACTATAGAAAAAATATGATGGTGCTAGCATCATATTTGCTAAATAGTATAGTAGTATGCACGCAAAGCGGATATATATCTTTAGATAGATATTTCTCTTTTCAATTAGTAAGCTGATGCGCGCCTAAATTGTATAAACACTCTTTATGGTCGTTAACTGTTGACGGTTGATGGTTATCAGTCATCAGTCATCAGCCTTCATGTAAATGTTCAAGTTAGATGCATAACAGCTTATGAAATGTCTAATAAGAAAGTTATAGAACTAAGTGTCTTTGGCCTAGGCTAACTGTACTAAAACGGCTGAATTTGAACAACACTTTTATCTAATTTTTATCTATTTGCACAGTGCAAGGGACAAGGGAAAAGAAGTTTACTGTTGCCCGTTGCCCGTTCCGTCTTCCCTCCGAGGCAACAGACTCAGTAAATCATAAATTAGGCTATTCTTCATACCTCGGTAGTAAGAATTACGGAAGGATAGTTAATAAATCTGTCATCCTGATTTGGCGTGAGTTTGCAATTCAATGATTCTTAACCTTTGATTGACTTAAAGATAGATCCAGAGATTCGTCTAATTCGATACAATTTATAAGCAGAGAGAGCCGAAGGAGAGCAAGGTGGTCTTATTAAAAGGCTTTGAGATTGAGATGTATACTGGCACGCCTCAAGGTGAAATCGTCGGTCTCTCCGACAAAATTGTTGCCGCTTTGGATGGATTTATGCGGGAGCCAGATAGCCGCAACGTCGAGTACATAACCCAACCATCCCATAATTACGAGAATTTATTGTGTGCCTTGCTGCGTCCCCGGCGGGAGTTGCGAAACTACCTCAATCGCTTGGGCGATTACACCCTAATACCGGGGAGTACTTTATCTTTGGGTGGGGGCGATCGCTTTTTGCGTTCCGATCCAGCAAACCCCTATCATGACTACATTGAGAAAACCTACGGTACGAAAGTAGTAACCGCCAGTGTACACATCAATGTAGGCATCAGCGACCCAGAAGTATTAATGCGAGCGTGCCGGGTGATCCGTATGGAAGCGCCTCTATTTCTCGCCCTCAGCGCCTCATCTCCCTTCCTGGATGGCAAAGCTACTGGCTATCACTCTACCCGTTGGGGCGTATTTCCGCAAACGCCTAGCCATGTGCCATTATTTGCCAGCCACGCCGATCATATTCAGTGGGTGGAAGATCAACTCGTTGCAGGAACCATGCAAAACGTGCGGCATCTATGGGCATCGGTACGGCCAAATGGCGATCGCCGTCCATACGATCTAAATCGGCTAGAATTGCGAATTTGCGATTTAGTCACAGATCCCATTGCCTTGCTAGCGATTACTGCCTTATTAGAAGCGCGTTTGTTGCAAATAATCGAAAATCCCAGCATCGATCCGTTAACCCAAAGTATTTTCTCTGGCGAAGAACTTGTAACCCTGACTGCTGAAAACGAAGCTGCTGCTGCTACTGGTAGTCTTGATGCTCATTTGCGGCATTGGCAAGATGGCAGAAGCATCCTAGCCAGAGATTGGATTTCTGAAATGTACCAAGATGTTTGGGCGATCGCTAAACAACGAGGCTTTGGCTGTTTCCTTTCTCCTTTGCAAAAAATCCTCCGCGAAGGGAATGAAGCTCAACAGTGGTTGCAATTACACGCAGTCGGTTTTGACAGCCAGCGCGTCATCACTCAGGCTATTATTGCCACCCAAGAGCGCGAAATCGAACTCGAAGACAAATTATGTTCCTCTCTGCTGGCTTGACTCAAGGGGCATTGGGCATTGGGTATGAAAAAGAGGCAGAGGGGCGGGGTGCGGGGGGCAGAGGGGAAAACTCTCCTCCCTTGCTCCCTGCTCTCTCATCTCCCCCCACTCCATAGTCCCTGCCTCATTTACTGTCTTCAGACAAACGGTAGATTTTCTTGAATACACTACCAGAACTAAAAGGCACAAACACTTACTTTTTCTACATAAAACTTAATATTTCTCAATTTTAGCCTAATATCCTCTCAGGCATTGCTCTGGGAGGCTTTACGCTTCGTTTTAAAAATCTAATCGCTGGAGGATGCTTGATTATTATTAATAAAACCTATGAATAGCCTCTACCCTTTGGTAGATTTAACATAGACAATAAATTGTTTTATACAATACCTAGCTTATACGGACAATGCCTCAGGTAGTTTTAGTTAACCCGCAAATTCCTCCTAATACAGGTAATATTGCCCGTACTTGTGCGGCTACGGGTACAGAGTTGCATTTGGTGGGGCCTTTAGGATTTGAAATTAGCGATCGCTACCTCAAAAGGGCTGGCTTAGATTACTGGCCTTACGTCAAGTTGCACTATCACGAATCGCTAGAAGCCTTTAAAAACGTACATCAGGAGCGTGGAGGCAGATGCTTAGGTTTTACTGTCCGTGGCAATTGCAATTATGTTAGCTTTCAGTTTCAACCTGATGATTGGCTGCTGTTTGGTAGTGAAACCACCGGCTTACCACCAGCAATTCTGTCAGATTGCGATGCTACTTTGTATATTCCCATGAGCCAACCGGGGGTTCGCAGCTTGAACTTGTCAGTCAGTGTAGCAATTAGCTTATTTGAAACCCGTCGTCAGTTAGGCTATTTACAATAGTTGTTTACCTATATGCATATAAGTAAATATACTTATGATATTTCCAGATATCTATTAGACAAATGATTTGTGGCAGCAAAAATTTTCTTTATTACTGCAATAATATGTAAAACAAGATACCTAAAATTGGGCTTTTTTCTAAATTGTAGTGGAAGATACTTACAAGGAGACCAAGGTTAGTATAAGAAATTTGTATATAAAACTTGGGATATTGCCAATTTTGAATGATAGATTTTGATGAATTTGAAACATCCTAAGTTGAGGAACAAAAAGGCTAAACTCCAGTCATCTGGGATATTTCAGCCATTTTAGTTCGAGCAACGCTAAAAAGAAGTTCCAAAGTAGCCGATAGATCATACGGTTGTTTTTTAGGGAATAATCAACGTAAAGTCTCGTGTTGAGAAGACTGATTGAGTAGAAATATCTTGAAGATATCTACAGTAGGGGGCATCACTTTCCCAGAAGTCGCAGCAATTTAATTCTCGGCAGCGACTATGGACTTGGCAAATATCTTGTCCAGTCCCCGCGATTGACGCAAGACAAGCGCGGACAATGGTAAAAAGTAAAACGTCTTAGGTGGTGTGAGGAGTGGTTCGGACAAGTAAACACAGCAAATTTTCTTTGCTAATACGTGTGAACTTGTTTAAATCAGAGAAGCAGGTTAATCTTGCGTAAGCATCTCTGGTGAATGTGATCTTGATCTATCATTTGTTGTGATCTAAATCATTGACTAAAATCCAACGGAAAAATCGAGGTCAGTTAAGCGCTAGTGATCATAGGAGGTCGTCTTTGAAACGAGCATTGAAAAAGAGAGTAAAAGCTGTGTTGAACAATAACCCCAGCAGCGATGATGCCCCGGTAGAACTGCTAAATGTGATAAATCCAAAAGTTAATCGCCGGGTGCGGACAAAAGCCGCCATGATTGGCTTGGCCATCTCTATGGGAGCAACCAGCCTTTTGGTGACTCGACAAAGCGATCAAGCCCAAGCAGCAGTGCCTGTAGGTAGCCAAAAGGCAACTTCAACGATTCCTGCTATTCCTGACACTGAGGTGAAATTCGCCTCCACAAGGCTGGAGTCCCAAGCAGTCTCATCAGCGAGCGTGCCAGAAAATCCTGTAATCGTGGAACCAACGGCAGTCTCACAAGTGCCTGGGCTTGAAGCTAAATGGCAAGTCGCGGCAAATGGAATGTCTTTGCAAGTTCCTGCATCAGCAACATTTTCCCAAGGAACAGGGGTTTATAAAAATTCCACCTACCTGAAGCCGCAAGTGGCACAGGGATTGAACAATACCTTAGCTGAAACTAGTTTCCCAACAGTTAATAATCTGTCTGAGTTTGGTGCTGATGGTGTTGGTATTACAAATGCATCACTAAGTGCCCAGTCACAAACAGTGGCAACATCTGGAGCAGCTAACAGTGAGATAAATGCACAACTTAAAGCGCAACAAGAGTTCGCACTGAATCGCTTACAAGAAAAATCGAACCGTTTAAGAAATAGTCTGGCACAGCTGCGGTCTGAGAAAACCAAAGATTTATCACAAGCTGATATAGGCTTGGCGCAGCCGACGACTGTAGTTGAGAAGACTTTATTAGCCAAGTCAGACGCTTCTGTTGATGCAAGCAAAGCGGACTTGATATCGAAGTTAAAACAGAAGACACAGATTAATGCACTAACACCAGCTACACCAACAGTTATTGCCTCCTCGACTCGAACAGCCTACGAAGTTAAGCCTGGAGATACACTAGCAGCGATCGCCAGCAGATACAACACTTCAGTATCAGAACTAGTCAAGGCAAATAACCTCAATAATCCAAATGAACTGCAAATTAGTCAAAAACTGATTATTCCAGCAGTCGCTCAAGTTGAGGCAATTGTAGCGAGTTCCCCTACATTTGTAGAGTCCAGCAAAACTCCAAAGGTAGCCACCTCCACTGTAAACATTGGTAGTGCCAACTCATATCTACCTAGTTCACAATCACCAACTATTGCCGACAACAGTAGCGTTGCCGTCCCTACACCGGTAACTGTTCAGATTCAGGCAAATAGTGCAACCGACTTAGAAACATCCCCCCCCACGGCTAGTTCTTATGGCGTCGGTGGTGACATTCCAGTGCCAAAAGCTTTTGCCGAAATGCAACAGCCTAAAACAGCAACAAATAGGGTAGCAAGGGAAAACAATAACAATAATGACCGTTTGCGGGGCTTACAAGCCGAAATTCAGAGGTTACAGCAGAAATATCGCGCTCAACAGTCTGGGAACTTAGTTGTGTCAGCAGCAGCCACTGAAACTAATGATGCTGCGATGCTCACTCCTACTTCTACCCCCAATAATTTACCTGTACCCAACGTTAGTCGACCAAATAGTGTAGCGATCCCAATTCCAGTTCCTACACCGATTCGGTCTAACTATAGCGTTCAACCAATTAAGACCCAATTCAGTCAACCAATTAAGACCCAATTCAGTGCTACTGTACGTCCTAGCGAGGCAGTAAACCCAGAGTTCTTGCCTAATCTTGGTTCTGCTAGTCAGTGGACTCCCGCTCGCACTCCATCTGCCACAAGGGTTGCAACACCTCCTGCAAAAGTAAATGCCTCTGATTCCTTAGGAAAGATGCGGGGAACCACAGTTTCTCCACAGATAATACCGCCCTTGGCAGCAGTGGATCAATATCTGCCCAGACCCATTGACGAACTTACACCTCCTCCATCTTCCTCAACCATAAATTACACATGGCCGGCGAAAGGAACGCTCACCTCTGGTTATGGCTGGCGCTGGGGTAGAATGCACAAAGGAATTGACGTTGCTAACTCCACTGGCACGCCAGTTGTCGCCTCAGCTGAGGGGACGATAGAAAAAGCTGGTTGGAATAAGGGTGGTTATGGCAACCTTGTCGAAATCCGTCATCCTGATGGCAGCACGACTCGCTATGCTCATAACAGCAAGATTCTGGTGCAACCTGGTCAGCAGGTGAATCAAGGAGAAACAATTGCTTTAATGGGTAGCACTGGTCACAGTACTGGGCCACACACTCACTTTGAAATCCATCCATCAGGCAAGGGTGCTGTTAACCCAATAGCTATGTTACCGGAACGCGTTTAATTCCTAGCTGTCTGTAACTAAGTTATTGCCTTGTTAATTGAGGGAGGTAAACTCCCTCTTTTGCCTTTTATGACCTTAAAAGGGATAAAAGCTGTAATAAAATTGCAAAAATCCTAGTATTGAGCAAATTTGTATGCTATAATAGTTTATAATTTGAATATATTTGGCTCAGTAGCTCAGTTGGTTAGAGCGCGGGACTCATAAGCCTGAGGTCGTTGGTTCAATTCCAACCTGAGCCACTTTAAAAGTTATAAGTAGCGAGTATTGATCTATAGGGATCTCTAATACTCACGACTCAAAACTCAGCACTATTTCATATGGCGGATTACTTCAGCAACTGACCAAGCTTGAGCGATCGCTCCTCTGGGCTTGTGAGGTGCATCGCCATCAAAAATCTCAGAAATAGAACCAAGACAAGCGTCAAATAGGAAGTGATCTAGCAGAGGTTGCCAATCAAAAGGCAGCGATCGCTCTGGATAAAAACGTTGCCAAGCCCGAATATATGGCCCAATTAGCCAAGCCCAAACAGTGCCTTGATGATAGGCGCGATCGCGTTGCTCTTGGTTACCCTCATATCTTCCTCTGTATTCGGGATCTCCTGGATCAAGGCTGCGAAGACCATAGGGCGTGAGCAAGCTGACAGTTGCCAAATCTAGTACTTGACACCCTTGTTGTGAAGAAAAGGCACAATGGTGTAGTGACAGGGCCAAAACGGCATTGGGGCGAATTTGAAAATTCCGACGATCATCCGGCTCAATACTATCGTACAGATAACCTAGCTGAGGATTCCAGAACTTTTGCAGCGAGGTTTTAACGTGTTGTGCTTGTTGAGCATAGCGCTGTGCTTGCTTAGTGAGACGCACTGGCTCACCAAACTCAAGCTGGCTCAATCGTTCTGCCCACTGACTCAGCCAACATAAAGCTGAATACCACAGCGCATTGATTTCCACTGGCTTACCGTACCGGGGAGTGACAGGGTGTGCCCCAATTACCACATCCATCCAGGTAAGAGCTAGATCACGACCATCCCAACTAACTAACCCATCGGTAGCATCGATTTGGATATTGAAATGTGTACTACCAACAAATGCTTTGTAGATTTGCTGTACTACGGGGAATTGCTCTGCCAAAAACTCCCAGTCTTGGGTAGCTTCTAAATAAAGCCCTAAAGTTTCAATCCACCACAACGCCGCATCAATACTGTTATAAATTGGTTCGCCATTGGCATCAGGAAATGTATTAGGAATCAAACCGTGGTGGCAATAGTGCCCGAAAGTCCGCAATACTCCTTTCGCCACGTCAAAGCGTCGTGGAACAAGTGCTAACCCCGGTAAAGCGATTAATGTATTGCGCCCCCAGTCATTAAACCAGTGATAACCAGCAATGACTGTAGGACCAGCAATTGAGGCTCGATAGACGATAAACTGATCGCTTGCTTTGAGTAGCTGTTGCCAGATTGTAGATTGGGCATTGGGCATTGGGTATGGGGCACTTGTACTAAGCGTACTCTTACGGAGAAGCAAGCTACGCGTAGCATCTGTCTGCGACACGCTGTTCGCGTCTCGTAGAGAAGCCGTTGGCGGAGCATCTAGTAGAGAAGTATTGAGCATTGGGCATTGGGCATTAGTTGCTTCCACTCCCCCTGTCTCCCCTGCTCCTCTCCCTCCTTGACTCCATCTAAAAATCTGGGAGAGCCTTTCTTGTTCTGCCTCTACGGCTTCTGCAAAGGTTTCAGAGGTGAGAATACCTGCCATCGAGTCGGGAAAACCTACTCGTGCTTCTAGAGTCACCACATCTCCTGGTTGCAGTGTGACTATCAAGTAACCAGGACTGTAGAGGTCTTCCTTGTCGCCTAATCCCCGTTTTGTCTCCTCAGGCAATCCATAATTCCAATACCAAACTGCATCTGTTCGATATTTTCCTTGTGTCCAGCGCAAGTGCCAAGGTATACCGAAATGCCCAGCATTTTTTGCTTGCAGACAGACTTGCTGTTGCCCAAGCAATTCTGAGAACTGTAATCCTGGACTAGCAGTTTGCTGGTGGTGAAAGTTACGTTCTGCTATCAGCAGTCGCAGCCGTAAAATCGCTGTATCACTTCCGTTATAGCGATATTGGATCAAAATTCGATGGCAAAATTCGGCAGGGGCATTGGGGATTGGGCATTGGGGATTGGGCATTGGGTATGGGGAAGGGTGCAGAGGAGAGGAATTTTCCCCTTGCTCGCCGCCCCATGCTCCCTGCCCCCTGCTCCCTGCTCCCTGCTGCCTGCCCCCTACTAACCCATAGGGCATCACTAACTGTCTAGTTAACTGCCAGTTATCTTGACCCCAAATCCATTTTGGAACTGGATTAATATCAAAACAGCGTAGCAGTTCGTACCCTGTCGGCTCAATCTGACCGTTACCCCAAAAATTTGTCCCTAGCGCTACAACGCTTCCTAATACTTCCAAGCTAGCTTCTAGGTGCGAAAACAGCAGAGTGCGCTCAGAAGGAGGGTTTGTCGCGGCAAACAGCCAACCGTGATAAATGCGGGTGCGGACATCAGAAACCGTACCACTGGCGAAACTTCCTAAGCCATTGGTAAGCAACCATTCTCTTGTATCTAAATCAAGCATTTGCTACTCAAAATCGTTATGAGTATGATATAGTCGTAACAGATCGTAATCAAACTGTGAGAGCGTGGATGGGTGAGTTTTACTTGACCCAAATTCCAACGCTACTAAACCGATAAAGGAGAATTAGGTTAATGTCCCTTACTTACGGAACCGAAGGAAGCCTCCGCGTTGGTCAACAAGCTCCCGATTTCACAGCAACGGCTGTGGTAGATCAGGAATTTAAAACAATCAAACTTTCCGATTATCGCGGTAAGTATGTCGTCCTGTTTTTCTACCCACTAGACTTTACCTTTGTTTGCCCCACTGAAATTACAGCATTTAGCGATCGCTACGAAGAATTCAAGAAAATCAATACAGAAGTCCTTGGGGTTTCTGTTGATAGTGAATTTTCTCACCTCGCTTGGATTCAAACAGATCGTAAGTCTGGTGGCGTCGGCGACCTGAATTATCCTTTAGTCTCCGATATCAAAAAAGAGATTAGCGCCGCTTACAACGTTCTTGACCCAGCAGCAGGCATTGCTTTGCGTGGTCTGTTCCTCATCGATAAAGATGGTATTATACAGCACGCTACCATCAACAACCTAGCTTTTGGTCGCAGCGTTGATGAAACCCTGCGGACATTACAAGCAATTCAGTATGTTCAGTCTCACCCCGACGAAGTTTGCCCAGCGGGTTGGCAACCTGGTGACAAAACAATGAATCCTGACCCAGTGAAGTCTAAAGTTTACTTCTCTGCTGTCTAGACTACGTTTGCTAAACAACTCTAATTCAGGCTATTGGAGTTAAGAGCAAAATCAATGAAAACCACAGATAAACAGAGATACACATTAAACAGTGTCAACCTCGGTATCTATCTGTGGTTTTTTTTATAAAATAGTATTTAAATAATTAAGGATAAAAATATGCTGACTTCAACTGATTTTAATGGCTTATTAAATGAGCGATTCTTCCGCAATTTTTTACCAGTTCCAGCGACAAATAAACTTAGGTTGGGAGTAGGAACGCCAGATTTTCAACTGCCAGATATCACCAACGGAACATTAGTAAAATTGTCTGATTATAAAGGTAAGCAACCAGTGTTACTCGCCTTTACTCGCATCTTTACTGAAAAACAATATTGTCCTTCTTGTTTTCCTCACATCAAAGCTTTAAATGAGAACTACGAGAAATTTCAAAATCGTGGCATAGAAGTTTTAATAATTACTAGTACCGATGAACGGCAGAGTCAAATAGTTGTGAAAAATTTAGGCTTAAAAATGCCGTTGTTAAGTGATCCCAGTTGTAGAGTGTTTCGTACCTATCAAGTAGGGCAAGCACTGGGAGCGCCTTTACCAGCCCAGTTCATATTAGATAAAGAAGGAAAACTTGGCTACTGGCATTTATTTTCTTTTTTGGATCACAATGCTAGTGTTGAGACTTTGTTAAAACAATTCAATTGAGTCTAAGGTGTAAAATTGGCAATGCTCACCCTACTGATAAAACTGTGAGGTTTTATGGTGCTGACCCTTTATCACTCACCGATTTCTCCCAACTCTCGCCGCGTTTGGATTACTCTGCTGGAAAAAGGACTTGACTTTGAATTAGTAGAAATAAAACTGGATGGGGAGCAGTTTAAGCCAGAGTTTTTGGCAATTAGTCCGTTCCATCACATTCCGGCTTTGGTGGATGACGGTTTTAGTGTAGTAGAATCTTTGGCAATTCTGGACTATTTAGAGGCAAAATATCCCACACCTGCGATGTGCCTAAAGATGCCAAGGATTTAGCGATCGCACGCATGGTACAACTGGTAACTGTGAATGAGCTTTTGCCAGCAACCACTACGTTTTTACCTCAAATATTAGGCTTACCTGAGGAAGAACCAGAAAAAATCGAGCAGGCGAAACAGAAAATTTCAATAGTGCTGAAGGTTTTTGAGAATTTACTTGACGATCGCCCTTACTTTGGTAGTCAAAACCTAACTCTCGCTGATGTAGTGGCTGGAACTGTAGTAATCTGGTTGCCGGAAGTGGGCATTTCCTTAAGTGATTATCCAAAAGTGAATGCTTGGAACGACCAATTAGCTGCACGGGCAACATGGCAAGCTACCGAGGCTACACCAGAAGCAATGGAAGCGTTTAAGTCCATGATAGTAGCGAGAAATACGCAGCAAATTCATACTTAAATGTAAAGACGGTAAATTTACCGTCTCTACAATCTGAAATTTTCACAGCTTGACTTGCTGCAAATGACTGCGGGGATTATAAGTACGTATAGCCCGGATTTTTTCATAATATTCCCGCTCTTGTTGGCTGAGGTCTTTCGGTGGTGCGATCGCCACCTTCACCAACTGATCGCCACGTCCACCCTTGGCGAGAGGCCAACCTTTGCCACGTAAACGCAGCGATTGACCAGAACGCACGCCTGCTGGTAGCTTGACATTAACTGAACCATCAGGTGTGGGTACATCAATAGACGCTCCCAGGGTAGCTTCATCTGGCGTGATTGGCACTTCGCACACCAAGTTATCGCCTTCCATTTGAAAGAACGAGTGCGGCTGAAGTTCGACTTTTAAATATAAATCCCCTCGTTGTTGAGTCATCGGGTTGATTTGACCTTTACCCCGCACGCGCAGGCGGGTACCAGGTTTAGCCCCCGATGGGATACGAACATCAATTGTTTCGTTACCTAAACTGAAGCGCTTTTGCACGCCGTTAAATGCTTCGGCAAAAGTTAGAGTAATTGCAGCTTCACTATCCTGGGAAGTACCCGTGCTTGCATCACCAAACCCATAATCGTTAAAGCCGTTAAAACCACTCGACGTATTTGTAGAAGTACGGTAAGAGTAATTTTGTGAGTAATTTGAGTAATTATTTTGCTGTGAGTAACTTTGTCGCCCACCGCGAGGGGTAGCACCACCAAAGCGTCCTAGCAACTCATTGATGAACTCATCAAAATTGCCGTATTGACTGAAGTCAAAGCCACCCATATCAGCACCAACGCCGCCAGATGGGAAACCTTCACCAGCTTGTTTCCAATATTGACCAAATTGGTCGTATTTTTTACGCTTATCTGGGTCTGACACAACCTCGTAGGCTTCGCTAACTTCTTTGAAGCGTGCTTCTGCCTGTTTGTTATTTGGGTTGACATCAGGGTGATATTTGCGGGCTAGTTTACGAAAGGCTTGCTTAATCTCCTCTGGAGTGGCAGTCTTACTAACTCCCAAAATTGCGTAATAGTCTTTGAAGTCGGTTGCAGCCATCTACCAGCCTCCTATAGAAATTCCTGTTATGTTTTTTTTTAAGATGAGAGACGTTTAATTTGCTAGGTATAGTGCCAAGCAAAAGAATCTGATTTTAAATTAACAAAGAATATAGAAAATCAAGTGTGGTTCTCGCTCAACAAGCGATCGCAATTTCCGTACTCTGATTTTTCTGATAAGCGGATTAGCCTGTCTAATCCCTCTTCCAGGCTTGGGGGAGCATCTCGAAGTTGACGGTGCATTCGCAAGATAATTTCTTCAGGAACTTGGCGCGATCGCCTTTTATTCCGTGCTAAACACAGCCAAACTGGCGTATCCACCCAAATTCCCGTAATGTGGGTAAAACCTGAGTCATGGGCTAAAGCAATGACTTGACGACGATTGCGGCGCTGGGCATTAGTGGCATCGAAAATAGCTGTATTTTCTGTAGAAATAGCTTGCTGAAATTGCCGTCCTACTTCCCGCCAAATCACCAGCCACGGCCCCTGAATGGCTTGGGAACCGAACAGTTGCCCCCGGATGCCATCCGTAGAAATCAGCGGCATCTGGAGGCATTCTGTAAGTAATTGTTTTGCCAAAGTTGACTTACCGCTAGCTGGAAGGCCAATCAGCAAAATAAGTTTAGTCATTTGTCCTTTGTCCTTAGTGGTTTGTCATTAGTCATTTCTGAATAACTAATGACCAATGACCAATGACTAATGACTAAATTATTGTTCCATCGGGAATGACAGCATTTTTCAGCACAACGGTAATGCCACTGCGGATATAGAAACCTTGACTTTCGCGGTCAGCTTCTTGGACGTTATCTTTATTGATAATTTTGACATCGTGACCGATACTGGCGTTTTTATCGATGATGGCACGGCGAATAATCGAGTCACTACCAATACCTACAGGAATGTCACCTTGTTCTACATTGGATTGGCGTTCTACAGAAGCTTGGTAAAAATCTGCACCCATGAGCAAAGATTCTTCGATGAGGCAGCCAGATTCAATTCGCGATCGCACTCCCAAAACTGAATGTTGAATGCGACAATTTTTCAAAATGCAACCTTCCCCAATAATTGATTCTGTTACCTGGCAATCTAAAAGTTTACTCGGAGGCAAGTAACGAGCGCGGGTATAAATTGGAGCCTGTTCATCATAGAAACTAAAAGGTGGCTGGGGCTGCTGAGTCAGTGCTAAATTGGCATGATAAAATGCCTCAATTGTTCCAATATCTTCCCAGTAATCATCAAAAAGGTAAGCTTGAACGTTGTAATCTTTAGAGGCATCAGGAATAATTTCTTTACCGAAATCAGTCCTTTCTATACCTTCTCTGAGCAACTTGAACAAAACCTCTTTTTTAAAGACATAAATCCCCATTGAGGCGATGTAAGGCTGTTGCTGGGCTTGTTCTTTTGATAATCCCAGTACGCTTGTATCAACGCGCATTTGGATTAATGCTTCGCCTTTAGGTTTTTCGCTAAAATCGATTACCCTACCAGAATCATCAATTTTCATCAAGCCAAAATCTGAGGCGCGGCGCTCATCGATAGGGATAACTGAAAGAGTAATATCAGCGCCCGTTTCCCTATGGCGCTGGATAAACTGGCGATAATCCATGCGGTAGAGGTGATCGCCTGAAAGGATCAAATATTCGTCTGCATTCCATTCTTCCATTAACCACAGATACTGACGCACAGCATCGGCTGTACCTTGGAACCAGTTTGGGTTTTCTGGCGTTTGTTGTGCCGCTAGTACTTCCACAAACCCCTCATTGAAGCCAGTAAAGTTATAGGTACGGGCGATGTGACGATTCAAAGAAGCTGAGTTGAATTGTGTCAGGACGTAGATTTTGAATATTTCGGAATTTATGCAGTTACTGACAGGGATATCAATTAAGCGATACTTCCCTGCTACTGGTACTGCTGGTTTAGCGCGTAGTTTCGTTAGCGGGTAAAGTCGAGTACCCGCGCCACCGCCAAGGATGATTGATAATACTTTTTTCACAAAATTTCTCCCGACTGCCTTTCAACTCTCACTCTCAGTTTAGGACTGTCTGCCACCACACGTAAGGGGGATCATGTGATTCTTAGGGATGAATTTTACAGAATACTGCTGATCATGGATAGTGGGGCTGATAATGAGAAAAATAGAACATTTGTATTAATTGGTATGAAGAATAGGGTGCGATCGCTCGGATGCAACAAGCTCGTCAAATGATTCGCTTTTATACTATCTATGCTCTTATTGCTTTTAAAGACTTCAATATTGCTGAGATTGAAGAGGTAAAACTTAAATTTGGCATTAAGCTGGGTGGGAAAGCCGACATTCCTTACATTACCGAATGCTCTGCTGAAAGTAATCTGGAAATTGAGGTGAAGTGTAAGTTTCCAGAAAAACAAAAACCTGATTCACAATAACAGCAAAAAATTATCCGCGCAGCATAGGGTTAGGCAATGCCCATTAGACATCTCCAATAACTATCAAAGCTTTACTGCGGCTAGCTTATAAGACGCAAGTGCAAGCATCTCAAACTAGCTAGTCAATACGAAAAAATAAGGCTTTGAGATATTTCCTGATAGTAATAAG
>JAHHHS010000049.1 GCA_019359215.1 Nostoc indistinguendum CM1-VF10 | reverse complement strand
AGTCCTTCTTACTTTGCTTGCTCTGTGGGAGGCGCACCTATTGAAGTATTGAAGGAATATATTAAGAATCAAAGCCGCCCTCCGCTACACTAAAGGGCGGGGCTTGTATCCCATTCTTTTTGGTCAAAAACTCAACTGTCCTCAAGATTGTTCCAGCTACTGGGAAAAATACTTTGAGGACGTTTCGTTTTTGACTCGCTTACATCCCCACCCCGTAGAGGGATGAGGAATTACGCAAACAGGTTAAACAAATACAAAGCCAGTATCGGTTGCCAAATTTGTGTTGAGCTTTAACCCATCTTTAACAACAGCAATTAACTCTGTTCCATTGCTGGTAAAGATGCCGACAGCAGACTTGTTGTCAGACACCGCTGATGCAGACCCTAGTGAGTAATTATTAGCAAGTCCCTTGAGTTCAATTTGATCCTTAGCCTTAAAGCTGGCAATATCGGCATAGTCGGCGTTACCGGAACTGGCATAGAAAACTGAACTGGCATCACCCAAGACGTAAGTATCTGCACCTTGATTACCGTTGAGTAGATCAATTTCGCCTGAGCCACCCCCCCAACCAATGAGGCGGTCATTGCCCTTGCCTCCAAAAAGGGTGTCACTGCCAAGTCCGCCTAAAATTGTGTCATTGCCATCGCCTCCACGAAGGGTGTCGTTGTTTCCCTTGCCATCAAGGTAGTCATTGCCTGGGCTACCATTGATATTTTCACTGGCATCAGTGCCGGCCACGAGATTGCTCCCAGTTAGAGAATTGACTACAATGGAGTTGTTAAAGTTAGTTAGATCACTAACTGGGGTAAGGTTTCCGACGTTGTTGGTAGTGATCGTCGATTGCCCAGTGCTAGAAGTCATAGCACTGTTCTGTAGTATTGTGGGAGCATTCAACACTAAATTACTGATAGTGTTGTTATCGAGTACCGTTATTGGGGTAGTTGTGCCACCATTACCAAAGATTGTAGTGGCGGGTACGGTATTGTTACTAGAAACCGTGATAATTGGAAAGCCAGCAATATTATTATCAGCGATCGCGAAGTTTTGAGAAGTAGTGCCTAGTGTAATACCTGCGGAAGGATTACTGATGGTCAATGTAGCGGTTTCTGTGCCTTCAATCACAGCATCATTTACAACGCTGAAGATGACAGAACCTGCGGTTTGTCCGCTAGGAATGGTGATGATATTGTTGCTAAGGTTGTAATCACTGGTGGTGATGCCTGTTCCTGTTACACCTAAATTGACTGTTTGATTACCAGATACGGCACTGGATGCAGTAGCAGTAACGGTGATAGCTGTTGTGTTTGCTTCCAAGCCAGCAGTAGTACTCAGGGATAAGTTGACGCTTGGAAAGGCAGCAATATCATTATCAGCGATAGTGATGTTTTGGGAAGTAGTGCCTAGTGTAATACCTGAGGAAGGATTACTGATGGTCAATGTAGCGGTTTCTGCGCCTTCAACCACAGCATCATCTACAACACTGAAGGTGACAGAACCTGCGGTTTGTCCGCTAGGAATGGTGATGATATTGTTGCTAAGGTTGTAATCACTGGTGGTGATGCCTGTTCCTGTTACACCTAAATTGACTGTTTGATTACCAGATACGGCACTGGATGCAGTAGCAGTAACGGTGATAGCTGTTGTGTTTGCTTCCAAGCCAGCAGTAGTACTCAGGGATAAGTTGACGCTTGGAAAGGCAGCAATATCATTATCAGCGATAGTGATGTTTTGGGAAGTAGTGCCTAGTGTAATACCTGAGGAAGGATTACTGATGGTCAATGTAGCGGTTTCTGCGCCTTCAACCACAGCATCATCTACAACACTGAAGGTGACAGAACCTGCGGTTTGTCCGCTAGGAATGGTGATGATATTGTTGCTAAGGTTGTAATCACTGGTGGTGATGCCTGTTCCTGTTACACCTAAATTGACTGTTTGATTACTAGATACGGCACTGGATGCAATAGCGGTGACAATAATTTGGGTTGTTCCTGCTTCAGTTCCTGAGTTAGTGTTGAGAGATAAGTTGACTGTGGGATTTCCACTGGCGATCGCCAAGTTTGTGGTATTAGGAACTATCGTAGCCCCGTCACCTCCGGTATCAATTGTCCAATTAGCACTGTTGTTAACAAGCGCCTTATAGTTTACAAAACTGGTTTGTCCACTACGGGAACCAGTATACTGACCATAGTCAGTGCTACTGGTAAGTTTGATCGCATTAACTCCATCAGTTAGTCCAACAGTAGTCAGACTGTTATTATTCGCCTCACTTGAGACGGCAGTTAGAATTGTGGTTGGGGCAGTAGCACTATTTCCCAGAAAGGCATAAACAGTCTCATCAGTTGTATTGAGTCCCAAGTCGGTTGAGGTAACAACTGTAAATGTACCAATAGATGATGCGCGACTAGTACTATCAATTGCACTAAAGCGAACTACAGTACCAGCGGTAATTTTCTGAGATCCCGTATTCCATAGAAACGAGGATTCACTACTACCAATAGCGGTCGGACTTGCAGCTGTGCCGTCACTAAAATAAATAGTTGTATTCGGATCTATGTCTACAAAGGTGACAATAGACCAGCCATCTTCATCAGCATTGAAAGAGATAAAAGCAATATCGCCTTGTGTCAAAGCCATTAATAAGGTCTCCTTCAATTTACTTTGTATTGTTTGAAAAGCGCCTGAAAAGCTGATATTTACGAATAATTTGCAAACGTAATCAAGTAAGTCAATTTTGGATTTTAGATTTCGGATTTTAGATTGACCCCAGTAATCAAGTCACTGGCTCTGCCATTGAATTTTAGATTTTGAATCTTCAATTCCATTATCCAAAATTTAAAATCCGAAATTTTGTCACATTGACAATCGCAATATCACCATTAAAAAAACTATTTGGCAGTCAAAAAGCTACGGATTTTACTATGATTAATCCACATTCAGCAACTTTAAGTCATGTCAACAACGTTAAGAAAAGATTTACAAAAGGCCAAGAGAATATGCCACCACGACAAGTACCAAGTTGAATCAAAAGGAATTTAAAATTAAGGTGCGCTTGCTATTTCTCCCTAATGACTAATTGGCGCTTTCGCTCCTGCATCGCCTTTACCCAAAAATAGTAACACGGGTAGTGAGCAAATAAACAGCAAGCTTACCACTCGAAAGCAATCTAAGTAAGATCAAATAGCAGCTTGGGTAAGCCGTTAAGCATATAAGAAAGCAGATTGAGATCGCAGGGGGCCAGTTCTTACTGGGAGCAATGGAGAGGTTTTGCAGCTTTTATTACCATGAAAATGGTGCAATTTAAATGACGATTAGCTTATCTACCGTTTGACTTAATAAAGCTAATGCTTGTTGTTGAGCCGTTATTGCATCCATACCTTGGCTATAGTCCTGTCTGCGTTGCCGTAAAATGTAGCACGCTCTGAGCGAAAATCAGTATATTGTCAGAGCGATCCCCAAAGCAAAAATTTAAATACCTCTTCCCCATTCCCAACTTGTTGCAAAAATAACTTTTCACGAACGGTTGTAAATGAGATGATGGATTAATTAGAGAAAAAGGTGAACAATTGTTATTTTTCTCCTTCCGCTTCTGGCTGCAAAATGGCATTACAGTATTGAATGAGGGTTGTCAAGCGATCGCTAATCGTCTGAAGTCTCGTTTGTACAGTAGATGCTTGCCGCGCTCCTTGCAAAAACATCACATCTATTGCCAACAAGCGCAATTGCTTGCTCATTTCCGTTTGATAAGACTGGACTCGCCAGTTTTCATCAGCCAAGGGCACAATTTGCTGCCCGAAAAATTGCTGCAACGAGGCTACACGCTGTCGCAGTTCGGGCGCAACGATTTGCGTAGTTGTGGCATCGGAGCGTAATTGCTCTAGCAAGGTTACGAGTGCCTGATATTTCTCACGGTTTAAAGACATCCAGTGCTAGTTAAGATAGTATTAATGTCAAGTAATTTTTCTTCTACAATAAACTTTCTTAAACACTTATCAGCACCAAAAGCCTCAAATCGTTATTTGAGGCTTTGTTTGCCATCAATGGATTATTCTTTCTTTATGATCCTTGAAACTAAAACAGGATGACTACCGTCGGCAATTGGACAATCATCCTTACAGTGTTTATTTTACCCGACTCTGGGCGAAAGCATCTTCTTAGGTTGATGCTGCCGGTTTTATTTATCATTCACTTATCTACCGATCTTATCCAAACTCGATTTTATGAGCAGTCTAGCTATAAATTCATCAGTTGATCTAACCATTCCAGAATGGTTAAAGAAATGTTTGAAGGAGTCATCTACAAGTAACAGCGTCGTGGAAGATGACCGAAGGCATAGTGATGCCGTGTTAATTGGTCGCGCATTTGAATTTGCTTACCAACTGCATCAAGGTCAATACCGCAAATCGGGAGAACCGTATATTGCTCATCCCATTGCTGTGGCTGAATTGTTGCGTGACTTGGGTGGTAGTGCTGCTATGATAGCAGCTGGATTTCTTCATGATGTCGTTGAAGATACAGAAGTTACAAGTCAAGAAATAGAAGAACGCTTCGGCCCAGAAGTGCGGCAATTGGTTGAAGGTGTCACCAAGCTTTCTAAAATCAATTTCACTAGCAAAACCGAAAGCCAAGCCGAAAACTTCCGGCGGATGTTTTTGGCAATGGCGCAAGATATTCGAGTAATTGTGGTGAAATTGGCAGATCGTTTGCATAATATGCGAACTTTACAATATATGTCAGAGGCCAGCCGCCGCCGCAGTGCCCAGGAAACGCGAGATATATTCGCGCCTCTAGCCAATCGCTTGGGGATTTGGCGAATTAAATGGGAACTGGAAGATTTGGCTTTTAAGTATTTGGAACCGGAAGCCTACCGCCAAATGCAGGAGCATGTTTCCGAAAAACGGACGGCGCGAGAAGAGAAATTGGCTAAAGCTACGAATATGTTGCAAGAGCGTTTGCAGCAAGCCGGAATCCGCTTTCAGGAAATTAGCGGTCGCCCCAAGCACCTTTATAGCATTTACCAAAAAATGCATCGCCAGCAAAAGGAATTTCATGAAATTTACGATTTGGCGGCGCTGCGGATTATTGTTCAAACCAATGAAGAATGCTATCGGGCGTTGGCGGTGGTTCATGATGCTTTTCGCCCAATTCCTGGGAGATTTAAAGACTACATTGGGCTGCCAAAGCCTAACCGTTACCAGTCGTTGCATACTGGGGTGATTGGATTAAGTGGCCGTCCTTTAGAGGTGCAAATTCGGACAATCGAAATGCATCATATCGCCGAGTATGGGATTGCTGCTCATTGGAAGTACAAAGAAACAGGAGGTTCTAGTATTAGCCATTTGACAGCGACAGATGACAAGTTTACTTGGCTGCGGCAGCTGCTGGAATGGCAAACTGATCTTAAGGATGCACAAGAATATCTTGATAGCGTCAAAGATAATCTATTTGAAGATGATGTCTATGTCTTCACCCCTAAGGGGGATGTTGTGCCTTTAAGCCCCGGTTCGACCACTGTAGATTTTGCTTATCGCATTCATACGGAAGTGGGAAACCATTGTTCAGGGGCGCGGGTGAATGGGCGAATGGTATCTCTATCAACGCGGCTACATAATGGCGATATTGTAGAGGTTCTCACCCAAAAGAACTGCCATCCGAGTTTAGATTGGTTGAACTTTGTCAGAAGTTCGGCGGCGAAATATCGGATAAAACAATGGTACAAGCGATCGCGCCGGGAAGAAAATGTTGCCCGTGGACGGGAATTGTTAGAAAAGGAACTTGGTAAAACTGGTTTTGATAGTCTGCTGAAGTCTGATGCGATGGAGACTGTCGCTCAAAAGTGTAACTACCACAGCGTAGACGATTTACTTGCTGGTTTGGGTTACGGAGAAGTTACGTTGAACTTGGTGCTAAATCGTTGGCGAGAAGTGGCGAAGGCACATCAACCAGTTTCCACCGTGCCTTTATTTATTCCCAAAGAACCAACTACATCAAAAGCTTTACGAGATGCACCGCCAACTACCTCCCGCTCCACAGATTCGCCAATTATTGGGGTAGAGGGGTTGGTATATTATTTAGCTGGATGTTGTACCCCGATTCCTGGCGAACCGATTATTGGTGTGGTGACGCGAGGTAGGGGGATTTCAATTCATCGCCAAGGCTGCAATAATCTGGAGACTGTAGAGTATGAGCGCTTAGTACCAGTTAAGTGGAACCCAGCCGCCGAAAATAGTGGTCGTCCGCACACGTATCCTGTGGATGTTCAAATTGAAGCTCTTGACCGCGTAGGGGTGCTAAAGGATATTTTGTCAAGGTTGAGTGACCAAGGAATCAATGTTCGTCATGCTCAGGTGAAAACCTCTGTTGGTCAACCTGCATTGATCGACTTAGGAATAGATATACGCGATCGCTCTCAACTAGAGCAAGTGTTTGTCCAAATTAAGAAAATGAGCGATATTTTGAATATCCGCCGCGTTGGTCAAATTGACGAGTAGGTAATTGCTAGGGTGCGTTCATGGAGTGTAACGCACCAGTTTAAGTTCATTAGAATTCACAAACAGCTACTACTGCAAGGCGGAAGTCAAAAGTCAAAAGTGTTATGGAATAAGCTCTTTAGAGATTTTAAATGGTTGCTCTATTTACGCCGTAGTGTACTAAGTCGAGAGTCCTACTGGAGCTGGAAAATAAAGAATCTCTAGGGAAACACTAGCTTCTATCGTCTGAGAACCACCAATAATCGGAGTTGTACCACCTGCTGCCAAAGCCCTATCTGCTGTTACATTAAACAGCAAAGGAGATGGGCCAGGATTGTTAGCTGAGTTAATATCAATGTTAATAATCTCTCCAGGGGTTAACTGCAAGGTATTAAAAACAGCCCCAGCCTGAGCTTGGGCATCTTTAACAGCTTCGCTAAGAACTTGCAGGCGTGCCTGCTGCAATGCTTCGTCTGAGGCAGTAAAGCTTATATTCTGTATTACATTCGCGCCTGCTTGAATAGCTGTGTCAATTGCTGCCCCAGCTTGCTCCGTTGGTAACTCGAACTGAAGTGTGTTGATTCCTTCAAAGCCAGTTAAGGTTTGAGTACCATTTTCAAAGCTAAAGACGGGATTTAGTTGAATAGATGTAGTTTGAAGTTCTTGTGCCCCAAGGTTTTGCAGCACATCAACTACTGCTGTTGAACGTTGAGCAACTTGTTCTTGAACTTCGGTTGCGGTTTCTCCCTGTACTTGAATCCCCAGTTGCACCTCAGTTAAAGTAGTAGGAACAGTGACCTCTCCTTGACCAGTAACTTCCAATATCTGAGCAGTGTTTGGATTAGTGCTACTAGTCAGAGGAGCGACGAACACAAGAGCCTGCTCACTCGCACCTGTGGGATTATCAGTAGCCGAAGCGAGAGTGCCTACTGAATTTGGAGAATAACTGATATCTAGAGAAACACTAGCTTCTATCGTCTCAGGACTACCAATAATAGGAGTTGTACCACCTGCTGCCAAAGCCCTATCTTCTGCTAGATTAAACAGCAAAGGAGATGAGCTAGGATTGTTAGCTGAGTTAATATCAATGTTAATAATCTCTCCAGGGGTTAACTGCAAGGTATTAAAAACAGCCCCAGCCTGAGCTTGGGCATCTTTAACAGCTTCGCTAAGAACTTGCAGGCGTGCCTGCTGCAATGCTTCGTCTGAGGCAGTAAAGCTTATATTCTGTATTACATTCGCGCCTGCTTGAATAGCTGTGTCAATTGCTGCCCCAGCTTGCTCCGTTGGTAACTCGAACTGAAGTGTGTTGATTCCTTCAAAGCCAGTTAAGGTTTGAGTACCATTTTCAAAGCTAAAGACGGGATTTAGTTGAATAGATGTAGTTTGAAGTTCTTGTGCCCCAAGGTTTTGCAGCACATCAACTACTGCTGTTGAACGTTGAGCAACTTGTTCTTGAACTTCGGTTGCGGTTTCTCCCTGTACTTGAATCCCCAGTTGCACCTCAGTTAAAGTAGTAGGAACAGTGACCTCTCCTTGACCAGTAACTTCCAATATCTGAGCAGTGTTTGGATTAGTGCTACTAGTCAGGGGAGCGATGAACACAAGAGCCTGCTCACTGGCACCTGTGAGATTATTTGTGTCAGCCATCTTATTCTCCTTACTTAGATGATGTTTGATATCTGTTAATGTTTTAATCTTAGGAGTACTTTGTTAAGGCCATGTGAGAGTTAATATTCTGTAACACGTTTGTCTTCTCGAACTGAAGAGGGTCATAATTGTTGCGGTTAAGCTAGAAAAAGACAGTATGAGTTAGAATCTTTACGAGCGAGAACGACTAGTACGGCAAGGCGGAAGTCAAAAAAATCGGCGGGAATCGCATCCCCTCAATGGGTGTTTGGGATAGCCATCCACGGATTTAGCCATTAGTCCAATGACTAATGACTAATGACTCGAAAGCGTTTCGATAGTCATACCTGAGCGTAGGTGTAGCCTGTCGTAGGCATCAATTCTAATGGCAAAATTACTGTAAATGTAGACCCTTTTCCTAGCTGTGAATCTACTTTAATTTCACCATGCATTAACTGAACCAATCGAGAAACTATTGCTAAACCTAATCCTGTACCATCAGAACTTTGCACTTGGCGAGCAATTACTTCACGAAAATAGGGATTGAAGATTTGTGCTTGAGCATCTGGAGAAATACCAATACCACTATCAGTAACTGAGATAGCCCACTGCTGTTGAGATATCGTCCAGCACTCCAAATGAATTGAACCAGATTCTGTGTAGCGAATTGCATTACTCAGCAGATTTGTTAGAATTTGCTGAAGCCGAAGAGGATCTGTGCTAACTTGACTTGGAGCATGTTCGCATTTAACAACCAAGGATAATTCTTTAGCACGCGCTAATGGCTCAATCATTTCTAAAATGAAGTTGATTAAACTACGCACATCAGTTAAAGTAGGCTGCAATTTCATCTGTCCGGCATCATAGCGCGAAATTTCCAGAGTATCGTTAATTAATCGGACAAGAAGTCTACCATTCTTGAGAACTCGCTCGATACTTTCAAGATTTGCATAGGTATCTTTAAGTTCTGGTTGTTGACGCTGCTGGCGCAGAAATAAGTCTGCGTAACCAATGATTGAAGTGAGGGGCGTTTTCAGTTCATGAGCCAAATGAGAGAGGCTATCTTGATTCGCGCGAACCAAACGAGTTAGCTCTTGGTTAGTCAACCGCAACTGATTTTGGAGCTGTTTAAGCTCCTGTAATCTTCCTTGAGTATAACTGTTAAAACAACGGGCGATCGCTTCATCAATTACTGTATCAATCAGGCGAACAGCCCTAAGTACTTCTTGTGCAGATCCTTGTAATAAATCTTCTTCTAAAAAAGCAAAAATCACAAACCGGAGTAAACGATACTCTCGTGCAATTTCTTCTGGTTCAAATCCCTGTTGGGCACGAAGTGTACCGTGTTCTAAACTTGCATCTACTACTGTCTGCAAATCGCTCGTTTCAGATTCAGAAAGTACTGTTGCTAATGCTTTCAAAACGCGGGGTAAGCTATCCCGTACAGCTTTGAAAGTAAGTTCATTAGTAGCTTCAATTTGTTTATCTTGGTAAACCGCTTCTACCCATTGATGAAGAATGGCATCACTTTTTGCAATTAAAGTTTGACTAAAATCCATTTTTTGCCTAACCAAACAGAGTCAGCGCGAAGCCCCTTGCGCTAAAGCTAGCTTAGTGCATCTGATGTCAAGTTGGCAACTGATGGAAGATGCAGGTTAGTGAAAAGACAGCTGATTGCTGAACTAATTACTTTAGTTTATTTGACCATCAACACAAGAGCGATCGCTTAATTAAGTAGATTGTGGCTATATACTAAGATACTTAACATTCTCAAGTTTTTATTATCTTATTTATCTAACTTTATTAAAAGACACGACAAACATAATATTTCTACTTTTTATAGAATTATAATTTGTAAATATTTGCATCAGTATACTTGCAATACTACTAAATATAAAATCCGTGTAATCAGCAATCTGTAGTTTTTTACTGAGGGCTGCATTGAAAAAGAGTCTGCACAGTCAGCGTGAAGACAATGCAGATTATTTGTGATATCCAAGTTGCTCAGAATTAAGCTTAATTTCCAGTATTCATAGACTGCAACATTTTTTCTCGCTTCTTGCGGGCAATTTCTTGTAAATCAACAGTTCTATCAGTCTCATCTACAATTTCACCAGTTATCACCTCAAGCACATCTTCCAAAGTGATTACACCAGCGATGCTTCCATATTCATCTACCACTACTGCTAGATGTTCACGAGCTTCTATGAAGTTTTTCAACAGTTTATCTGCCCGAATTATTTCAGGGACAAAGTTAACTTTTCGAGTCAAGTTAGCGAGTTTTTCATTGTTACTTCCTTCAATCATTGCTGTTAATAAATTCTGTTTTAAGGCGTATCCAATTACTTCATCAAGAGATTCATCTATGACAATAATCCGAGTGTGTTGAGACGCAATAATGTTTGCTTTCGCCTCAGTAAGAGTCATATCCCCATGGATGTATGTCAGCATAATTCGGGGTGTCATTAAATCAGATGCTGTCACATCATTTAATCTAAACACCCGCTGGATCATTTCTGCCTCATCACTTTCGATAATTCCCTCTTGATGTCCAATTTTCGCCAACAGCTTTATTTCAGCCTCATTCGTCGTTGGTCGTTTTTTCCCTTTGGCAAAGGGTGCAGTAACATTTTCTAGAATCCAGACTAAGGGTGTGAAAGCAATAGCAAGTCCAGCCACAGGTAGGGCTGCAAATATAGCGATTTGCTCAGAATAACGCTCTCCAATTGTCTTGGGGATGATTTCACCAAAAATGATAATCAAGAATGTCAATATTCCTGAAAATACACCAAGCCATTTGTCTCCTAATACTTGAGTAGCAATGCTACCTGTGAGAATACTGCCAATGATATTAAAAGTATTGTTGAGGATGACAATAGTCGCAATAGGTCGATTCATGTTTTCACGAATCGCTAAAAGTCTCACTGCTGACGGGTTATTTGATTGTGCTAATTGTTTGACTCTCAGTATGGAAACAGAGAAGAGGGCTGTTTCTACACTAGAACAAAGTGCTGAACCTAACAGAACAAAAAACACAATGATTAGAAGCTGTGGCATATAGTTTCCCAAGTATGGGAAGCGAAAGTTGAGGTTAACTGATAGTCAAAGGAATTGCTATCTTGTTATCTTCTGAGTTTACCGCTTTCTTATTTTAAGCCCATCACCCAAGAAGGCTTTGTTCCCATAGCACTAAATTTTCAGCCTTTAGGTAGTTGTATTGTGTCTGCTTAATCGCTTCCCCTAGAGAACCCCACTCCGCTTGCAAAAGCGATTAATTTAGAACAAGAATGATATTGATTAGCGATCGCTTAGATTAGAACTGTCAAAATATAATCATATTTTCGGTCTTGTGCTAATTCTGGTAATGCGATCGCACAGCATCGTAGAGAAGCAGCTTGTTGTCAAACAGTGATTGCCACTAAACGAGGCAATGTGACTGATCTACCTGACAATATCCCTGATTTAATATTGGTATATTTTAACGAACTTAACTGCGATCGCTTGGAAACTCAACTAGATAATCCAATTTCCTAAGAGATACCAAGGCTATAGCTTGGTAATGCTTAAAACAACGTAATCATTGACAAGCTAAGTATATACGCAATACAATTATTGTAGTAGCACCTAACGATAGAGTAAATCAAAATAATTTTCCCAGAGAATAATAGACGAGCAATATTAAAGATAATTTGGATAAAACAATGAACACCAAAATTATTGCTTTCTTTGGGATTATGGCAGCCTTTGCAAGCTTAGGAAGCCAGGTAGGTGTACGCACAGGCACCAACATCGAGCTCAAATCCAGGACAATACAGATTAACTGGTAATTCTCTAGTTGGAATTGATAATAGAACAGCCCAAGATGACTTTAGAAGTTTTTTTGAGCAAACTAATCCAACAAGCATCTCCAACAATAATATAAGAGATAATAAAACTCCAGTTAAAATCCAGTTTAACGAATCATTATCATTACCAGACACTTCTGTTTTCTTAGCGCCGGCTCAGTCTGGGAGTGAGAATGACCGATTGCAAGTACAGTTCGATCTAGAGGAAGAGTAATTCAGCTATAAAAGTTGATGCTGTAGTTTTGAATGTAGATCCCTTATTTACTTTTGTGGCTCTTCAGTTCTTTTTATGGAGTCGAATAATAAATAAAACCTAATCAGAGCCTATATTCCTTGCTATGACTGGATTTTAAATTTTTGAACCTTTCTATAAAATGGCTATTTTAATGCCATACCATAAAACCAACGCAAGAGCCACTTTTGTTTTAGAGCCAATACTTTATGTATTGGCTCTTTTTCTCTGCCCCTTTCCTCTTTTTTGACCTTGGTTACTGCCCTGATTTTTCACAGTATCTGAAAACCTCACTTCTATTTCTCTCTTCCTTTAAAGAGAGAGACTTTGAATTTTCCCCCTTCCCGTGTCGGGAAGGGGGTTAGGGGGTTAGGTTTTCGTGAACTTTTCCACATAACGTGAAAAGTTAAAGTTACTGCCGCAGTCACTATCTCATCAGAGCTTACATTCTGCCCGAGTACAGAAACTTTATCCATAGGAAAGCCTGCCGTTTTCAGTTCAGCCTAAAAGTCATGTAAATTAGGTATTATCACCAAAACTCAAATAGAATCCAGTGCATCTCAAATAATTCTCCCTCATGTCTCCAAAAATACAGGCTAGTGGGATATTCAAGGCGATAGAGACAGCAATTCCAGCAGCGATGTAAATGCCGTCTTAGCTAAATGCACCTTCCTTTACCGCTAATTGTGCAATCATTTTGCAGTAGAATTAATCGTCTAGATAAGAGGAGGGCTTTTAGATGACTCGTGTCATCATTGTGCGCCACGGTCAAAGCGGTTATAACACCGAGCGGCGTATTCAGGGACGCACTGATGCGTCAACATTAACCGAAAAAGGTCGTAACGATGCTAGTAAAGTAGGCAAAGCCCTCAGCAATATTTTATTTAATGCGGTTTATAGCAGTCCCCTGCAACGAGCGAAACACACAGCAGATATTATCCATAGTGAGTTAGCTACTCATCCTGAACAATCTGCTGTAATCCAAGTTTCTGATTTACTGCTAGAAATAGACCTCCCTTTATGGGAAGGACTGCTGACTGCTGAAGTTAAGCAGAAGTTTGCCGATGACTACCGCACTTGGCATCAACGCCCCGATGAACTGCGGATGCTGCTAAATGATACAGAAGGAACACGAGAACATTTTCCTGTTCTTGCTTTATACGAACAAGCGCGGCAGTTTTGGCAAGAAACTTTGTCTCAACATCAAGGTGAAACTATTTTGATAGTGGGACATAACGGCATTAATCGCGCCCTAATTAGCACAGCTTTGGGAATTCCTGCAAGTCGCTACCATTCAATCCAGCAATCAAACTGTGGTATCACCGTACTAAATTTTGCTGGGGGATTGGGCGAACCAGTCCAGCTAGAATCCTTAAATCAGACGCAACACACTGGGGAAACTTTACCTTCATTGCGACCAGATCATCAAGGGATACGGTTGCTATTGGTGCGTCACGGTGAAACCGAATGGAATCGCCAAACCAGGTTTCAAGGGCAAATTGATGTCCCCCTCAACGACAACGGTAGACAACAGTCGCAAAAAGCAGGTGAATTTCTCAAAGAGGTAGCGATTGATTTTGCTGTAAGTAGCACAATGCTGCGCCCTAAAGAAACAGCAGAGATTATTTTAAAACAACATCCTAATGTAAAGTTAGACTTGCAAGCTGGTTTAAGAGAAATCAGCCACGGACTCTGGGAAGGAAAATTAGAAACAGAGATAGAGCAAGAGTTTCCCGGAGAGTTGCAGCGTTGGCGGTTAGTACCAACCCAAGTGCAAATGCCTGAAGGGGAAAATTTGCAAGAGGTGTGGGAACGCAGTGTTGCAGCTTGGCAATCAATTGTGGAAGCCGCAGCAACTAATCAATTCAAAACTGTATTAGTAGTAGCTCACGACGCAACTAATAAAACCTTGCTTTGTCACATTCTGGGTTTACCGCTAGAAAATTTCTGGAATTTTCGCCAGGGTAATGGCGCAGTCAGCGTTATCGATTACCCTGCTGGAATCGATGGTTTACCAGTATTGCAAGCGATGAACATCACCGCTCACTTCGGTGGAGGCGTATTAGATAAAACAGCAGCAGGGGCATTGTAAAAAAGTTAGGAGTGAAAAATTATGAGTGATGAATAAAGTTAAAAATGATGAGCAAGGAACAAATAACTGATAACTCCTAACTCATAACTTATAACTCCTAACTCTTAACTTTATTCTTGACTGCTAACTAAAAAGTTTTATGACTGAACTGCTGCAAAAAGTACGGGTAATTGACCCAGTTTCTGAAATCGACGAACTCTTTGATGTGCTGATTGCTAATGGTTCTATTCAAGCAGTAGCTTCGCACATTGCGGATATAAGTCCCGATACTCAAATCAGAGATTGTCAGGGATTAGTTCTCGGGCCTGGATTAGTGGATTTGTACAGCCACTCCGGTGAACCAGGATTTGAAGAACGGGAAACCCTGTTATCTCTGTTACAATCTGCTGCTGCTGGCGGCTTTACCAGAGTTAACATCTTACCCGATACATCCCCAGCTATTGATAACCCTGCACTTGTGGCACAGTTGCAGCAGAAGAGACGCGAAGAGATGAAAGAGAGGGAAAAAATTAATTTAGCTCCCCCTGCCTCCCCTGCCTCCTCTGCTCCCCCTACCTCTCCTTTCCCCCTGCTTCATCTGTGGGGCGCTATCACTCTAGATGTTGCTGGAAAGCAAATGACGGAATTTGCAGATTTAGCCTCTAGCGGAGTTGTTGGTTTTACCGATGGTAAGCCCTTTGAAAATTTGGCGCTGGTACGGCGAGTATTAGAATATCTCCAGCCGTTGGGTAAACTAGTGGCATTTTGGCCTAGCGATCGCCAGTTATCAGCAAATGGTGTAATGAGAGAAGGTCCAGATGCTCTGCGTTTTGGTTTACCCCCAATACCCGCCAGCGCTGAAACTACTGCGATCGCAGCAATGCTTGAATTGGTTGCAGCCATCGGTACACCAGTCCATATTATGCGCGTCTCCACATCTCGCAGCGTGGAACTGATTGCTTTAGCTAAGGCTGCTGGTTTACCCATCACCGCCAGTACTACCTGGATGCACCTTTTACTTGATACAAAAGCAGTTAAGAGTTATAACACTAGCTTGCATTTAGACCCGCCTTTAGGAAATCCCAGTGATGTGGCGGCGTTGCGTGCAGGGGTGCGTGCAGGTGTCATAGATGCGATCGCTATTGACCACACACCCTACAGCTACGAAGAAAAAGTCCAAGCCTTTGCCGAAGCGCCTCCAGGAGCAATTGGTTTAGAGTTAGCATTACCCTTGCTATGGCAATATCTCGTTGAAACTGAGGAATTTACAGCTTTAGAATTATGGCGGGCATTGAGTACCAATCCAGCAGAGTGTTTGGGGCAAAAAGTCAGTGCGATCGTACCTCATCAACCAGCAGAACTTGCTTTATTTGATCCCCAACAAACCTGGAAAGTCGAACGAAAAAATCTTTATACACTTTCACAAAATACACTTTGGTTAGGACAACAAGTGAAGGGCCATGTTGTGCAGACCTGGTGTTGAAAAATGCAAACCAGTCTGAGATTAATGAAATTTCATGAAGGTACTAATGCATTGGTATTTTAAACTCAGCCTAACTTCAAATAATTAGACAATAGCTCGTGTAGCTTACCTAAAATCACTAAATACAACTGCTCTATTGATATAAAATTGCTTGGATTCTGTTTACTAAATTATACCTAATTTTTATTATTAGATTGTGTTATACGCTTCAATAATTTTGATAACCTCGAAGATAGCCTTACAAATAATACTACGATATGAATGGCATGGCATCCCTCACAAATGCTGGAGCATATTGTAAAGATTTAGGCATCAAGCAGCGAGATTCTTGACTTTTATTAATGTTAAATACCTTTGTGCTGATAAACACAAAGGTATTTAACATTAGCCTGTTTTAGAAGGCAGAAGAACTCTCATAAACAACAGTATTACTTGTGGAAAAAATCAAGTTGGGAGGGTAGAACTCTTGCCAGTAGCCAGTAATGATACCCCAATATCGATTTAGTACGCCACGGCGTAAATAGAGCAACCATTAAAAATCGCTAAAAACTAAAAAGCCAATTCCATAATCCTTTTGACTTCCGCCTTGCGGTACTAGCTTTATAGAAGTCAAACAACCTAGTTTTATATTTAGAGTGCAGCCAATTAAATCGAACAGAAAAGCTGCAATTGAGGGTTGAATATTATTTTTTAAACGACCCATTTAAGTGTTTCATTTTGGTACATTTTTGCCCCATTGATAACTTGAACAAGGTTAAGTTCATCCCCATCACGCTCAAACGATTTCATTACCAGTTTTTTGGTCACTCATTAATTGCTATGACTTTGGCTAGCATCAAGAACATTATAAGTATTCCGATGTACCTTGATAAAAACTTCCAGCAGTTTACAAACACAAAGTATAGCAATCACTTTCTATTAGCGATCAATACCCTGTTAGCTTTTGACTTATGACTCACTTTGGCATTATTTGCCCGCCCTATCCCGGACACCTAAATCCCCAAGCTGCGTTGGGAAGAGAACTCCAATCGCACGGTCATCGCGTCACCTTTTTACAAATTCCAGATTTGGAATCAAAGGTGCAATCGGAGGGGTTAAATTTCTATCCGATTGGTGAAGCGATCTATCAACCTGGTTCAATGGCTCAAACCTTTGCTCAGTTGGGAAAGTTAAGCGCTTTGAAGGCGTTGGATTACTCCCTCGACTTCTGTCAGCAAATGGTTGAAATTATTTGCCAAGATGCACCTAAAGCGATCGCAGCGACAGGAATAGAAGTCTTACTGGTAGATCAACTCGAACCTGCTGGTGAAACGGTAGCAGAATATCTCAATCTCCCATTCATTTGCGTTTCTTGCGGACAGGTAATTCACCGCCGAGCCGATGTTCCTCCTTTTTTCACTCCCTGGAATTACCAGAATACCCATCTGTCAAAAATCCGCAATCTCTTGGCTTATTACTTTTTAGATCGTAGTTGTCAACCGATTTTACAAACAATTAATCGCTACCGCCAAGAGTGGAAGTTGTCTGATTATCACCACATCTATGCTTCTAATGCACAACTTGCCCATATTACTCAACAACCTGGGTTATTTGAGTTTCCCATTCCCAACCTGCCACCGCACCTGCATTATGTTGGCCCGTTGCGAAATGCTTCACCACAATTAGTTACATTTCCCTACGAGAAGTTGACTGGACAGCCGATGATTTACGCTTCTCTTGGAAGCGTGCAAAACACCAAAGAAGCAGTATTTCGTTGTATTGCTGCTGCTTGTAAAGGCCTGGATGTACAATTAGTAATCGCTCATGGGGGTGGGATGAGTGAAGAAGTAGTGCGTTCCCTGAAGGGGTTGTCGAAGACATCGCTTCCTGGTTCTCCTTTAGTCGTTGAGTATGCTCCACAACCAGATATACTAGCGCACGCTAGTCTGACAATAACTCATGCAGGCATGAATACAACATTAGATTCACTTAGCTATGGCGTACCTGTAGTAGCGATTCCGATCACCTTTGAGCAACCAGGAACTGCCGCGCGAATTCGCTCCACTGGAGTAGGAGAGGTGATTTCTCTAGAAAAACTAAATATTTCCAACCTGCGAACAGCAATTAAGCGAGTGTTGACGGAAAATTCTTACAAAAACAATGCCCGCAGAATTCAGGAGTCAATTCAACTTTCAGGCGGCGTGAAACGGGCAGCAAATATCATTGAGCAAGTTACTCAATCCCAACCTTCTAAGGTTATAGAGATGGTATAAGTCCAATTCGCAATTCGCAATAAATTTCCTGATTTCGTTAGTTCGAGGTTTTCGTTGAATTACCCACTGAAAAATTGCTGATTCCTAGATTCGGAATTCTTCTTTAATAATTTTAAAACTTTGAAAAAGTAGAGAGTGATAAAGTAGCGATCGCATTCTTTGGAGATACAGATTTTCAGTTAAACTTTAACAGGCGTGCCATTCGTCTCAGAACCGAATGGCACGCCTGTTAAGCATAATTAACAGCTTTTGAAAGGTTTCAACCCTTTGGTAAGGGATAGACTTAGGAAGAGGCGATCGCAACTAGCACAGCGAATAACTTGGCTTAAAAACCAACAAACATATCCCTTTATCTAGTGGACTTAAATGTATCTGTCAAAGTTAAGTATTTGCTGAACCTGCTAATACAGACACATTATTTAAGATAGGTTGGCGGGTTTTCAAATCAAATTTGTAGCCACGCGGTAACATATGAAGCTTTGCTCCACAAATCGCTAAAGCCTCATCCTTTAAAATTTCGCCCATATTGTCATATGTAGACTCTACGTCGACAATTGTAACTGAACCTTCACCAATGATTTCAACTTGTCTATCAGTAACTACCATTGCAGTATTCTCATCAATACCGAATCCTAAATCAGCAGGCTCTTGTATCAAAGCTGAAATTAAGCGTCCCAGGCGTCCACGCTGTAAAAAATGTTGGTCAATTACTACTCCAGGTAGAAAGCCTAAACCTGGGCCCATATCTATAATTTCCATCCGAGGGTTAGTTTGAGAATCGCCTTCTACAATCATTTTATCTGGCATCACAGCTGCTCCTGCGCTTGTGCCTGCAATAACTGCCCCTTCAGCAAAACGCTTGTGAATAGCTGTGTCAAGTTCAGTATCTTTAAGAACGCTTGTGATCCGAGCTTGATCTCCTCCAGTAAAGAATATTCCTGTAGCTTTGCTGACAGCTTCTAATGCTGTAGAAGAAGATGCATCATCACGAGTTTCCGTATCAACAATACGAGCATCTTCAGCTCCTAACCGTTCAAATACTCTAATATAATTTTCTCCAACCTCTCTAGGTAGTTCTGTCGCTGCTGTCATAATTACTATTTTTGCCTTCGTACCCCCAGCACGTCGTACAAATTCGCGCAAGATTTCACAATCTTCCTTTTTATCTTCAGCGCCGCCAATAATTATGAGTTGTTTGCTAATACTTTCCACAATAACGACTCCTAATATTAAGTTAATTTCAATTAACTATAATAATTAACGCTATACCATCAGTCTTTAGAGATATTGAAAGACATCTTTTAAGATGATTTTTTTATTAAGATTATTGAATTTAGGGTGAGTAGTCTAAAATCACAAGCTATAGGCTGTTGTCTAATATAGACAAGTTGTGAAATTGGCAATCATGGAGTTAGTTCGCACTTCCTGGTAAATTAAATGGTTTATAGGAATACGCTTTGACTTCTGCTTGCGTAGCATCACGTAGCCATACATATTTGCATAGCTAGATAGTAAGGAATAGGGAATAAGAAATCAGTCTTTTGGAGTTCCCAAAAAGCAAGAATTTTGAATTGTTAATTCACCTTCTTCAGATAGTGACGAACTCCTTCACTCATTTGTTGGAAATTAGGTGTAATCTGTTTTCCTAGTGAATTCTCAACGATGCGGGCGATCGCCACTGTTAACTGTTGTGGTGTACCCTTGATCTGCTGCGGGTCAATAATTAGTTCACCCCGGCTCTGGATTAGCGTTCCTTTATCATCTTCGAGAAAGTGATTTTTGCCTGTACAGTGAACTGCTTCACTAAAGACGTGGGTTTTGATCTGCCAACTAGTTGTATATTCAGAATTATTCCAAATAGAATCTTCTGTCCAATTGAGCAAATCTTCGCTTAAAAAAGCACGCGCTAATGCTGGAAGATTGGCACCACCATACCAATCATGGACTAGGTATAAAAGTCCGTTTTGCTCTTGGCTTGATTTGAACTTAATTTGTCTGACCTTTGACATATACGGCACAAGTTCTGTTAGCTTGTCTCGATAAGTGGCATAAACTAAAGGACGAGGAAAAGGGATATGAGCTTCGATGCAAATCAACATGGAAATTCGTGCGGTAACGCACGTTGCTAACACAAAACGTTATTTAGGTTCTAGTCAAGGAAGCTTTCAGTTATTTCTATCAGAGTAGATAGTTACCGCTTTATTCCTAAGAAGTGCGGAATGTGGGTTGAAAATTATTATTGTGGCGATCGCACTGCTACACTATCACATGGTGTTGAAGGCCATCTCACGGTCAAAATAGTACAGTCGGACTGAGCAACCCAACAATGTGGTACACCTGCATACCACAACACATAATCACCCTCACGAGATAGAATCATTTCTCTATCCTCAAACTGAAGGCAAAATTGACCATTAATTAAAATGGAAAGAGTAGCAGCTGTGTTGTTTACTCCCCACTCGTTTCTACAGTCTCCCGCTTTATGGACACCCCACTTTATTTCCAGCGCTGTGGTTGAGCGAGGATCATCATCTGGGGTGATGAAGTAACCCATAAACCAGCCCCAGCGATTTGCACCTTCGCTTGCAGCATTCCCAAAAATAACTTTAGGCTGCATCACTCACCTCAAAAGAAGGAAGTGAACTATTTACGCTTACCGTAATCTCAATTGACAACAATACCCGGTTATATTGTTGTAGAGAGTGGGGTATTAGTTGCTCTAGATGAGAAAAAGTGCGTAGGCGCAGCCTGTCGTAGACATTGCTCATCACCTTCCTGGAGGCTTCTTCATTCATAACTAATTAAAATAGATGAACACAGATGATTAATTATCAAAATTATTTGTATCCATCCGCGTCCATCTACGGTTTTAGATTAAGGTGAGTTCGGCCAACTTCTCCCTCCCAAAGCTACGATGTACACACAAGTCCTAAAATCTTCTAGCCAAATTTTTGTCAACTGTTGACTGTTGACTGTTAACCGTCAACCATCAACGGCGTCGGGGCGTTTCTCATCCCATCTTTCAAAAGAGTGGGTTTCCCGACAACTTTTTATAAATAAATATATGGCTGCGGACTTGTGTGTACACAGCTACTCTTGACTGGGAGCAGCAGGTTGCGATTGAGGTTGTTGGCGTAAACCGCGCAAAGATTCCCGCAATTTGTTCTGACTAGCGTTGTCTGTCCGTCGCCGACGCCGATTTGCGGTTGGTTGTGGCTTTGGTGATGAATCGGTAGCCGTTCGCTCACGCCGGATGCTGCGTAAGGACTCTCTTGCACTTCCTTGAGTGCGAGTTGTTCTAGCTGGAGATGATGGGCTTGTAGCAGTACTTTCCGCTTTTTGAGGTTCCAACCGTCTACTAAATCCAGATATTGCTGGTTTTGTTTTTGTGGCTGTAGCTTCATTAGATGCAGGTGTCATCTGTCTGGGCCTACGTTTTGGAGTTTCCTCTGTGGAGTTTGCAGCCGTTGTTTGTCGAGTTCTCTCTTCTGCTTGTCTTTGTGCTTGCCGTTCTTGAATTTGGCGCGATCGCCGTGAACCTTTGATGTGAAATTCAGTGGCGATAGTTACTGCTTGTCTACCACCTTCTGTGGGTTTTAATTTCATACTACGTGCTTGTCTGGCGTAAGCTTCATCTAATTCACGGTTTCCACTGGACCTAGTAAGCCGCACATTGGTAACATTGCCTTGTGCATCACTATCGACAGTTACTTCTGGTCTGCCTTCAATTCCTCGCCGTTTTATTGCCTCTGGATACTTAAAACCACAATTCTCTTCACGACAGGCTGTACGACCATTACCATTACCTGAACTGTTAATTTTTGGAGGTGTTGGCGCTGTTGCTATTGGCGGACGCTTTACTCGTTCATTGCCTACACCACTACCAGAGCCAGAGCCAATTCCTGAACCCGTACCACTGCCAGAGCCAGAGCCAATTCCTGAGCCTGTACCACTACCAGAGCCAGAGCCAATTCCTGAACCCGTACCCAAACCAACACCGGAGCCGGAGCCTGTGAGAACTCCACTAGCACCGCCACCTCCACCAGCATTTTGACTGGCTTTTGAGTCTCTTAGTTCGCTTAAAACTCCTCTTAACTTTTGACTGTCTTGGTTTGTGGAGGGAGCAACAGTTGTCACAGGGACTTCTGGCTTGGGAGCAATTTGCGTATTTGCTGGCTGTGGGTTTTGAATAATTTGTTTTGGTTGTTGTTCAACTGGCTGAATTTGAGTAGTTTGCTTTGGTTGTTCAACTGGCTGAATTTTTGGTCTTTCAATAAATTCTTGTACTGGTTTTTGTACTGGCGGAGTTTCTATAGACTGTTTTTGAATAACTTCTGGTAATTTTTTGGGTTCTTCTGGAATTTTTTCAAGCGGTTTTTCTGGTTCCGCAGTCGGAGAATCTACGATCGCTAATTCTATTGCTTCATCTTCTTCTTTAGGCATTCTCGTCAAATAATTACCTATGCCTGAGGACAGTACGCCGATATGCAGCGCCAGTGAACCTATCAGACTGTAAGTCAGAAAAGACTTGAGAGCCTCAACTTCTTTGGAACGTTGCTTGACAGTAATGCCAGAAAAGCTCATAGCTATTGCTACCTATTCTCACTAATTTAGCTATCTTAGAATGCAAGGTTACAAATATCAAGTAAAAACTTCAAATTACTTGGGATAGCTTTACGGAAACCTGGACCAGCAAAAAATCTTTTGAAAGCATCACATATCATGGTTTTTGGACAAGATTAATTTTTATTGCAATTTAATTAAATTTCTTTATGTAACGCGAAGAAACGATTAAATAAAAATCATGATAATTACATTTGAAAAAATTATCATTATATTTTATATTTAATTGAGAAAAAGTTTCAGCTTTCCTCTAGATTCTGGTAGTCTAATTTTGTATTGTGGATGACGTTATAGAGGCACTACATGGGAATTCAGAATTTGTTTGCAGCAGGCGGTATCGTCATGTGGCCCCTGTTGGCGTTTTCGGTATTGGGTGTGGCACTGATCATCGAGCGTATCAGGTTTTGGGTAAGGATCAATAAGCGTCAAAACCGGGTGGTGCGAGATGTTTTGAATCTCTACCGTCTCGATAATGTTGTCGGTGCAATGGATAAACTTCAGAAAAACGCAGACTTGCCACTCGCCCGGATTTTTCTAGCGGCTTTAGAATTAGAGGAGCCAAATCCAGAGGAATTTCGTTTGGCGTTAGAAAGCGAATCACAGGCTGAGATACCTGTGTTAAAACGTTTCCAAAACCTTTTTGAGACAATCATTAGTCTGGCACCACTGTTGGGTCTTCTCGGTACTGTGTTAGGATTGATAGCCTCTTTTGCCTCCCTAAACCTTGGTGATGTGGGAGGTACTAAAACAACTGGTGTTACATCTGGGATTAGTGAAGCTCTAGTATCAACAGCATCGGGATTGATCGTTGCTATATTCATACTCATGTTTGCCAACACCTTTCGGGGACTGTACCAACGGCAAATCGCCCTAATTCAAGAGTATGGGGGACAGCTGGAATTACTCTACCGCCGTCGTTATGAACGAGGAGAAAAAACTTATGCGTCTACAAGATGAACCAGAAATTCCAGTACAGATCAACATTTTGCCGATGATTGATGTGATATTTGCAATTTTGACATTTTTTATTATGTCAACTCTGTTTTTAACACGCTCAGAAGGTTTACCAGTAAATTTACCGAAGGCAGCTACGGCAAAACAACAGCAAGTTCCCTCTAAAATTACGATCACGGTAGATGAACAAGGAATAGTAAGTTTGAACCGCAAACCAACCACAGTTGATGATTTAACAGCGCAAGTGCGTGCTCTAGTCGGTTCTAACTCAGAAGTGTTGGTAATTATTAATGCTGATGAAAAAGTTGGTCACGGGCGAGTAGTGGCTGTGATGGATCGCGTACGTCAAGTTGAAGGGGCAAAATTAGCGATCGCTACCCAAAAATAAACAGTAGAAATATTGTATATAAGAAGTTCAGCGAGTCAGGAAAATTCTATATTCTGGCTCCTAGCTCCTTCCTATCTAATGGCTATTACGCATCTGCAATTTTTGAGATATAAGTTTAAATAATAATTCTTGCTGTGAATGGATAAAAAAGTGGTCACTGTTGAACTCATGTACTGAGAGAGCAGCAATAGTCTGTTCTCGCCATGCTTGCAAAGCTTCATAACTAACTTCTTGGTCTTGCAAACCACCAAAAACAGTAATAGGACACTCCAGTGGCTGTCTTTGAGAGTAAATATAAGTTTCTAGAACTGCAAAATCTGCCCGCAAAATGGGAAGGAACATCTGCATCAGTTCCTGGCTTTCTAATACTGCTTTGGGTGTACCGTTAAGACTGTGTAGCTCGTTGAGCAAATCAGGGTCTGATAAAACGTGGAGGGGTGGTTTTGTGGACGAAATTTGCGGGGCGCGACGAGCAGAGATGAAGAGGTGAAAGGGAGTAAGATTATACTGAGAGCGAAGTAGATGGGTCAACTCAAAACTAACTAATCCGCCCATACTATGACCGAAGAAGGCGAATGGTTTGTCTAAGTATGGCATGAGAACTGGAGCGATCGCTTCAATAAGAGGTTCTAATCGCGTCAAGGGTGGTGACTTAATCTGTCTTCCCCGTCCCGGATATTCCACAGCACAGACTTCGACATTACTAGGTAAATTATTAGGCCAAGTCCGAAAAATTGCTGCGCTACCACCAGCGTAGGGGAAGCAAAATAAACGCAAGTTTGCTTGAGGATTGGGTTGGGGACAGATAACCCAGGAATTGAAGCTTGGCGTAGTTGTCATAATAGAGCTTAGAGTTAGAGAACACAACTCTGGTTTAATTTTTAAATATTTGAACGTTTACAGTATATTGCTGTTTATGCTGCGTAATTGGATAAAGTCTAGCTAAGGGGGTTAGGTTTTTCGTGGCTTTTTTCAGATGACCAAATAATTATTAATTATTCGGTCAATCCAAAAATTCCATTAAGTCAATACACTTGTGCATCTGCTGGCGCATAGTTTCCCTATCAGCATGAAACCTTCGCCCATGACCTGGTAGCACCCACTCAAAAGAGTAATTAGCCAAGTTACGCATTGATTTAATCTGTTCTGACCAAGAATACCAGCAGAAATCGCGGAATGCAGCCAGTTGGTGCAAGCTTTCTGACCAAGCGAGATGGTCGCCAGTGAAGAGGAACTTATTTTTGTAGAGTAAAACAGTTTGTCCTTTGGTGTGACCGGGAACTGGGATAATTAATAAATCAGGTGTCAAAGCAAATGGTTCAGAACCAATTAGCTGTATTTCTACATTGCGAGTATCCGCAGTAATATCATCAGCATGGAGGATGCGATCGCACTGAAAATGCTCGGCAAACTTTTGATGATCTGCCACATCATCCTTATGAGTTAGGTACATATAACGAATTGGCCCCATTTCTTCTAAACGCTTGACTAAAGGCGGCGTAAACCGGGGAGAATCTACCAAAATGTTACCTTCTGGAAGTTGAATTAAATAGCTAGCAGCACCATAAGATTTTTCAGAATGATAGCCACAGTGGTAAACATTTTCTGCTACTAATATTGGAAACTGTTGTTGAGCAACTTTGATATCTTTTGGTTTTTCAACAGTGCCAATAGAACTAGTAGGACATGCCAAAAGTGCTTCAAGCGCTGCTAATCTTTCCGCCTCATTGGTTGGTTGATGATAAACCGCCGATTGATCATCAACATCATAAAATACTTCAGGAGCCATCCAGCGACAGGTATCACAATCAATACAGGTACTATCTACATAAAAATCGCCGTTGACATTTTGGGGACGACGCTGATTTAAATGAGCCATATTAATCCTTTTGCTTCCAACCGCATACTGGGGAGCGATAAACCTTATATCACTACGCTAGCAAAAGTAACTTGAGACTGTAGCCGCCACTAGAAGTAAATCCGCTTAAAAATATAGCGGTTCTCAGTTGGGTGCAATTTGGGTGCAATATAGTAACAGCAGTTAGTGAACCGAATGGATAAATAGGTAAGTGTAATTAATGTTTAATAAATTCATTTATGACTGAAACTTTACTTGCGTAGGCGTAGCCCATCGTAGACATCGCTAATCCGCCAAACTCTAATTATTATGTATATTTTTTAATTTCCAAAAATGCGATCGCGCCCCTTTACCAAACGCGATCGCTAAATTTTTCATCCCCTAACCAAGAAAATGCAAATGATTACTCACCGCACTAATTAGATTATGGGTAACGGGAAGACTATCAACTACCATCCCCAGACACAACAGCATCATGTAGGAGATGGAAAAGAGAAACAACTCTTTAGCTACAGCGCGATCTTCTGGATTTTGCAACAAACGCCAAGATTTGTGGATAAATAATCCTCCCAGAATTACAGCGATCGCAGCATAAAGAATTCCACTTGCGCCCAAAGGATAAACCAATAACACGGTTGCAAATACTGTTACCAGGGTGTAGTACCAAATCTGCTTCACAGTTGCTGTATCACCTTCAATCACAGGTAGCATTGGTATCCCCACCTTTGCGTAATCATCCCGAATCATCAGAGCTAAAGCCCAGAAATGGGGTGGCGTCCACAAAAAGACGATGGCAAAAATTAACCATGCTGACCAGCTTAAAGTGCCTGTGACAGCAGCCCAACCCACTAACGCTGGAATTGCCCCAGCAGCTCCACCGATAACGATATTCTGGGTGCTGTGGCGTTTTAGCCAGTGGGTATAAACCAAAATATAAAAGACGATGCCAGAGAAGGCTAGCAGCGCGGCTAACAGGTTGGCAAATACTGCCAGGAGTGTAAAGGAAATCGTCGCCAGTGCGATCGCAAAAATGAGAGCATCACGCGGCTGAACCTTACCCGAAGGCATCGGACGATGGCGCGTCCGCTCCATGTCATAATCAATATCCCGGTCATAGACACAGTTAATCGTCTGGGCGCTTGCAGCAGCCAAAGTGCCACCAGTGAGAGTTACTAGCAACAGCAATGGGTCTACTTCTCCCTTAGCAGCAATCCACATACTCCCAGCCGTGGTAATCAAAAGCAACGGAATAATCCGAGGCTTCGTTAGCTGGTAGTAACTTTGAATTACCTGTAAAAATGTTCCGTGGTGGCGAGAGACATTAGTCTCAATCATTTTGGCTCTGATTCCTTATTTTTCAACAACTTATATACAGCCCCCGCTCAAGGTGGCTCTTTCAGGCAAATGAAACACAGATTTTCTGCACCTGCGTGAGTCGCAATACTCGCCGTTGCGGCTTTCGTCGTTTAGTGGAGAGTGGGGAGCAGGGGGAGATTAAGGAGAAGAACCAATGCTCAATGCCCAATGCTCAATGCCCAATGCCCAATGCCCCATTCCCTACTCAGCACTTAACACGGGCTAAACGCCCCGCTACCGCTAACGTGAATCAGCACTAACTGAGTCACGCAGTGCGAGAACTGTGAAAACCACCAAAGTACCCAGCAAAGTAGCTCCTATAGCTTGGTGAGAGACGGTGAGAGGCTCGACTTGGAGATGTAATTTGAAAGTGGCGAATCCCAACAAGATTTGTAAGGTTAACAACGCACCAGCTAAATTTGCCAGTCGCCGTAAGGCTGGATGTAGTGCTGGTGTCCGCCAACAGATAAATACCATTGCCAAAGTTGCCACTGTTGGCGGCACCAAACCAGCAATATGGCTGTACATTACAGTACAAAGTTGAGAACCGCCCAGGCATTGGTGTAGCGCCCAGCGAGAGCCTACCAAAGCACCTAGCAAACTTTGCAGGTAAACCAGAACAGCAGCAGTTAAACCGACCCAAGGCAACTTACCAACGGTTCCAGTTCCCTGATAGGGAGTGAGTGCCGTGCCGATAATCAGGAGGGTGCAAAAAAACAACAGCGCCGTTCCTAAATGAGCGGTAACGATATCAAACCGCAACAGTTCGGTAACGGTGAGCCCACCCAAGATGCCTTGGAAGACAATTAAAAACAGGGCGAATGTGGATGCCCAAGGCAGCCATTTGGGTAAGAAACGACGATGCCACCAGGACAAACCAAAGAGTGCGATCGCGCTTACACCAATTAAAGCTGCATCTAATCTGTGAAACCACTCCAAAAACACTTGGAGATTCATTTGCTTGGCTGGCACCAGTTCGCCATAGCATAAGGGCCAGTCTGGGCAGGCAAGTCCAGCATTCATCACGCGGGTGGCACTGCCTATTGCCATCAAAATTAAGGTGGCTATGCATATTTTCCACACCAAGCGACGAATCATTTCCTTGGGCTTTCGCTGCTGAAGCGCCGCTTCATTTTGTTGTTGTAGGACAAATTCGCTCATGAATGATACCTTTTGCCCGCTCTTGGTGGCTCTCTTAAAATTTTCAATTTTCTTTTAGCGTCCTATCTTCACCCTAGCGTATAGGCTAAGGGTTTATAGATTAGCACTCACTTATACTTTGAATCACTCCAGAAAGGTTTTGCCTGAAGCTTTAGGTATTTTTCAAGATGTGAAAAATTGATTAATGATAATTAATTTAAACATTCTAAATTTTTCCTTAAATTTTCCTACTGATTTGTATCTACTTTCGGCAGTATCTGATAGTCACCTTGTACTCAAAATTAGTAAAATAGTTAAAAAACTTAATAAAAAATTTAGACCTTTTGACTCTATGCCTTCCAGCCTAGACTACCTTAGTAAGTGAGCAGCTTTAAGATAACGTAGTAAATTCAATTAAGTAAGCCGTGAAGATTCCAAGTTCAATCTGGACATTACTGATTGGCATCGTGCTAACGCTAGTCAGCCTTTGGTACGGTCAAAATCACGGACTGTTGCCAGCAGCAGCAACCGATGAAGCCGAATTAGTTGATGGTCTGTTCAACGCGATGATGATCATTTCTACAGGTATATTCCTGCTCGTAGAAGGTATTTTAATTTACTCTGCGTTTAAATATCGTCGGCGTGCAGGTGACAATGAAGACGGCCCACCAGTTGAGGGCAATGTACCTTTAGAAATTCTCTGGACGGCGATCCCAGCAATTATCGTTATCGGTATTTCTGTTTACAGCTTTGATGTCTACAACGAAATCGGTGGCTTTGATCCCCATGCTATTCATGAAGCACCGATGATGAATCAGGAATCAATGGCAATGCCTGGAAGTGCCATGGCAGCAACTTTAAGCGATACTCCTCCTAGCACCGAACCCAACCTCAATCAAGAAAAATCTGATGAGGCAATGCAAGACCCAGCTACCGCAGAAGTCCGTAATGCTGACCAAATTCCCCAACTGCGGAATGCTCCAGGTGTCGGTAGTGTTGCTCCGACAATTGGGGGAACTCCTGATAAAGCAGGCAAACCAGCAGGATTACAAGTCAACGTCACAGGTCTACAATATGCTTGGCTTTTCACCTATCCTGAAACTGGTATAACTACAGGTGAAATGCACGTCCCCATCGGGCGAGAAGTGGAAATCAATATGACAGCCAACGATGTCATCCATGCCTTTTGGGTGCCAGAGTTCCGTCTGAAACAAGATGCGATCCCTGGTAGGCAAAGCGAGATTCGCTTCACACCCAAAAAAGCAGGAGATTATGTCCTAATCTGTGCTGAACTTTGTGGCCCTTACCACGGTGCAATGAGAGCAACAGTGGTCGTTGAGCCAGAAGAAGCCTTTGATAAATGGATGCAAGAACAGCTAGTTGCCAGTAAAGAAACACTAAATCAAGCCGTTGCTGTTAATCCTACGGATCTATCCCCAAATGAGTTTCTCGCTCCTTACACCAAGGATATGGGAATTAAGCCAGAAATCCTCCATCAAGTTCACCATTAGTCATTGGTCATTGGTCATTAGTCATTAGTCATTGGTCTAAATAAGTGACAAATGACAAAAGACAACTGACAAAGCGCAAAGTCTGAGCGGAGGTTTCCTCCGTTCCCCGAAGGGGTTGCCGCAGGCATCAGAACTTTGTAAGAGAGGACAAATGACAAAAGATAACTAACGACTATGACCCAAGCTCAAGTGCAAGAAACTGCCAACGCCCCTGCTCTTGTTGAGGAGCCAGGGATTAGAAAATGGCAAGACTACTTTAGTTTCAACACCGACCATAAGGTGATTGGGATTCAATACCTAGTCACTACGTTCATTTTTTACTGTATCGGTGGCGTGATGGCTGACTTGGTTCGTACAGAACTGCGAACTCCAGAAGTCGATTTCGTCACCCCTGAAGTTTACAACAGCTTATTTACGCTGCACGCCACGATCATGATTTTCTTGTGGATCGTGCCAGCCGGTGCGGGTTTTGCTAACTTCCTGATTCCCTTGATGATTGGGGCAAAGGATATGGCATTCCCACGCTTGAATGCTGTTGCCTTTTGGATGATTCCCCCTGCGGGTTTATTGTTGATCGCTAGTTTAGTGGTAGGCGATGCACCGGATGCGGGTTGGACTTCCTACCCTCCCTTGAGCTTGGTAACAGGTCAAGTAGGTGAGGGAATTTGGATTGTGAGCGTCCTCCTACTAGGTACGTCATCGATTTTAGGGGCAATCAATTTCTTGGTGACATTGCTCAAGATGCGTATCCCGGGTATGGGGGTTCATCAAATGCCCTTATTCTGCTGGGCGATGTTTGCTACCTCAGCGCTGACTTTGGTATCTACGCCAGTGTTAGCAGCAGGTCTAATTCTGCTTGCCTTTGACTTAATTGCCGGGACAACATTTTTTAACCCAACTGGAGGTGGCGACCCAGTAGTTTACCAGCATATGTTCTGGTTTTACTCCCACCCAGCCGTTTACATCATGATTTTGCCCTTCTTTGGGGCAATTTCGGAAATTATCCCGGTGCATTCCCGCAAGCCGATTTTTGGCTATAAAGCGATCGCCTACTCATCTCTTGCCATTAGCTTTTTGGGGCTAATTGTTTGGGCGCACCACATGTTTACCAGTGGTATTCCCGGTTGGTTGCGGATGTTCTTTATGATCACCACCATGATCATTGCCGTACCCACAGGAATTAAAATTTTCAGCTGGTTAGGAACCATGTGGGGTGGAAAAATCCGGCTTAACACTGCCATGCTGTTCGCAATGGGTTTTGTTGGCACCTTTGTGATTGGCGGGATCAGTGGCGTAATGTTGGCAGCAGTGCCCTTTGACATTCACGTTCACGACACCTATTTTGTAGTAGCGCACTTGCACTACGTGCTGTTTGGTGGTAGTGTTCTCGGCATTTATGCGGCGATTTACCACTGGTTCCCAAAAATGACGGGACGGATGGTAAACGAATTTTGGGGCAAGGTTCATTTTGCCTTAACAATAGTGGGTCTGAATATGGCCTTCTTACCAATGCATAAGCTGGGATTAATGGGCATGAACCGCCGTATTGCCCAGTATGACCCCAAATTTACCTTTCTGAACGAAATCTGCACTTATGGCGCTTACATACTAGCAGTTTCGACATTCCCCTTCATCATCAATGCGATTTGGAGTTGGTTATACGGCGAAAAAGCTGGTAATAATCCCTGGAGGGCACTGACCTTAGAGTGGATGACAACCTCACCACCTGCGATCGAGAATTTTGATCAAACTCCAGTACTGGCTACAGGTCCCTACGACTACGGTTTGGAAAAGGCTGACGAAGGTGTACCTTTATCTGATCCCGATCCAGTCTTGTCTGGCGGGCCAAACTCAGTATTGAGAGCAAAACCCGATCCAGCCTTTGCTGCTAATCCCGAAGATCGTAAATAAACAGGTTCTGGGGTATTGGATATTGGGCATGGGGCATTGGTTATTTCTGCCTTGCCCCATTCCTCATTCCCCATTCCCCATTCTCCATCCCCCAATTTATCCTTTAAAAAATTCATGCAAAGTCAAACGATTGACCCAGCTAAAACCGAATTAAATCATCACCATGAGGCGGAAACGTCCGTCGGTCATCACGAAGAACATCCAGACCATCGTCTGTTTGGGCTAATTGTTTTCCTGATTGCTGAAGGGATGATTTTCCTGGGGCTGTTTGGAGCCTATCTGGCTTTCCGTGCTACCTTACCTGCATGGCCCCCAGCAGGTACTCCAGAGTTAGAACTATTGTTACCCGGAGTGAACACCATCAATCTGATTTCTAGTAGTTTTGTCATGCACAATGCCGACACTGCTATTAAAAAGAATGATACGCGGGGGGCACAAATCTGGTTAGCAATTACGGCGGCGATGGGTGCTATTTTCTTGGTAGGTCAAGTATATGAATATACCCATTTAGAATTTGGCTTAACTACCAATTTATTTGCTAGTGCATTTTACGTTTTGACTGGTTTCCACGGATTGCACGTTACCCTCGGCGTTTTAGCAATTGTTGCTGTATTATGGCGATCGCGCGTTCCTGGTCACTACAGTAATGAAAAACACTTTGGCATTGAAGCAGCCGAAATCTACTGGCACTTCGTTGACGTGATTTGGATTATTTTGTTCGGATTACTGTATCTACTGTGATTATTAATTATTTAGTTGTTCATTCCACGCGGACAACTTAAAAAGCCCCCACTAGGGGGCTTTTTTCATTAATAGAATGCTACTCTTACAGTTAGCTGTCCGGATGTCGCATTATTTTATGTATCGGCTGGCAGCAAAATCTAAATTAGAACTGTTTCTAAAAGGCTAGATATCTAGGTAGTTATCTAAAACGTTTTTTATTTTTATAAAACAGTTTTATCCTTTATCTATCAAGAGTTACAGATAATATATTAAATCAGCGTAGGCTTTTTTCATTATAACTTTTGCTAAATGCAACTGAGTGAATACAAGTAATACAGCCGCGAGTAAAAGGTAGGAAAGGTCGGAAAAGTTGGATGTTTCTTATAAACTATTGAATAAACTTTAATGGTTGAGAAGTTACTCCTATTTATCTAAAAACTCATCACTAGTTATTCACCCCAAAGGCTTACTTCTTCTTTTTTCTTTTGTCGAACATTTAGATATGATAAGGCAATCACGTTTAGTGATGGACGCCGTGAAGATACTTATGTCTTTAAATGCCACTGTTCAAGGTTTTGTCAGCAATCAGACCCAATATTTAAAATAAATCTATCAACTCCTGAAAGTTGTCTTCTACCCACAGTTATAAATACTGTGGGCTAGTGTAAAATTTACTTAAGTGATACAATTTATTCAACTATTCCAGAAATAAATTTTTATATTAAGATACCAATATAAGGTATGGAATAAACCAGTTAAGCGGCTAACTATAAAACGGCTTAAAAGCATAGGTCGCCTGAGAAGCTAACTGCCTCAAATACCAACAAACCTAGCCGCAGGTATTCATAATGCCACGCAAGCTCTGAATGGTCAGTAAATTAACAAGTAGTATACGCCATATGAGCCAGAACCCTCTAGTTAGAAAAAAACTCCGGAGTCGCTTTGAGACTGTCAAACTGCTGGAAAGTGGAGGATCTAGTAATACTTACTTGTTAAGAGGTGCTATACGTAAAAAACATCAATACTCTCTCGCCAGAAAAACACTTCGGAATCGATTTGAAATTGTCAAACACTTAGGAAGCGGAGGATCTGGTGATACCTATTTAGCCGTAGACCTAGATTTACCAGGACGACCTCATTGTGTTGTCAAACATTTCCAGCCAAAAGATTCCAATCCTGCTATTTTGCCCATAGCTAAAAGTCTATTTGATCGGGAAGCGGAAGTTTTATACCAGCTAGGCAACGACCACGACCAAATTCCTAGACTATTTGCCCATTTTAATGAAGATGGGGATTTCTATTTAGTCCAGGAATTTATTGATGGTCATCCATTGACTCAAGAAATTGTACCGGGTCAGCGTCTTAGCGAGAATGCAGTCTTAAATTTATTAAAAGAAATCCTGGAAGTACTGTCTTTTGTCCACCAAAACAACATTATTCACCGGGATATTAAGCCCCAAAATCTAATGCGTCGGCACTCAGATCAGAAGATTGTGCTAATTGACTTTGGGAGTATTAAGAAAATTGGTGCTTTAGGAGCAGGCTTAACAATTGCTGTTGGGACTCCTGGCTATATGCCAAGCGAACAGGCTAAGGGAAAGCCAAGACTTTGCAGCGATATCTATGCATTAGGGATGATTGGCATTCAAGCTTTGACAGGTTTAATACCTGAGCAACTACAAGAAGATCCCAATACTGGAGAAGTTCTCTGGCGCCATCAGGCACAGGTAAGTAATGTTCTTGCAGATATTTTAGATATAATGGTTCGCGATCGCTTTAGCCAGCGTTACCAATCTGCCTCAGAAGCTTTGCAAGCGCTTAATTCTGATCTGGTATTGTCAAAATCCTCAGAAGCTGATGGTATAGAGCAAAACAGCGATAACACTTATCCACTAACTTATAGAAACTTTATTTTGCTGCTAGGAATAGGGCTTGGTGTTACCACTAGTTTAATGGTATTAGTTTTAATTTATACAATTGTTAATACAGGTACATCGCCTCCAAACCAACCAACTCAATTAAATAATTTTATACAAAAATTGCTTGAGCCACGGTTGGCTAATGTTAATGTCAATATCCTAGTACGTTACGGCGTAAATAGAGCAACCATTGAAAATCCTTAAAGAGCTTATTCCATAATACTTTTGACTTTTGACTTTTGCCTTGTGGTACTAGTAGCTAAATCAGCAGCTTACAGAGGAGTCAATAAGAGCAATTCCACCATTGCAAAGGCTACCAAAGAGCAAATTTATTCATACTACATTAGGAAGAATTAATCATCTACCAACAATCAGATAAAATCCGCTATTAACTGGTTTATTCCAGATTTGCTCTTAACCTCAATATTTATAGATTCCTGTAGGATAAATAGAATAAACAAGATTTAAAGATATGGACAATACAAATCAAAGAAAAGCTTTAATTAACGGTGAAATCGCCCTCTTTCTTAAAGGTTTGGTTATTGGTAAAGTACTGACACTTATGGTTATTGGCGGACTGCTTTGGTGGTTACTCAAGCCGAATTTAGCTTCCCGTAACAGCGTTAGTCCCTCTAATCAAAATTTCAATAGCCTCTCTAGTACTGCATCAACTTTTCAGACAGTTACTAATGTCCCCACTGCCTCATTTAACTACGGAGGTAGTACAGCTTGGGCATCTATCCGGCAATTGGTAGATTCTCAGATCCAGAGCGATCGCCCGGAACTACAATTACGTTATGTAGACCCTGTTAATGGTAGCCCTGGTTCTAGCTCCGGCATTCGGATGTTACTTGATGGAAAACTAGACTTTGCTCAGTCCTCTCGTCCCCTTACAGATGAAGAACGAGCTATTGCAAAAGAGCGAGGCTTCACCCTTGAGCAACGTCAGGTTGGTAGGGATGCGATCGCAGTGGTAGTCAACCCATCACTCAATCTGCCTGGTTTAACTGTTGATCAATTGCAGCAGATTTATTTAGGGAAAATTACTAACTGGAACCAAATAGGTGGGCCAAACCTACGTATTACACCTTTATCTCAACGACCAGAAGACGCAGATACAATAATATTCTCTAGCAACAGCGACTTGAAGGGGCAAGCACTTAGCTCTAATGTAGAGTATGTCTACTCTACTACAGAGGCAGTGCGGCAACTCAGTAAAACCCCTGGTGGTGTCTATTATGCTTCTGCCCGTTCAGTATTACCTCAATGTAGTGTGAAGACTTTGCCATTGGGACAGACTTCTAGTCAGCTAATTCCTCCCTATAGCGAACCTTTGGTATCACCTGAGCAATGTCTACGTCAGCGCAACCAGCTAAATACTCAGGCTGTCAAAAATGGTAGCTATCCTATGATTGCTAACTTGTTTGTGATTATTAAGCAAAATAAAGGTCGGGAACAGCAGATTGGGGATGCTTATGCCAAACTTTTATTAACTGACCAGGGGCAAAGGGCAATTGAGCAAGCTGGTTTTGTTGGGGTTCGCTAGTAGAGCACAACGTAAATCTAGCTACCATCTCAAATAACAAGATTTGGGGCAAAAATCTCCTTGTTAAAAGAAAGTAGGTAAATTTGGGCCACAGTGTACTATAGCTCAAGTTATTAGTTATTGTTGAGTGCGATCGCGCTTTCTACTACACCTCATTCAGACTTGTTGAAAAAGTCAGGGTTCTAGAGGAAGCGATCGCACCACTTACTGCTGTTCAATCAATATTAATGTATTCATCACTTGAGTTGAAAATATTTTTACTCGACGGCATAAGAAGTAAATTGGCGTTTAAAAGGAGAATGAAACCCAATGACAATATCAGAAGTGGGTACACCTAACTCAACCAATCGTTCAGCAACAGACTCTTCTGTACCGTTATACTGAATCCATATTTTACCATTTTGAATATCAAAATGCATGACTGGGCCAAACACCCGCTTATCTCCTTGCCAGCCAACATAAGCTAATTGATAATGGTCATTTTCACTATCAATAATTAGTTGTGAATTGACTGTATCCGTGTTATTGATATTTTGTGCATGTTCTGTCAATATTTGTTTTATTAGTTGTCGATAATGTTTTATCTTATCCATTGCCGAATCTCCTCCTGTCTAGGATCATAGACTATTAACTTAACTTGGTAACGTTGAAGGGCACGTTGGACGAAGGGAAGTTGAAAAAAATTTTGATAGGTTTCGCTAGGGACAGCTAAGTATCCAATTCTGTCTGCTTCTTGTTCTTCGAGAGCTTGGCAGTAATTTAGATATTGTCCAAGTGCAGTATGAAATTCACTAATATCTGAATCTGCAATAAAACTCTTAATTTCAACAGCTATTTTCTCTGTATTACGTTCTGCGGCAATAGAATTTTCAGCCGCTAAATCTATTTGTAGTTTAATTGCTTCACTAATACGAATTATAAAAGGATCGTGAGTAATTATCCACTCATCTTTAATTAATGCTTTTTTAACCTGTTCATGAAAAACATCTTTAGCCATTTTGCTATCTCTAGATTTAGGGCCAGATTAACCCAAAATAATGTTTTTGTTTTATGTAATACGTTCCTCGAAGGGGTTGTCAAAGACATCGCATTCTCCATTATTCTGCATTGCTGCGGCGAGTTTTTCTAGATTTTGACGAACAGTAACACTACGAAGATGATCTACACCCCAGACTCGTTCACAAATATCTAAAGCCTGCAAATAAAGCGGTTCTGCTTCACAGTAACGTCCAGTTTCACGATAAATTTCTGCCAGATTATTGAGACTTTCGGCAACATTGGGATGATTTTCTCCTAATAGGTGCTTATCAAGTTCTAAGGCTTTTATACATAAAGGTTCCGCTTCATTAAAACGCCCTTGCTCCCTGTACATATAACTAAGAGCGTAGATAGTATCTGCTAAAAGCGGATGCGCCTTTTGCAATAGACGCTCTTTAAGTTCCAAGGATTCCAAAAATAAAGATTCTGCTTGATCGTAGCGTCCTTGAGCGCGGTATATCAATCCTAAATTGTGTAAATCTGTTGCAACATCAGGATTTTCTTCTCCTAAAAATCGCTTATCTAATTCTATTGCTTGGAGCGACAACGGTTCAGCTTCAGTGTAACGCCCTTGATGGTAATAAAGTAGCGCTAAATTATTTAGTATAAGAGCCAAAGAAAGATGATTTTCGTCAAGCAAACGTTTTTCGAGTTCTAATGCTTGCAGATACAGGGGTTCAGCTTCGTTATAACGTTCTTGTTCATCATATAGTAATGCCAAATCGTTGAGACTGAAAACGACATCGGCATGATTTTCTCCCCACAAGTGTTTCCTCAGTTCCAAAGCTTGTTGATATAAGAGTTCCGCTTTAGTATATTGTCCAGTAGATTTGTAGAGTCCTGCCAAATTATTCAGGCTAGTAGCGAAAGAAGGGTGATTGTCTCCTAACAAGCGTTTCGTTAGTTCTAAAGCTTGTTTATATAGTGGTTCCGCTTCGCTGTAACGTCCTGTTGCACGATATATTCCTGCTAAATTGTTGAAGTTAGTAGCTAAGTCTATCTGCAAACCTGATTCATTTTGTAGTTCAATCGCCTTACGCCAGTACTTTATTGCTAGTTCTTGTTCTTCTTGATAATTCTGAGACTCACCCCGCTCTAATCTGCTACGGTAAATATCGCCTAATCTTGAGTATAAAGTAGCCAAGGTGGGATGTTTAGTTCCGCGTTCCTGTTCTACTTTTTCGATTAACCCTTGTAAATCTTGGATGGGCAAGAAAAAGGAGTTATCTTCATTAGTATCTGTGCTGGCTAATTCCGTATCTCTAAAAACAAAGCGTATATGTTCTAGTTCTTTACCAGGAATAGCATTTGTCTTTTTAGATTCAAACCGAAATACCCCGTTGCGCCAACTCCAAAAATCAGGGGCTTTTTTAATCAGGTTCACTAAAATTTGGTTAGTTACCCAAAGTACAATCGCAAAGGGAAACTCGCGCAATCCCTCCCTTGTCCACTGTAAGTAACCAAAAAATTTCTCTTGTTCTGATTGCTCATTTCCCAATCGGAGAAAATAAAGTTGTTCAGCACCCGTCACAGTAATCACCGCCGGGTTCTGCTGACGAAGATATTCTTCTTGTTGTACCAGTTGGTTAAGAGCAGCTTTGAGGCTCGGCTCTTGACGTGCTAAAGTTACTCGATATGCACGAAAAGCAGGTTGTAGTTCAGCTTCATATTGGGCAATAATCTCATCACGAAAATTAGCATCATCACAAACTGCAATCAGTAAATTTAATCCCCGTTTTTGAGCTTCAATAGAAACAATTAAATCATCATACGCATCTTGATTTTCTCCCTCATCAAATAATTCTTCATTTAACATTAATTGCTCCCTGTCTTTTCAGGCTTTCGATAATAATTGGATGAACATCATACCAAGTTTCTTCAGTGCGATATTCTAGAACATATAGCCCATGAAGTAAATCCAAAAATTCTGCTTGTTTGGGGTCATTAGGCATAAATTGTTCATAGACACTCTGCAAAATATCTGTATCAACCTTTCCTAAACGTATGGAAAAATCATTACGGATTTTATTGATTGCTTGAAGGAGAATTTTATCGTCAATAATAACTTGGGCTGAGGGATTTCTTCGGATAGTCCGCAAACAAATGCGACAACATTCCTTAGAGATACGAATTAACTCTCGCAACACGCCACCACTGTAAATCACAATTTTTTTAGCTGTTTCTGCTGCAATTAATTCACTGGAAATCCGCTTTTGTAAAACTTCACCGAGAATCATTGTTGCTTCCGGGCGAGGTTCAGCATTAGGAAAGCGATTTTTACCTTTATCAAATATTTTTAATACAGGCATTGCGACAACCTGATCGTTGGTTTCAGTGGCAATTATTGTACTGATGAATGTTTCCCGAAGTACTGCGATCGGGATAGTATAAATAATTTGAAAGTTTGGTTGACAAAGAGCTTTAATGTTATCTCGATAAATTTCGTTAACTCTTCCTAAGTCCAGTTTATCTAAATCATCAATAATGACTAAAACGTTTTGTTTAGTTGCAGCTTGAATTAGAGCAGCAATTTCATTAATTCTGGCAACTAAATCTGATAACTTGCGTTCAAATTCTTGCTTAATTTCATCCCGAACGCTAGCATCAGCTTTTAATTTAGAGCTAATCAACTTTAGGAGGTCAAAACCTACCCCAGCTTCTATCTGTATATTTGATTCTTCAGTGCGGGTGCGAGTAGCAAACCACTTATAAAGAGCTTCTTTAGTAGATTGCGGAATATCAACTCGGCGTGCTTCTGCCTCTGTCATTAAATTAACTGCGATCGCAAACAGTATATTAATATGATTAACAGCCGACATTTCGATTTTGTCAGCAATAGAAAAGAGAACTACAAAATATTTATTTTGAATTTGTCGGCTAAACTCAGCTAACAAAGTAGACTTACCACATCCCCGATGTCCTGTAAAGACAATTTTGCCATCTCCATTGGGACTATCTTCCACTAATTGATTCAGGTCTGCAATCAAATCATCGCCATATTCGACTCGAAATCTTTCCATTTCGTTCCGTTCCATCAACGGAAAGAGTTCGAGATTGCTGTATGCTTCTTGAAAGGAGTTTAATAAGTCTTGAGACATTGGATAGTGCCGTAAACATGGGAACTATTCATATAATGGCTCATGATTTTTAAAGTAGAAATTCAAATAATTAGAAATTTTCTAACTCTATTAATAAATAATTACTAAGTGGATACTGTCTTATATTTTCAAAGAAGATACTCCACCTTCCACAATCCCAACCGAGAAATAAGTAATAGAGGTGAATTTAGATAAGAACGAATAATAGATTATACATTCAATAAATAAAAATAAATTATAAAGTATACATTTGAAATAGTGAAAGCTACCTAACAGATAAATAAAATAAAATTAAATTTTCCCCATCCTATGTTTGTCTCTCTTCTGGGTATTATTGCAACAGTAGCTGTCTCAGTTACAACATAGGTCGTCTATATTGAAACATTTATGATTTTTGGGCATTAGGATTTTAATTAGTCCAGCGATCGCAAATAAGACCTCTTGCAATAGTCCCTAACACCCCACCCCGCATTTGAGTAAAGCAAACGCGGGCTGGGGTTCTTTATTTTTGATTTATGCAAGAGGTCTATAGACTAAAGGTGTCTTCAACGAAGACGGAGGGGGAAGGGAGCAGAGAGAAATGACCCCATTAAGAACTGTTCCCTTGCCTCTTTTTGAAATTTTCAATCTTTTGATTGGGTAATGCGGAGAATTTTATCTTGCTGTGAAGGACAACTTCCTCGCCCATCACAATTACTGGTTGTGATATACAATTGGCCATCTGGCCCCATAATTGCCTCTCGAAGTCGTCCGTGTTTACCTTGTAAATACACCTCATGGCGCTGGACTTGCTGGGGTGACTCTGGGTTAAAGACAACACGCTGCAAGTGTTCGGAGCGGAGGGTAGGAATGATTAAGCTACCCTTCCATTCTGGAATAGAATTTCCTGTATAAATTGCTGCCCCGCCTGGGGGTAAAGCTTCACGCCAAACAATGGAAGGAGTCACAAGTCCTTCCCCTGATTCACAACGGTAGATGGTGGGCCAGCCGAGGTTGTCGCCTGCTCTTGCTAGGCTGACTTTATCGTGACCGCTTCTGCCTAACTCGCCACTGGGGCCATGATCTGTTACCCATAGTGTTGATGCATCGTACCAATCAAACCCTTGAGTGTTGCGAATACCAGTGATATATACGGGATTTTTAAACGGATTGTCTTGCGGTACTTGTCCATCTGGCGTTATACGCAAAATTTTTCCAGCAAGGCTATTAACATCCTGGGAACTTTGCGGATCTCTGGCATCGCCAGTCCCAATGTAGAGCATTCCATCAGCACCAAAGCGAATGCGACCACCGTTGTGATACACTGCCACGGGAATATCATCAAGAATTATTCTGTCTGACGAGGCACTAAGCCCATTTTGGGATAATTGCCATCGTTCAACACAATTGACCTGTGAACCATTTCTATCAGCAGTGTAGTAAACGTAAAAAAGTCGGTTTTCGGCAAACTTAGGATGAGTTGCAATGCCAAGTAAACCACCTTCACCACTTTCTGTAACATCAATGGTAGCTACTGGTTTTTGAATAAGTTTACCATCTCGTACCAACCGAACTCGTCCAGGTCGTTCACTAACTAACATATCTTGATTTGGCAGAAAAGCTATTCCCCAAGGAACTTCAAAACCTGTTGCCACTTCTTCAACCCGCAGGTTTACCTGTCCTTGTGAACCAAAGCCATCTTTGACTAGAGTACACGCTTGATTGTTGGTAGAAGTTTGTTCACTGATTTGTTTAGTTATTTCTCTTTCTTGATTGTTAGTGTTTGCAGATTCAGATGTTGGTGAGGTGCAAGAAGAAATTCCCAGCCAAAATATGCAAACAAGCAATTTCCCTGCAATAATTCTTGTCAGGATCATAATAATTGTCTCCAAAAAATTGCTACTTGCATGGTTTTTAAAATAGCTAAATGAATATTTTTGTTACCTAATGCAGAAGCGGCTTCTAAAATAATATCGTTGAGTGTATATTCTGGTGGAACAAAATGCTGCAATGCAAAAGTCCCGATTGCAAGTAAAACTATCCACAATGTAGCGAATGCAGCCGCGTAAAACTCGACGATAAGCTTTGGCTGCCGTTAAGACTTCATTATTGATTTTGTGTTGCATCAATTTTTGAGGTTGTAAAAACAATTGTTGAAAGTGCCACAATATAGCCCGATACAGTGTCACAACTCGCCTTAGCTTCAGTACACCTACTGTAGAATCCGCAGTACCACCAAAAATCATTGCTACACTAAACAGGAATTTAGCACCAAAATCCCAAGGTTGCAGTTCTGTTGTCTGGAAACCACAGGTTGTTAAGGCAGAAACCCATTGAAACAATGAATCTATCCAGAGAAACGTTCCCCTCAATTGCTGGCAAACGCAATAGTACTTAGGTACATCAAAAAATTAAATTACTCAATTCCTGCGTCCAATACGACTGTCCGATTTCTTCTTCCCCCGCTCCCCCTGCTCACCAAAGCGATTGATTATTTTTTTATTTGGAAGTCTTTAAGGGCCAACAGGTTCGCGATCGCTGTAATAAATCATAATTTCTACTAAATGGGCATCCTTGTCGTTAGCATTAAGAACATACACAGTTTCATGACTGGTAAACTGAGGTTTCGGGCCGTTGCTGTATGCAGGGATATACCCTTCAGTTATAGCCCAGCAAATACGTTGGTAAGTCTTCTCTCTTATCTCGTGAGAGTTAAATTTTAGTTCTGTTTGCTTTACTATTTTTGGCTCTACTTTTCATAAATACCCCCTGTCATCTATCAGTAGGGTAAAATATATAACTCTTCAGAAGTATTGACATTTTAAATTTTTCAATAATTCATCTTGCATATTCTGAAAAAAAGTTATAAATTATTAGTTTATAGGGGAATAATCTGACTTCTTAGTGTCAAAAACTAATCCTGATCAAGTAAATATACCGTAACCAGTTTTAACTTCATGCAAATCCTAAACAGCACTGAAGATATGTTTTTATTTGGTAAAGCTTAAGATTCTGGACATTAAACAGAACAATAAATAATCTAAAAATATATTTTGTGTGACTGTTTTGAAGAATCATGTTACTGCTTGTGATAACAACAACTATAATTCACCAAAACAGTAATCGATTATAAATGAATTAACTATCAATAAATTTGCGTAAATGCCAGCATATTTATTCATCGTTAATTGATTGATTTTCTCGAAATTATATTTGCTATTCAAAGAATCGTTTTTGTTATGCTGAGAATAGCAAAAATAGGAAATGAAGACGCATCTACCACAACTTTACAATCCCAATGGAGCTATTTTGGCGATGCACTTGAACGAATTGGAAACTACTGAAAATTTAAAAGAAGTAGAAGAAGCGTGGCTAACACTAGAAAAATCAATTCTCTATTATCAAGGACGCCCTGTTGGTACAGTAGCAGCTTATGATGTATCCGTAGAGGCGCTCAATTATGACCAATGCTTTATTCGGGATTTTGTCTCTTCAGCTCTAATTTTTCTGATCAAAGGTAGAACAGATATTGTTCGTAATTTCTTAGAAGAAACCTTAAAGTTACAGCCTAAAGAAAGGGCATTAGATGCTTATAAGCCTGGGCGAGGATTAATACCAGCTAGCTTTAAAGTTGTATCTGAAAATGGGCAAGAATATTTAGAAGCAGATTTTGGTGAACATGCGATCGCTAGAGTTACACCTGTAGATTCTTGCCTATGGTGGATTATTTTGTTGCGTGCTTATGTAGTTGCCACAGAAGACTTTTCTCTAGCCTATCAACCTGAATTCCAAAATGGGATCAGGTTAATTATGGAAATCTGCTTGGCGAATCGTTTTGATATGTACCCAACGCTGTTGGTTCCAGATGGCGCTTGTATGATTGACCGTCGTATGGGCATTTATGGGCATCCTCTAGAACTACAAGTTCTCTTTTACACGGCATTGCGTGCATCTCGTGAATTGCTAATTTGCCAAGGCAATTCCGATGTTGTTGAAGCCATTGATAACCGATTGCCTCTTTTATGCGCTCATATTCGCCAGCATTATTGGATAGATATTAATCGCCTGAATGCAATTTATCGCTTCAAAAGCGAAGAATATGGTAAGGGCGCTGTTAATTTGTTCAACATATATGTAGATTCTGTTCCCTATTATCAATTAGATAAGTGGCTACCAAAAAAAGGTGGTTATTTAGCAGGTAATGTCGGGCCGTCGCAGCTAGATACTCGCTTCTTTTCACTCGGAAACTTAATGGCAATCATTTCAGACTTAGCTACCGAAAAACAGTCACAAGCGATTATGACTCTCATTGAGGATCGATGGGATGACTTGGTGGGAGATATGCCAATGAAAATTTGTTTCCCAGCTTTGGAACATGAAGAATACAGAATTGTAACTGGATGTGACCCCAAAAATATCCCCTGGTCGTATCATAATGCTGGTAGTTGGCCTGTTTTAATGTGGATGTTAGCGGCTGCGGCTGTGAAAACTAACAGAACAAGTCTTGCACAAAAGGCTATTGAAACTGCCCAAGGACGGCTCAGTACAGATGAATGGCCAGAGTATTATGATGGTAAGAAAGGGCGGCTGATTGGCAAACAAGCTCGGAAATATCAAACTTGGACAATTACCGGGTTCTTATTGGCAAAAGAATTGATGGCGAACCCTACTTATTTACCATTAATCAGCTTTGAAAAATTACCAGCAGAACAGGTTTCTAGAGCGTGTGAGTTTGAAATCGCCACTGTAGACCCCCATATACCTCGATAAGGAAGTTAGGAGTCATTCAATTTTGGATTTTAGATTTTATATTTTGGATTGAAGGAAAAATCTAAAATCCGAAATCCGAAATCCAAAATTGGCAGAGTTAGAATACAAAAGCCTCCTGACTTCTGAATCATGTTTCCATGACAAACCCCCGTCAATTAGCTTTTATCGCCCTGCGAGATGTTCACAAGGGGGCTTATGCCGATGTTGCCCTAGATAGAGTACTGCAAAAAGTCAGTTTGCCTGATAACGATCGCCGCTTGGTGACAGAATTAGTTTATGGGAGCGTCAGAAGGCAGCGCACTCTTGATACCCTCATTGATCAACTAGCCAAAAAGAAATCTCATCAACAACCCCTAGACCTCCGCACCATCTTACATCTAGGTTTCTACCAGTTGCGTTATCAAGAGCGTATTCCCGCTTCAGCTGCTGTTAATACCACTGTTCAACTTGCTAAAGAAAACGGTTTTTCTGGGCTAACGGGTTTTGTTAACGGTCTATTACGGCAGTATCTTAGAAGAGCCGGGGAAACAGGCGGAGATGAGGGAGCAGGGGGAGCAGAGGTAGAAAATAGTTCCTCATCTCTCCGTACTGATCCGTTACAACTTCCAGAAAATCCAGTGGAACGCTTGGGCATTTTACACAGCTTTCCTGACTGGATTATTCAAGTTTGGTTAGAACAATTGGGTTTGGTTGAGACAGAACAATTGTGTGAATGGATGAATCAATCACCAACAATTGACTTGCGTATCAACCCTCTTCGCACTTCCATCGAGGAAGTTGAGGCGGCATTGCAATCTGTTGGTATTTTGGTGAGACGGATTCCTCATTTACCCCAAGCTTTACGATTTATTGGTAATACTGGGTCAATTCAAAAACTACCTGGTTTCAAAGAAGGTTGGTGGACTGTACAAGATGGTAGCGCCCAATTAGTAAGCCATTTGCTCGACCCCCAACCAGGTGAGGTGGTAATTGATGCCTGTGCTGCACCAGGGGGTAAAACAACCCACATGGCTGAGTTAATGGCAGATAAAGGAAAAATTTGGGCTTGCGATCGCACTCCTTCTCGTCTTCGTAAACTCCAAGAAAATTCTCAACGGCTAAATTTACAATCTATTCAAATTTACACTGGCGACAGCCGCCACTTCAACCAATTTCAAAACACCGCAGACCGCGTATTACTGGATGCTCCATGTTCTGGATTGGGAACCATGCACCGTCATGCTGATGCTCGTTGGCGACAGACACCAGAATCTGTCCGTGAACTTTCGGTGCTGCAAAAAGAACTACTAACACATACATCTACTTTTGTTAAACCTGATGGTGTACTAGTTTATGCCACCTGTACATTGCATCCAGGAGAAAATGAAGAAGTGATTTCGGCATTTTTAGCTGAGTCACCTGATTGGCAAATTGACTGCCCGAAAGGCTTTGAGCTACCTGATTCTGTCCATAACACGCCTCAAGGTTGGTTTAAAGTCTGGCCCCATCGACAGGATATGGATGGCTTTTTTATGGTGCGCTTAAGAAAAACCAATAATTCCGAGTGAATACTGTTTGGGATTGTACGATTTGATGGTGGCCTGAATCTACCAGAGGAGGCAGCAATGGTTACCCCTTCCAATGTCAAAAACTTAGTTAAGATCCTGATTGGAGCTGCCTGGATTGATGGCAGAATCCAGCCAGAAGAACGGCAATATCTTCGCGAAATAGCTCAAGCAAAAGGTTTAGCTAACGATCCCGAAATTAAGCCTTGGCTGTACGAATTAGTTCCTGTACAGCCAAAAGAATGCTATGACTGGGTGCGGGAGTATTTAGGCGATCGCCCCAGCCTTGAAGATTGTGAAAATCTGATTGAAGCCATCAGTGGCTTAATTTATAGCGATGGCGAAGTTGCCGTCGAAGAAGCTAGACTCCTGACGGAGTTACAGGATATAGCCAAGCCCAATGGCTCAAATCAACCAGCTCACACTGCACTTCTCAAACAAATTCAAAAGCTTTACCGCCGTTGGGTTGAAGTGCAAAACTAATCATAGTCAAAAGTCTATAGTCTAATAACTAATAACTAATGACTAATGACTAAATTATGACTTCGGTTCACCCAGACCCGGAGTTTCTTCTTTATCAACTTTAGGTACAAAATCAGGACGCTCTTTGCTTTCCCAACCTGCGGGGCGTTTCGAGTTGTACCAAGCTATTGAACCAATGGTTACAGCAGCAATAAAACCAACGACATACACCAAGGTGAAAGCATAAGGAAAATGAGTACCATTTGTTGCGATTGAATCTGCTGCCTGCATCAATATGTGCATGAGTATATTCTCCAATGTTAAGTAACGCTACTTGACACACTATAGAATGAGCGTATCACTTAACATCCCTCTGGAGTTTAGTTTGAGCAACTTCATATTGCATAGAAAAGAGGATGGGGGCAGAGGGAGCAGGGGAGGCAGAGGAAGAATAACAACTTATTGATTATTGCCCAATCCCCAATCCCCACTTTTCATTAATTAGAAGGTCTAAGTCTATCCCGCCAAGATGGCTGTGATGAAGAACCGGAACTATTGCCGGAAGAGGAAGATCGCCGAGTTCTTCGAGGTGGGGGAGAATCAGATTCTACTGTTCTAGACCGCCGCCGTCGATTAGATGACTCTGAGGAAGAGTTATTGGAACTTGATTCTTGCCTGCGATCGCGCCTTCTCCGTCTTGGGGTATAATCGGTCGATTGCTGTTCTTCTTGAGAATAGCTCCTCCTTCTTCTACGTCTCCTAGATGAACCACTCTCCTCAGAATTTCTAGTACTTTCCCCTTCTGAGTCATCATTAGAGGAAATAGAACGATTCAGCACTTGTTTGGGCTTGATGGACTGGGCTTTGATGGTAGCTTTACGACCTTCTAACTTAGGGCGTTTAGGAAACTTTTCTACGGGCATCCCTTCTACCGCTTTTGCCATAAATTCGCGCCAAGTGTAAGCCGCACTACCACTACTGCCGTACGTGGGGCGGTTATCATCGTTACCTAGCCAGACCCCTGTGACCATTTGGGGAATGTAGCCAATAAACCATAAATCGCGGGCTTCGTCGGAAGTGCCTGTTTTGCCAGCAACGGGTCTATTACCTAATTGAGCAGCAGCACCAGTCCCCGCTTCTACGACGTTACGTAGCATCCAAGTCATAATGGCGGCACTGTCAGCATCAAGGGCGCGTTTTGATTTGAAATTAGCTGACCAAATCACCTTGCCTTGACGGTTGAGGATGCGAGTAATACCATGAGGCTCTATATGCAATCCCTGAGTAGCAAAGCTGCCATAGGCGCTGGTCAACTCTAGCAGATTGACTTCATTTGAGCCGAGAGCCAAGGAGTAGGTGGGCTTGAGTTCAGATTTTATCCCCATATCATGGGCAAGTTTAATCGTTGGCGTAAATCCCACATCAATCAATGTCTTTACCGCAACAACATTAATAGACCGGGTGAGGGCATCTCGGATGTTCATCGAACCCCGAAACCTTTCACTATAGTTTTTCGGCTCGTAGCCGTCTACGACAAAGGGCGCATCTTCGTAACTATCGTAGGGACTTTTACCGGTAGCGATCGCAGTAGCATATACAAACCCTTTAAATGTCGATCCTGGCTGCCGTTGTGCCTGGGTAACTCGATTAAACTGGTTTTTACCAAAATCTTTTCCCCCAACCATTGCCTTAATTTCACCGTTACGGGGGTCAATGGCTACCATTGATGCTTGCTTAAAGTTCTCCCAGCGTCCTTGATTTCGCAGCGTTTTGGCAACCGCCTCTTCTGCAACTTTCTGCCAAGTTGGGTTCAGCGTGGTTTCCACTACTAATCCCCCATTCGCTAGCACATCAGAAGAAACGTACTTCGACAATTCTTTTTGGATGTAGCTGGTAAAGTAGGGCGATTCTACTTGCACTCGTTTGGGTAAACTGCTTTTGAGAGTTAGCGATTCTTGGGCTGCTGCCTGCCTTTGCTCTGGTGTAATTATTTTATCTTCTTCCATCCGTAGCAATACCAGATTTCGCCGCCGTTTCGCAGCTTCTGGATTCTTATCTGGAGCATATAAGCTAGGAGCAGGAGCTAATCCAGCAATCGTTGCCATTTCCGCAAGAGTAAGCTGACCTGGCGATTTACTAAAGTATACCCAGGATGCATCTGCCACACCATAAGCTCCACCTCCCAAATAAACCAGATTCAGGTAACGCTCTAAAATCTGATCTTTGGTTAATTCATTCTCCATTTTTTGGGCTAGGCGGACTTCCTTAAGTTTGCGCCAGATTGTCTGTTCTTGTTTCAAAAACAGAATCCGGGCTAGCTGTTGGGTAATGGTACTAGCACCTTCGACCACACCTTGCGATCGCAAATTATTCAAACCCGCTCTGACAATCCCTTGAGGATCAACTCCGTTGTGTTGCTTAAATCTTCTATCTTCTGAGGCGATAAAAGCTTTTTTTAAATTATCTGGTATTTGTTCCAGGTTTAGCTGTTCTCTGGCAGTTTCACCTTGTTGTTGTAATATGGTTCCATCGGCAGCTTTGATGGTCAGTGTTTGCTCTCTAACCACGGCATTCAACTCAGCCTGATCTGGCAAAGTCTGATCTATCAAACTAATACCGTAGATCAAGGCAACTATCCCACTACCCAAACCCAAGCCCGCCCAAAACCATAAGCGACGATAGAGTGGTTTACCGCGAGTTGCCTGATTGGCCTTCATCCTAGATGGTAAAATTTTCATTTGCTCAGTAACTGCCTCGGCTGCGCCAGATTTTCTGGTGGTAAGCTTTCATTTGATCCACCTTGTCCAGAGTCACTCAAATTAGTTGGTCTTCGCTTGAACCAGGAGGTAAGCTTACCCACATCAGTTCCTCGCTCAAAGTAGTAACTATAATAACCACGATCAATCAACTTTGGGGTTATAGCACCACCTCTGTGTTAGTATAATATCCTATAAATAATTAACTAAATTCACCACAAAATAAATGTTTTTTACGTTTAGTTAATTGAGTTTTGTAAAAATACTGTAACTTTGATAACTATTCGGAATATAAAAATTATCGTCACTTTTGGGAACAAGTGCAGCGAAGTATTTGTACATACAGCCCGAAAACAGCTTACTTCAGGAGAGCATGATGCCTAAGGCGAACTACGCCGAAGCAGAGCTAAGAAGAAGCGCCGTTGCTCTTGGTAGTAATATCGGTGATTCACAGACAATTTTAGAAGCAGCTATAGAAACTTTAGCCCAAACTCCAGGTATTTTCTTAGAAGCTAGATCCAATTGGTACAAAACCAAAGCTGTGGGGCCACCACAGCCAGATTACCTAAATGGCTGCGTCACATTGCATGTAGAAATGCTACCACAGCAGTTATTAGAAATTTTGTTAGGAATTGAACAACAATTTGGGCGTGTGCGTCAGGAACGCTGGGGGCCACGAATCCTAGATTTAGATTTGTTATTATTTGATGACTTTATTGTGGATACACCAAAACTCCAGATTCCTCATCCACGAATGCGGGATCGGGCCTTTGTGTTAGTACCACTAGCAGAAATTGCCCCAGATTGGATAGAACCAGTATCCGGGTGTGTTATTAAAGAACTGCTGAAAGAGGTAGACTGTTCTGATGTACATTTATTGATGGGCAATTAGAATTACCATCCTTAAACGCAGAAGAACGCTGATTTCACCTCTGTTTCACAGATAATCAGAATTATACTATGCCATTAGGTAGAGAATTACCACAACTACTAAAACAACGCTTGTTTTATAAAGGACGCAAGTTTGATTTTGAAGTTAATCGCTTGCGTTTGCCTAATAAATCGGAAGGAGAATGGGAATGTATTCGTCACCCTGGTGGTGCTTTAGCTGTGCCGGTGACGCCAGAGGGTAAACTTGTACTCGTGCGCCAGTATCGTTTTGCAATTCAGGGACGCATATTAGAATTTCCGGCAGGAACATTGGAAATAAATGAAGATCCTTTAGAGACAATACAGCGTGAAATAGAAGAAGAAACTGGCTATAGTGCCCAAAAATGGGACAAATTAGGCGAATTTTTCTTAGCGCCTGGTTATTCTGATGAAATTATCTATGCTTTTCTGGCACGAGATTTAGAAAAGCTGGAGACACCACCACCACAAGATGGAGACGAAGATATCGAAACTGTATTTTTGACTCCCGAAGAATTAGAGAAAGCTATTTTAGAGGGAGAGCCGGTAGATGCTAAATCAATGGCTAGCTTCTTTCTGGCACGTCCGTTTTTAATTTAATACCAATATGCTGCTAGAGTCAGCGATGCCTACGGTGGGCTACGCCTACCGCAGATGTTGACGAGATAATTGTTAACAATGATTTGAGTCGATACGTCGAACATTCGCGTTTTCGACTCTTCCCTAGTAGCTATACCGACGACACTCACCAACTAAGGGATCAACAGTTGAGCGTTCGCGTAGCGTCTCGCAGAGAAGTCGAAACTCGTCAACCTGGGTATATTCTTTGTGAGAGTTCACTTTAGTTAACCTCGGTGTCTATGATATTTTGCCTCCAGCCGAGCCTGAGAGGATGTTTGAAAAGTTTTTAGAGGTCAGGAATTACGCTAAACGCCTCACCATGATACGGATCATGGCAATATAAATAAAAGTCTCCGATGTTTCAGGTAGTAATTCATAATCTCGAACCAATCGGCGACATCCCATCAACCAACCAAAAGTGCGCTCGACAA
>JAHHHS010000046.1 GCA_019359215.1 Nostoc indistinguendum CM1-VF10 | reverse complement strand
GGAAAGCGTCAGACTACCGCAAAGGTAGCAGCATCCTGTGAAGCGTCAACTCACCAAGAATTCATACAGTTAAGTCTGTTTGATTAGATTGGAATCCTCACGCCTTCAGGCTGAGGAGGATGTCAAAACATATTATGTAAGTTTATGTAAGTCTTAGTTAAATTCCAATGATCGAGGTCACCTTAAAAGCAAAAGCCCCACTCAGTTTTGAGCAGGGCTATGTGAAGTTTTATTGCTAAAATTAGAAATGTTTATTTTAGAAAAAGTTCATTATTGTAATAACGCTAACGCTGGTCAACATCATTAAAGCGCCCATAATTATAGATTCACCTAAGCGATTGGGGGATTTTGAAGTGTTCATTTAAGTAAAATCCTTTTTATTAATTGTTCCTTAACCATATCAAAATCAGTATAAATATCTATAAAAGCATTGTAAAACTTAAATTACCGCAAACTTTCTTAGTAATTACTTAATTTATACTTAAATATTTTTACTGAGAATGCGTCATTCTCCTAGTTTCCCCAATACCGTTCGGTTAAGGAATTTCTTGCTTGAGGCAGACAGGGGGTAGTTCGGGAATAGAACCCGTTCCTGAGAGAAAAATTACTCAATAATAACCCTCTTTCCTCAAAAGCCTCCCCTGCCGAACCGTATTACTAATTTCCCCACAACCCATTCTCCAGTTCCACAATGTAGTAATTTCCGAACAGAATAATTACCTTATCTCCGAGCGGAATATGGGCCTTTGTGGAGTAAAATAAATCTTAGTCAAGGTAAAAATATTTGAACAGAAGATTATCATGACAGTATCTACGGCATCTAGAAATCAAGCGATCGCTTTTGACTTAGAAAAATTAAATCAGCAATTTGAAACTGCCACTCCCAAAGAAATACTGGCATGGTCTATAGAAAATATCCCAACGGGACTGGTGCAAACAAGCGCCTTTAACGTAGATGATATGATAATTACCCATATTCTTTACACTGAACTGAAGCATCCAGTTCCTGTAATCTTTCTCGATACCTTGCACCACTTCCCTGAAAGCCTAGAATTAGTAGCCAAAGCCAAACAAATCTACAACCTCGATCTGCAAACCTTCAAAACTCCAGACGTAGACACGCGCGAAGCCTTTGAAGCCAAATATGGCGACAAACTTTGGGATAAAGATATTGCCCAATTCCACCACATTACAAAAATTGAACCACTGTTACGGGGACTAGACGAACTCAACAGCGTCGCTTGGATTACTGGCCGCCGCCGTGACCAAGCAGTAACCCGTGCGAATATGCCCATATTTGAATTCGACGGTAAAGGTCGGTTGAAAGTTAATCCTATCGCTACCTGGACACGCAAAGACAGCTGGGTTTACGTTGCTGAACATGGAGTTATCTACAACCCTCTACACGACAAAGGTTATCCCAGCATCGGCGACGAACCAATTACCACCAAAGTAGGCGAAGGCGAAGATGAACGCGCCGGACGTTGGCGGGGAAGTGATAAAACAGAATGCGGAATTCATATTTAGTTGTTATGTATTAGTCATTAGTCATTAATATGTTAGACAAATGACTAATGACTAAGGATAAATATGATTAAAATCCTCCATCTCTCTGACATCCACATGGGAAGCGGCTTCTCTCACGGACGAATTAATCCCACAACTGGATTAAATACACGATTGGAGGATTTTGTCAATACCTTATCCATATGTATTGATCGAGCGCTGACAGATGCTGTTGATATGGTGATATTTGGTGGTGACGCTTTCCCGGATGCTACACCGCCGCCTTATGTACAGCAAGCTTTTGCCAGCCAATTTCGCCGTCTTATGGATGCCAATATTCCAACAGTGCTGTTGGTAGGCAACCACGACCAACACTCCCAAGGGCAGGGAGGCGCGAGTTTAAATATTTACCGCACTTTGGGAGTGCCAGGATTTGTTGTCGGTGACACAGTAACTACTCACTGCATCGAAACCCGTAATGGCAAAGTGCAAGTAATCACCCTTCCTTGGCTTACCCGTTCAACTCTGATGACTCGTCAAGAGACTGAAGGTTCATCTTTGGCAGAAGTCAACCAACTGTTAACAGAACGCCTGCGAGTTGTTCTAGAAGGGGAAATTCGCCGTCTTGACCCCAATGTGCCTACTGTCCTTTTGGCTCACTTGATGGCTGACAATGCTAGCTTGGGGGCAGAACGCTTTTTGGCAGTAGGTAAAGGCTTTACTCTACCCCTATCTTTGCTGACGCGACCTTGTTTTGATTATGTAGCGTTGGGACACGTCCACCGCCACCAGAATCTGAATAAATCCAACAACCCGCCGGTGATTTATCCAGGCAGTATTGAGCGAGTAGATTTTAGCGAAGAGAAAGAAGACAAAGGCTATGTGATGATAGAACTGGAGCGGGGGAAGGCTGAATGGGAATTTTGCCCCTTAACAGTTCGGACTTTCCGCACCATTGAGGTGGATGTCTCGAAAGCAGATGAGCCGCAAGCGGTTTTAATGAAAGCGATCGCTAAGTATGATATTCAAGATGCTGTAGTGCGGCTTATTTACAAACTCCGCTCCGAACAGATGGATTTAATTGACAGTTCTTCTCTACATACTGCTTTAAGTCCCGCTCACACCTACACCATTCAAGCAGAATTAGTGAGTCAATTAGCTCGTCCCCGGATTCCTGAATTGACTGCAAGTAGCAGCATCGACCCAATGGAAGCTTTGAAAACGTACTTAAATAACCGCGAAGACCTCAAAGACATAGCAACATCAATGCTGGATGCTGCACAGAAGTTGCTAGCGGATGATGTAGAAGTTTGGCTAGAAGCAGCAACTAGTGAATAGGATAAATATAAATTATATTTAGTACAGCGTGTAGAGACGCGTTAGCAAAGCTGGATAAAGTCCAATTTTGCCTCTCTACTAAATCTGACAATTCAAGGTCATCTCTAAAAACCTAACCCCCTAACACCTTTCTCGACGCGGGAAGGGGAAATTTCAAAGTATCTCTCCTTTTAGGCTAAGGTATACACACAAGTCTTTCTGAACGCAATTTACGGTTAAGTCTCAGAGCTACTTAGACACTTTACCCTGATTTTTACTACGTAAAACCTGTCCTTCTCCTTACCAAGGATAGGGATGTCCGATAGGATAGGGTGAGGTTTTGGGGGACTTTCGGGTAATCGGATAACTTGTATGTAGGTCGTAGCCTTAAAAAAGAGAGATTTAGAGACAGGTTCTTCGACAAGGTGCTAGAACCCTTTGATGGATTGTCCGATACAGGTTAGGATAATCCATCAATTAGAGGAAAAACTTTAAGCACGCTTCATCGCGCTGCAACACAAAAATTACCCGAATTTATATTTGGGCACATTTTTGAGGGGTTTGCTACTCTACTATCTATCAATTGTTGTTTTTCTTCTAGCCAGAGGAAATTTTGTAATCAGTAAACAAAATATTGAGCCTTGAATAAGCTATTCTTTACGGGTAAATCTTTTCGTTTTATAGCTTTTGTCTTACCGCTAATTACGTGGTGGGGATACAAAGAAGTACAAAACCAATTTGTACAGCCGCAAGCAGTTGTAGTGTTGGGTGGTTCAACGAGACGTTTAGAGCGAGAGAAGTTTACGGCCGAATTTGCCCGCCAGCATCCAAACATACCAATTTGGATTACTGGGGGTAGTCCACCTACATTCACCCAACGAGTGTTTACCAAAGCTGGTGTTGATCCCAAACGTTTACACTTGGACTATGAGGCCGTAGATACAGTTACTAATTTTACTACGTTGGTAGATGATTTGCAAGCTCGTGGCATCAAGAGCGTTTATTTGATTACTTCAGATTTCCATATGCGTCGGGCTTGTGTCATCGGCGAAATTATTTTGGGTAGTCGAGGCATTTATTTAAAACCAGTGCCCGTTCCTTCAGAAAAACCCTCTGAATCTATCGAAAAATCTATCAGAGATGGAGCTAGAGCAATAATTTGGATAGCAACTGGTTACACTGGTGTAGATGCAGCTAAAAATAAACGGTAAATTATCAGTGCGAATTTGCATGATTTTGATCTAACTCAATATAGGCAAATTAAACAATTAATGCCAATAATAATGATATTAACTAAGTAATAAAAAACACATGAAAATACAATTATCCAAAAACTAGCGCAACACCAACCTTCAAACAACACAATATAAGAACCAATTAATAATTTTTACTCATTTGGTTGCTTGGTAAATACTTTGTGTCCATCAAAGTTTCGAGCTGCGACTTGGGTAACTCGAATCTATCTGTGTAGTTCAGGGAAAAAACGCCCCAACTTCTCTCACAATTTGATACCCTAGCTTAAATAGATTTGAGAAAAATTAAAGCGTGGAAATTCAACTTGGGCGGGGAAAAACAGCTCGCAGAGCTTACGGAATAGATGAAATTGCTTTAGTCCCCGGTAACAGAACACTAGACCCCAGTTTGGCAGATACTAGATGGCGTATTGGCAATATTGAGCGAGAAATCCCGATAATTGCCAGTGCGATGGATGGCGTAGTAGATGTTCGTATGGCTGTACGTTTGTCACAGTTAGGAGCATTAGGTGTCCTCAATTTAGAAGGTATTCACACTCGCTATGCTGACCCAGAGCCAATATTAGATCGGATAGCCTCTGTGGGGAAAGATGAATTTGTTGCCCTGATGCAAGAACTCTATGCCGAACCAATAAAGCCGGAATTAATTGAAAAACGTATTCAGGAAATTAAAGAACAAGGTGGCATCGCGGCGGTAAGTGCGACTCCAGCCGGTGCAAGTAAATACGGCGAGGCGGTGGCAAAAGCTGGGGCAGATTTATTTTTTGTACAGGCTACGGTAGTTTCTACTGCACATCTGTCGCCAGAGTCTATAGTACCACTTGATTTAGCAGAATTTTGCCGTTCCATGCCTATCCCTGTGGTGCTGGGTAATTGCGTGACTTACGAAGTTACGTTGAATTTGTTGAAAGCTGGGGCGGCTGGGGTACTGGTGGGAATTGGACCTGGTGCCGCTTGTACCTCCCGTGGTGTGTTGGGTGTCGGTATACCACAGGCAACTGCGATCGCAGATTGTGCAGCAGCACGAGATGATTACTACAACGAAACTGGTAACTATATCCCCGTCATAGCTGATGGCGGTTTAATCACCGGTGGCGACATTTGTAAATGCATCGCCTGTGGTGCTGATGGTGTGATGATTGGTTCCCCCTTTGCTAGAGCCGCAGAAGCCCCAGGACGAGGTTATCATTGGGGTATGGCGACTCCCAGCCCTGTCTTGCCTCGTGGCACCCGCATTCGCGTTGCCACCACCGGTAGCCTAGAGCAAATACTCGTTGGGCCAGCAGGGCTAGATGATGGCACTCACAATCTTTTAGGAGCCTTAAAGACCAGCATGGGCACTTTAGGAGCCAAAAATATTAAAGAAATGCAGCAAGTAGAAGTTGTGATTGCGCCTTCTCTATTAACCGAGGGTAAAGTTTACCAAAAAGCCCAACAATTAGGTATGGGAAAATAAGGGAGCAGGGAGATGAAGAAGCAGTTCTTGCTGGCGGCAAGGGGAGAATAAAAAATTACCTCTTTCTCTTTCCCCTCTGCTCCCTGCCCCCTGCCCCCTGCTTCCCCCACTCCCCCCACTCCCCACTCCCCAATTCTTCAATAAATTTTTCCAGCCCCCTAAACAATTGCTGGAAAAATCCGATATGTCGCCTACAATAGAGATAGCGGAGACAAATGTTTCCGTTCACTCCTCACACCACACTCCGCCCGGACTACTGTTCGGGCGGTTCCTTATGTTTGTAAATAAATTTTAGAGCTTCTTTGCAAATGTACATCCTTGGACTCCCAAGCTGAGGTTTATTGCTATGGTAGAATTTTCACCAAGTTCAGATATTATTGGCGAAGGTTTTAGGCATGTCAACAGCCGCACAAGTTACCGATTCTAGTTTTAAGCAAGAAGTACTCGACAGCGATGTACCCGTTTTAGTTGACTTTTGGGCACCCTGGTGCGGACCATGCCGTATGGTAGCTCCTGTTGTCGATGAAATCTCCGAACAGTACAAAGGTCAAATCAAGGTCGTCAAAGTCAACACGGATGAAAATCCTCAAGTTGCTAGTCAGTATGGCATCCGCAGTATTCCCACATTAATGATTTTTAAGGGTGGACAAAAAGTTGATATGGTGGTAGGCGCTGTGCCTAAAACTACATTAGCTTCCACTCTCGAAAAGTATCTTTGAAGCTCAATTGGCAATAAAATCCTTTTGAGCTATCCATGTTGTTCTAACTTTAGGTTAATTTTCATAAACAAGTTTGAGAGGCGCAAATTTTGCCGTCTATCAAACTTGTTTACATTTGTATATAGTTTCAGCTTCCGAATATTTTTAGGAGTTTTCTAGCTCAAAAACAACTCCTTAATTCCCGTACTACCAATTTCCACCGCTAGTGCCGCCAATAGAAAGCCCAAAAGTTGAGTCACAATCACTCCACCTTCTGCACCAATCCACTGGTCAATCAGATTTGCTAAACGCAAAATCAACCAAGTAATAAACATCGCCCCCAATATACCTACCACCACAGCAATATGTGGACTTTGTGATTTCGACATCAGCAACATCACCGTCGTCAAAGTCCCTGGTCCCGCTAGCAATGGTAAAGCTAGTGGAGTAATTGCGACATCGCGTCCTTCCTCAATAATCGGCTGATCTAATTCTCCCCGCAGCATTTGCAAAGCAATTAACAGCAATAATAGACCTCCTGCTATTCGCAAAGAGCCGATACTGATTTCTAAATAATTTAAAATTATTTGCCCAGCAAAGGCAAATAGCAAAAGAACTGCGATCGCAACGATAATTGCTTTATCTATAACTTGGTTTCTTTGCTCTGGCATCATGCCCTTAGTCAAAACTAAAACAATCGGTATATTGCCCACGGCATCCGCCAAGACAAACACAGCGATAAATGTTTGAATGAGAATAGAAGTATCCACGGTAGACAGTTTTTATCAAGGTTTGATCACAACCTAATCTTTATCCTGCTCAGTTTACTAGAACCCAGAGGAAGATTAAGATCAGTAATAAAACAAGTCTGTTAAAAAAAATCTTGGCTGACGCATTTCTAATTAAGTTCCACAGATGTTGAAGTAGCGATATATTTTGATAATCTCTTTTCCATCAATCAACTGTTCGTTGTTGAATCTATGAAGCCTTATTTAGCCGCCGCTATTCAATTGACCAGTGTGCCTGATCTACAGAAAAATTTGGCACAGGCAGAAGAATTAATAGAGCTTGCCGTGCGTCAAGGTGCTGAATTGGTAGGTTTGCCAGAAAACTTTTCCTATATGGGAGAAGAAAAAGACAAGCTCGCGCAAGGTGATGCGATCGCTCTTGAAAGCGAAAAATTTCTGAAAAAAATGGCTCAACGCTTTCAAATTACGATCTTGGGCGGCAGCTTTCCAGTTCCCGTAGACAATACAGGCAAAGTTTATAACACCACTCTACTCATTGACCCAAACGGTCAAGAACTTTCCCGCTACTACAAAGTACACCTATTTGATGTTGATGTCCCCGACGGCAACACCTATCGGGAATCCAGCACGGTTGTGGCTGGTACAGAACTACCACCCGTCCATTTTTCCGAAAAACTTGGTAATTTAGGGCTTTCCATTTGTTATGATGTCCGCTTCCCTGAACTGTACCGTCATCTAGCAGATAAGGGAGCTGATGTTATCTTTATTCCCGCCGCCTTTACTGCCTTTACTGGCAAAGACCACTGGCAAGTACTACTACAAGCCAGAGCCATCGAAAATACCGCCTACGTCATTGCTCCTGCCCAAACAGGCAATAACTACGCCCGCCGTCTAACTCACGGCCACGCCGTTATTATCGACCCTTGGGGTGTAATTTTAGCCGATGCCGGGGAAAAACCGGGAATTGCGATCGCAGAAATCAAGCCCACTAGGTTAGAACAAGTCCGCCGTCAAATGCCCTCTTTACAGCATCGGGTGTTCTAGGGAGTGGGGAGTGGGGAGTGGGGAGTGAGGAGCAGGGAGCAGGGGGCAGGGGGCAGGGAGCAGAGGGGAAAGAGAAAGAGGTAATTTTTTATTCTCCCCCTTGCCCTCTGCCCCTTGTCGTCTTCCCAATGCCCCATTCCCAGGCTTTATGAATACAACAAAAAACCGGGTGTTTACCCGGTTTCTGACAACATTAAAATCATTAGTTTTTTAGGAGCATAACAGGACTATGCCCCTATTTATTTGTTGTCAAAATTAAACTTTAGCAGCTGCCTTGGTAACAACGTTGAGTTCACCCTTAGCATACTTAGCAGCAAAATCTTCCAAGGAAATTTGCTTAATCTTGCTTGCGTTGCCAGCTGTGCCAAATTGCTGATAGCGTTCAGCACAAACCTTCTGCATATATGTGATAGAAGGCTTAAGGAAGTGACGGGGGTCAAATTCCTCTGGTTTCTTAGCCAAAGCTTCACGTACAGCAGCAGTAATAGCCAAACGGTTGTCGGTGTCGATGTTTACTTTACGTACACCGCTCTTAATACCTTTTTGGATTTCTTCTACAGGTACACCGTAGGTTTCAGGAATTGCACCACCATACTGGTTAATCAGTGCAAGCAAATCTTCAGGTACAGAAGAAGAACCGTGCATTACCAAGTGGGTGTTAGGCAGACGGCGGTGAATTTCTTCAATGCGGCTGATTGCCAAAATTTCCCCAGTCGGCTTACGGGTAAACTTGTAAGCACCGTGGCTTGTGCCAATAGCAACTGCCAAAGCATCGACTTGGGTTGCTTCTACGAAGTCAACAGCCTCATCGGGGTCAGTTAACAGTTGAGAGTGGTCGAGTGTACCTTCAAAGCCGTGACCATCTTCAGCTTCACCAGCACCAGTTTCTAGAGAACCCAAACAACCGAGTTCGCCTTCAACACTGACACCCAAAGCATGAGCTACATTTACAACTTCGCGGGTAACATTAACGTTGTACTCGAAGCTAGCGGGGGTCTTAGCATCAGCTTCTAAAGAACCATCCATCATCACACTGGTGAAGTTGTTCTTAATTGCTGAGTAGCAGGTAGCAGGCGCATTACCATGATCTTGGTGCATGACAATGGGAATGTGAGGATAGGTTTCTACGGCTGCCAAAATCAGGTGGCGTAGAAAGTTTTCTCCTGCATAATTACGAGCGCCGCGTGAAGCTTGCAAAATTACGGGGCTATCTGTCTCGACAGCAGCCTTCAGGATTGCCTGAATCTGCTCCAAATTGTTAACGTTGAAAGCTGGGATGCCGTAACCGTTTTCAGCTGCGTGATCCAACAGCAGCCGCAGTGGTACAAGCGCCATAGATAGTCCTCCTAATGTGGTTGTCAGCTAGTCGGTCTGAGAAAAGCGTATTTATTACGCTAAATCTTAAGAGTTTTTTCAACTTATAGGAAATTATAACTAGTGTCGTGTATCTATGTTGAAAAAGTTTACGCCATCGTTACTATAACTATGTTCTATACTCCTGTACTATGAACCATAGTTGCTCTGTATTGCTGTAGATTTAGTTACCCTACAGTTAGTAGCTCTGGTAGCCCAGTATCCCAAATGGTCATCTCAAAGCGATCGCACTCCTAACTATTTTGGCAAATTTACAAGCGATCGCATCAGGCAAAAGGCGCTAATCTCTCAACAAATGCTGCGTGTTCAGGAGATTGCAAGCCTGTTTGCAAAACAGTCAATACGGACTGCATATTCCCTGCTAATAACTCTGCAACCCCTAACCACAACCCTGGAAAAATTTGACTTCGCAGAATACCGTTACTATCAGTAGCCAACTCTATATACTCACCCTGTTCCAAATAGAACCAGGTCAATTTCTGATCGAGTACTTGCCAGACAATATATTCTTTGACTCCATTGCGACGATAGGCTTGTTTTTTAGCATGGAGGTCGATGGCGACACTACTAGCAGCAATTTCGACAATTAACTCTGGTGCGCCTTCAATATAATCATCGTCACTCAGCCTTGCTTGACCACCCGCTTCTGGGTTGATCAGAAGTACAGCATCTGGTTGAGGTTCGTTATCTAAGTCTAAGCGCACAGTAGGTTCTACTGCTGACGCTACACCTGGTGTAGCGGCTTCGTAAGTAAATAACCAACCAACAATCCAACCGTGCGGTTGACCGTGACTTCTAAAACGTAAAGCAGCAGGCATGATGTAGACAATTCCCTCAATCAATTCGGCTTTTTTCAAGTTAGGCATGGCGTTGTAGCGACGCTCAAATTCATAAAGGCTGAGTTTGTCGCCATTTTCCAGAAGGGGAATTGTCCAATGCTGTGGAAGTGTTTTTACCATGACAATGGTGTTTGGGATTAGTCTACGCTTATCCTACCGAATTGCAGAAATTTCTTGGATGCTGCGATCGCGTTCTTTAACTTAATAATATGTTGATTTTATGGGTCGCCCGGGATTCGAACCCGGAACTAATCGGTTAAAAGCCGAGTACTCTACCGTTGAGTTAGCGACCCTTTCTTTTCATTTCGCAACTTTGCAATCATAGCATATACATCTATAGATTTGTAAAGGGGTTTAGAAAAAATTAGCAGTCAACCTTATAGATGCTGTATGGCTAGCTCCTGGTGCTAACACAGTCAGATTATCACCAGTATTGAGAGAGTTACGGGTGGCACTCCACGGTTCTAGACAGTAGAATTCTTTACCTTTGACTGTCCAAAATACCAGGTAGGTAGAGAAATCATCATAATCTAAGGTGAGTTTTAACTTCCGGTTGCGATCTATGGCAGTGGCCGATTTACTCGTTAGCTGTCCAAAGGCAAAATCAATTTCATCACGGCTAAAATCAAAATTGCCATCAAAAGAGTGAATTTCCTTAGTTTGATTGTCTTGATACTGCTTAGAAGGAATTTCCAGCTCTAACTGAGTTTTATCACCACACAGAAAGTAGGGATGGAAACCAGCCGAAAAGGGCATTGGTGTGGATGACAAGTTTTTATACTGCTGGCGGACTTCTAGCGTATTACCTTGAAGTTCGTAGGTGAAAGCCAGTTGAAAATCAAAAGGATAAACAGCCTTGGTTTGCTCATTGCTATTGAGAACGACAGTGAGACTAGCTTTATCTCCAGTTTCTTGTTCTCTTACTTTCCAGGGCAATTCACGGGCAAAACCGTGTTGTTTGAGAGTATATTTTTGCCCGTTGTGAGTGTAAGTATTATCTGGTAGATTGCCACAAATAGGAAACAAAATTGGATTCCCACCTCTAACACTCAAATCAGGATGAGTAAAGCGTTCAGTGTCCAGGTAAAAAATTTCTTGCCCTTGAATGCGCCAACGGGTGATGATCCCACCACGTTCTGGTACGACTTCTAATTGAGAACCAGCGCCTTCATCAGAAAGAATGTAGGTTTTGTACTGTTGCTGTTGAACTGCAATGCTAAACACAAATTTTAGTCCTGGGTATAGGGATAGTTAGGAGTTATGAGTTAGGAGTTATGAATTTTTAACTCCTCACTCCTGACTCCTAACTTTTACTCGTCTTCTGCAAACACGAAACGATATAACTCGCTTGGGTCTGGTTCGGGGCTGCTTTCGGCGAATTTAACCGCTTCGTCGATTACATCCTGAATTTTACGATCAATGGCTTTGATTTCTCCCTCATCCGCCAGTTTTTGCTCCAGCAAATAAGCTGCCAACTTTTTAATTGGGTCACGGGCGAACCAAAATTCTTTCTCCGCTTTGCTTCGCATTTCATCTGGGTCTGCCAAGGAGTGACCCCGGAAGCGGTAGGTAAGCGCCTCAATTAATGTTGGGCCTTCACCTGCGCGGGCACGAGCTACAGCTTCTTGGGCCACGGCTCGGACTGCTAGTACATCCATGCCATCTACTTCGACGCCCACCATGTTAAACGCACTGGCTTTTTTGTAAATCTCTGGCTGGGAAGTGGCTCGTTCGTGAGACATCCCAATAGCCCACTTATTATTTTCGACTACAAAAAGAATTGGCAGTTTCCATAAAGCTGCCATATTTAGCGTCTCGAAAAACTGACCATTATTAGCTGCACCGTCGCCAAAAAAGCAAGCCGTTACTTGGTCAGCATTTTTATCTCCTAGCACTTCGCGGCGGTATTTGCTTTGAAAAGCCGCTCCAGCTGCTACAGGAATTCCCTCAGCCACAAAAGCATAGCCACCCAGCAAGCGATGTTCAGCAGAAAACATATGCATGGAACCACCGCGCCCTTTGCTGCAACCTGTGGCTTTGCCAAATAATTCTGCCATTACTTCTTTTGCTGGTACTCCCGCACTCAGAGCATGAACATGGTCGCGGTAAGTACTACAAACGTAATCTTCACCCGGTCGCATTGACTGCACAACACCACTGCAAACGGCCTCTTGACCGTTGTACAAATGGACAAAACCAAACATTTTACCTCTGTAGTACATTTCAGCGCACTTGTCTTCAAACAAGCGCCCTAACACCATATCCTCATACAACCGTAACCCTTCTTCTTTAGTGATGTGCGTAGTAGCAGGATTAAATGTGGGTAAAGTACGCTCTTGAACCATTATTTTTGAGTATTCCTGTTGTAAAACTTAAAGTTATGGTAGTGAAGTACCTACACTGTATATAAAATATCAGTGTAGGTTTCGCGTCTCATTCGCCGCTGCTCTGCCCTTGTGTATTCATTGCTGAATACCCGGAACTAAATCCGCTCTGAGTCTTACGCAGCGTTTCTGGTCTTGCGACCTTTATCTCCTTAAGGAAGAACCCGCGCAGCCGCCCACCTTCCGTAGGCAGTTTGATTTTCTTCGTACAACACCGCTTGGATTTACTGCAATGGCATACCAGCGATGGCGTGTTAAATAAGTTGATCTGATAACACCTCAGCTTTTAACAGGCTAGCGTTTGCAAGACTCAACAATCAAACTTTATTTATGCACCAAAAAAGGCCCTTAGGGAATAGCTGAATTTTTAATGTTTGATTTTTAAGTTTTCAGTCACTGCCCTGTGAAGATTTGACTTTAACGACGATATCTGTCGCTTTAAGTTTTTCTCTCTCACCGAAACAGTTTTGAGCGCCGTTAGCGGTAGCGAGTCGTTTAGCCCATAACGAGTACTGAGTAAAAACTAATATAACTAGGCTTAGGCATCAAATTAGTTCTAAGTAGTGAGTAATTACTACTTCTTCCTCATTACTTCTTACTCAGCAATTAGCATTCAGCACGGGCTAAAAGCCCCGCTACTGCTAACAGCGCTCCTAAATATTCCCCTTCATAGACTAGCAATCAAGATAGACTGCTTTCTGCATATCCATTAACAATTTAAAAAAAAGAGGCAAAACTCTCTACACCCAAATAGATAATTGTAATTAAAGGTAAAATATGATATTATCTTCTTCTCTAGTTATCAGGATCAACCCCTAAAAGTAGTATCTTACTAACCTCTTAGTGGGAAAGTCCCTAAAAAATCAATCATCAATCGATTATTGCAACCACAACAATTATGCCGTGATTAAAAGCGGTAGTTGTGGTTTGTGCTATCGAAGGCTGATAATAGTTGTGTTAAACAAAAATACTAAGAATTAAGACAGAAAATTGAGGTTTTCTAGGCGAAAGCAAAAAATTAGTACTAGAATGTGACTCAAAATTTCGGGAAGGTACAAAACAAGTTGTTGCAATATACACTTGTAGAGTAAATTCTATACGGCATTTTTATGGCACGGTTTTACAGGCCTGGAAAGCTCTAGGTGAATTATGTTGATCACGGTGCAGGGGAAGTAGGCTGTGCGAATTCCGCTAGATTACTACCGAATTTTAGGACTACCGTTGGCGGCAACAGATGAACAATTGCGACAGGCATACAGCGATCGCATTGTACAGTTGCCACGACGTGAGTATTCTCATGCAGCAATTTCTTCTCGTAAACAACTCATAGAAGAAGCTTACGTGGTTTTATCAGATCCAAAACAACGCAGTACCTACGATCATCTGTATCTTGCCCACGCCTATGACCCTGATAACCTTGCTGCTCCCGCAGTAGCACTGGAAAATCGTCCAGAAAGCACCAAAAGGGGTATTGACACCCAAAGTCTTGGTATTGAAATTAACCAAGACGAATTAGTTGGCGCTTTATTAATTTTGCAAGAGTTGGGGGAATACGAACTTGTACTGAAACTAGGTCGTCCGTACTTAGTAAATAAAAATGGTGCTACAAGTGCAAGAAAAGGTCATAGTTTAGCAGACGAAGAAATTTCCGAAAGTCCTGAACATCCAGATGTTGTTCTCACTGTTGCCCTTGCTTGTCTAGAATTAGGTCGTGAACAGTGGCAGCAAGGTCATTATGAAAATGCCGCCATATCTCTAGAAACTGGTCAAGAACTGCTAGTACGCGAAGGGTTGTTCTCTAGTGTACAGGCGGAAATTCAGGCGGATCTTTACAAGTTGCGTCCATATAGAATTTTGGAGTTGCTGGCACTACCTCAAGAAAAGACTGCTGAACGAAGCCAAGGCTTGGAATTATTACAAAACCTTTTAGAAGATCGTGGTGGCATTGATGGCACGAACAATGATGAATCTGGTTTAAATATAGATGACTTTCTGCGATTTATCCAGCAGTTACGCAACCACTTAACAGTTGCAGAGCAGCATAAATTATTTGAAGCTCAAAGCAAACGTCCTTCTGCTGTTGCCACTTACTTAGCTGTTTATGCCTTGATAGCACGGGGATTTGCTCAACGGCAACCGGCTTTAATTCGTCAAGCAAGGCAAATGCTCGTGCGTCTGGGCAAACGTCAAGATGTACATTTAGAACAGTCGCTATGTGCGTTACTCTTGGGGCAAACTGAAGAAGCAACTCGTGTTTTAGAACTTAGTCAGGAGTACGAAGCTTTAGCTTTTATTCGGGAAAAATCTCAAGACTCTCCAGATTTTTTACCGGGGCTGTGTCTATATGCAGAACAGTGGTTGCAACACGAAGTATTTCCCCATTTTCGAGATTTGACAAATCAGCAAGCTTTCTTAAAAGATTACTTTGCTAATCAACAGGTACAAGCTTATTTAGAAGCACTGCCAACTGATGCAGAAACAACTAATGAATGGGCTGTTATTAACCCCCAGTATTTTCCCCAGCCACAGACAAATAAGCCCTATTTCCACAACAATTCAACTAAGACCTCAGCACAACTTAATCACAGCAGAACACCTGATCTAGATTTGCCAGAAACACCAACGTCCGAATATTCAAACTTATCATCACCCCTGTGGAGTTCATCTGGAAGTATAAAATCAGAGGTTCCTGCTGCTGAACGGATGACGACCAGAGGCACTAATCAGCATTTGAATGGTTCAGCTAAAAGTGCTGCACCTGGCCATAGCCAAAAGCGTAGGCGAAGAAAACCTACTCAATCTACTATCCGAGAGCGTATCCCAGATAATCGTCCTCATTCTCGTCGTCCCCGGCGGCGGCGAACTTTTGCTAACACTATCGAAGGGAAAACACGGCTGGTATGGAGAGTGTTTATTTCTTTGGTGAGTCTATTAGTTCTCTGGGTGGTAGCCACAACAACTTTTGGATGGTTAAAAAATCTGTTTTTCCCTACATCCTCTGTGCGTGGTTCAGAGTTGTCTGTACAGATAAATCAACCACCAATACCTATTCCTACTCCAAATAGTAAACTAGGAGCATTAGATGGCCCTTTAACAAATGCAACGGCAGAGGGAGTTATTCGGACTTGGTTCTCGACGAAAGCCGCAGCTTTAGGACCCAATTATGAGATTAATAATTTAGATCAGATTTTAACTGGTTCCGCTTTATCTCAATGGCGGCTGATTGCTCAACAGTATCGGTCAGACAATCGCTACGGCAAATATGACCATAGCTTGAAGATAGAATCTGTTGAGAAGATTGATTTATTTGCAGATCGTGCTGCAGTGGAAGCTACGGTTAAGGAAGTAGCACAGTTCTATGAAAATGGTCAGTTTAAAAACTCTTCTAACGATAATTTGCGAGTTCGGTATGATTTGATTCGAGAACGAGGTAAATGGCGAATCCAGAGTACATCTGTTGTGAATCAGATGTAATAACCCAATATTTACTAGATTGTAAAAATAGCATCTACTGAATTAGAAGACGAAACTTTATGAAGTTAATCTGAAGTAAATGGTAATGAAAGAGTTTAAATAAAAAAACAAAGATAAAGATAAAGCCGAGCATTAAGGATACATTTAGTTTGTTGGTTTTATTGAAATGTATAAGGTCGTCTGGTTATCTTGGAGAGCCTTCATAAAGATAGCCGCGATCGCCTAAAATAAATACTCAGACTAGCTTGTGGAAACGTTTGTATTGAGCCATTTATCCCTTTGATATAGCCAGCGTTATTTCCCCGAACTTTCTAACACCCATAACAAACTCTTCAACATCAAATAAGCAGAAGTCCCTCCTGGATCTGGATGTCCGATACTCCGTTCCCCCAGGTAGCTAGCCCGTCCCTTTTTGGCCTGCATCGGTATAGTTTCTTGCAACCCTCTTTGGGCTGCTGCTACAGCCTGTTGCATAGCTTCTAGCGTTCCCTTACTTTCTCCTATAGCCTGCCCAAAAGCTGCTACAGCCGGAGATAGCACATCCACCATTGTTTTGTCTCCTAGTTGCGCTTTGCCACGTTGCAGCACGCCGTCTAAGCCTGCTTGGAGTAGCCCTAACACATCTTGTTCTGTTAATTCTTGCTTATTTGCTACTGCTGTACTGGCTCGTAAAAACCAAGTGCCATAAAGAGGGCCACTAGCACCGCCAATGGAAGAAATCAAGGTCATACTCACAGCTTTGAGAATGTTGCTGATATCCTTGTCTGTAAGAGTTGGTAACTGAGTACTTACCTTTTTGAAGCCGCGATCCATATTGATCCCATGATCCGCATCTCCGATCGCAGCATCCAATTCTGTCAAATATGCTTTATTTTGCTCTATCTCGGTTGCATAAGCCTGCAACCATTGTAATATCTGCGACTGACTCAACATAATTCGTAATTCGTAATGACGCTCGAATACTCGCTTTAAGCGAAGCTATGCCGTTGGCGCAGCCTCTCGTAGAGAAGGCTTTACGCTACGCTAACGTAATTATGAAATTCCCCAGCGCCAACTTGGTGTTTTTACTGGTGCATCCCATAGGCGGATCATCTCGTCATCTAATTTCAGCAGGGTAATGGAGCAACCTTGCATTTCTAGAGATGTGATGTAAGGGCCTATAAAGTTTCGCACAATTTGCAATCCTTGCTGTTGGCAGATTTGGGCGAGTTTGCGGTAAACAATATACAGTTCGGAAACCGGAGTTCCGCCCATACTATTGACGAAAGCTAATAAGCGATCGCCTTTGGCAAATGGTAGATTTGTGAGTTCTACATCTACCCATTCTTCTTTGTCTTCATCCCACTCGCGCAGTGTGCGGCTGTATGCTGCATCGTCAATGAGCGATCGCGTTAAAATTTCGGTGATCTTATCTACTGATTTGATAGCTGTGCGTTCTATTCCTGGCTCACCGTGGATACCGATACCTAATTCAATTTCGCGCTCGTTCAATTCAAATGTCGGCGTTCCATTAGCGGGGACTGTACAAGATGTTAGAGCAATTCCCATACTCCGCCCATTCAGATTTACTCGGCGACATAAATCTGCTATTTGTGGCAAATCATACCCTACCTCAGCCGCAGCACCACAAATTTTTTCCGCCAGTATTGTTGTTCCCACACCCCGCCGTCCTTGGGTATAGAGACTATCCTTCACTGCTACATCGTCATCAATCAAAATATTTAGCGATCGAATGCCCTCACTACGGGCTAACTCCGTTGCCATCTCAAAGTTCATGACATCGCCACTGTAATTCTTGACGATGTAAAGGATACCAGAGCCTCCATCTACAAGCTTTGCTGCTTCTAGCATTTGGTCAGGAGTAGGTGAAGTGAAAACCTCACCAGGACAAGCTGCATCAAGCATTCCTTTGCCGACGAAACCAGCGTGCATTGGTTCATGTCCACTGCCACCACCTGAAATAATTGCTACCTTTCCCTGAATAGGTGCATCGGCTCGATAGACAAATGCGGGATCATAGTTCAGTTTAATTAAATCGGAATGAGCCGCCGCCATACCTTCTAGACTTTCCCGCACAAAGTCTTCCGGCTTGTTGATCAGCTTTTTCATAATCCGTGTTTGGTTAAAAGGGTGCTAAAACCCAGGTTATAGCGCTTCTCGTTTCTATGCAATATAGTTTGACCTGACTTCTATTTCTCTCTTCCTTTAAGGCTACAGTGTACACACAAGTATTTGAGGGTTGTCTTACAGCGTTTATATCCTGCTAAATCCCCCAATCAATTGGGGGACTTTGAGAGGTTTTTGCCCCACTTTTTAACAGGGATTGGGGGGATCAAAAGCCTGCGGGGAAATGTTCGAAGACTTGTGTGTATACCGTAGCTATCCAAAAATTAAATTACTCAATTCCTGCGTCCAATACGACGCTCCCCCTGCTTACCAAAGCGATTGATTATTTTTTTATTTGGAAGTCTCTTGTAGCAATTCTGCATTGGGAAGAGGATGTTTACGTAGCTCAATGTCCAGAGGTGGGAACCGCCAGCCAAGGAGAGACGATAGAAAAAGCGATCGCTAATTTGCAGGAAGCAACGAAAATATAGTTTTGTCGTTAAGAATGCACAACTTGTTTTCTCTCTTCATCTATATATATGTCATGTTCTCTGTGAATGAAAACCTGAGACAATGCCTGATAAGCTTTAGCCCAAGCCGCCATCACTTCTTCCGTAGCAGCTTCTCCCAAAACATCTTTCATCGCTTGCAGTAAACTTTCCCCGACAATAGGATATTGCTCTGGTGTAACATGGGTCTGAACATGACGATGGGCAATCTTTTCTACCATCGATTTTAAAGCAGGCAAATTATCAATTTGGGCGGCATAGGCATAAACTGCTGTAGCCAACCTCGCAGGCTGAGAACCATCTCCTTGAGCAGACATATCAAATTGTCCTCTGATTTCTGGATGGTTTTGAAACATAATTTCATACATCCGAGTTGTAATTTGCTGACCGTTCTTTTTCAAGATAGGGGCTGTAGATTTAACGATATCTATTGTTTGTTGGCTAATCATAGTTTTTTCAACTAGTTGGAATGTTGATTGACTTCAATTTAGTGGTGATTCCTATTGCTTACTATGAGCTAGCTCAGTTAACGAGTAATCTAAACATATCTACCCCAGTTTTACCCCAGTTGTTTCCCCAAACTACCACTAAAAAAGGGCTTCAAAGCCCTGTAATGCTTATATCTGTTTGAAGGCGGCACCCGGATTTGAACCGGGGGTGGAGGTTTTGCAGACCTCTGCCTTACCACTTGGCTATGCCGCCGCAGCGATATTCCCTGAACTACTTTCATGTTTCTAAGGTCTTCTTAGTAGCTATAGGGCGCTAGTTAACCCATAATAGCATAGGATTCTGAGGTAGAGATAGTGGGTTAACTGGATGTTTCTGGTAGCCTTTAGGCGATCGCTAAAGAGTTCTGATTACACCTTCACTTCATCAGCAAAAGTGCCCCATTTGACAAAGTGAAATGGGCCAGCGATAGAACCCCACAGATGTTCATCAGTGTCTAAATCCCTTCCTCGATCAAGGCTGGAAAATTCTTTAGCGTCAATTTCAAATTCGTTATCCAAATAAGTATTTTTGCCGTCACGAACCACAATGCAGCATTTTCCAGGTTCAACCCTGCCTTTAAAGCTATTACCTGTCCACTCTACAACCATGTTGCAACCTGACATTTTTTCCAATTGGTCAACGGATAAACCTTTTAAACGTTGGGGTTCACGAGATGCGCCGTAAAATTTTTGTTCTTCTTTAAGCGTGTAGTGTTCAATAACAATGTGGTTTTCTGCCGGAATCAACTTCATTACCCGCATCCGATAAGGTTGATTGAGCATAAAATCATAAGCTTGTTCGAGAAACAAACTTACTCCTGAGAACAATTCCAACGGTAAAGGACGGATACACACACGAATGTGGGCATAAAAAGGCGGATTTTCAAAAGCTTGTTCTTGATTACTAAAGTCAGCTGCCATCCACCGCGCTAAGGTGGCAATATCAGTAGAATGAGTCATGTCGCTTCGCTCCGAATTCAAAATTTAAAATTCAAAATTAATAGTCTCTATAAACTTAGTTGCTTTGTATCCTTTTCTTTGCAGATCAATCAAAATGATTAACCAGTTGCTTAAAAATTATCCAAAATTATACCATTTTGGATTTTAGATTTTGGATTGGAAATCACCTTGCTGTGCTTGCCTTGGTGTAAATTCATCTATCGACAATCATTTTGCAATTTGGGATTATTTCGACACTCGTCAGACTGAAAAATCCTGACTGCGATACCTCCGGTGGGTTTTGCCTACGCAATTTTTCAATTAGATATTATGATCGCTTTTAGTTCCAGAGTGCTTAAAATCCCATTGCCTCGGCTACTGCGCCCAGTTTTGCTGCGATACCTTGTTTAAATAGACTGTGATTGTGTTTAATGGCTGTATCTGGGTCTTTTAGACCATTGCCTGTGAGGACACAAACCACTGTCGCCCCTGTAGGAATTTGGTCTTTTACCTGCAACAATCCGGCTACAGAAGCGGCGCTAGCAGGTTCGCAGAAGATACCTTCTGATGCTGCCAAAAGCCGATAAGCGTCGAGAATTTCTGCATCGGTAACGGCGTGGAAATTCCCCTGGCTTGCGGTTTGCGCTGCGATCGCTAATTCCCAGCTAGCAGGGTTGCCAATCCGAATTGCTGTCGCTAAGGTTTCAGGATTTTCTACTGCCTGACCGTGTACTAAGGGGGCTGCACCTGCGGCTTGGAATCCCATCATTCGGGGTAAGCGATCGCACTTTCTGGCTTGATGATATTCACAAAAGCCCATCCAATATGCTGTGATATTTCCCGCATTGCCTACGGGAATACACAACCAGTCTGGTGCATCACCCAGTGCATCAACGATTTCAAAGGCTGCTGTTTTCTGCCCTTCTAGACGGTAAGGGTTGACCGAATTTACCAAAGTGACTGGATAGCTTTCTGCCATCTCGCGGACAATTTCTAGGGCTTGGTCAAAATTCCCTTTAATTGCCAATACTTCTGCACCGTACAGTAATGCTTGGGCTAACTTGCCCAGCGCCACATAACCGTCGGGAATCAGTACAAAGGCATTCATGCCTCCACGCCTTGCATAAGCTGCGGCGGCGGCTGAGGTGTTGCCTGTGCTGGCACAAATTACTGCTTTTGCCCCTGCTTCCTTGGCCTTGGAAATTGCCATAGTCATCCCCCGGTCTTTGAAGCTACCGGTGGGATTAAGACCGTCGTATTTTACAAAAACCCGCACTTGTCTGCCAATGCGTTCTGCGATCGCTGGTGCTGGTATTAGGGGTGTGTTACCCTCCAACAAAGTGACAATCGGTGTTTGTTCGCTGACAGGCAAGTATTCGCGATAGGCTTCTATCAGTCCGGGCCAGGGTTGGCGATGAGATTTAGCAACAGGCAGGCTCAAAGTCACGGGATTTAAAATTTCTTGATGTAAAGGATTGGATATTTTAGAAAGGGTCGCACATGGAAGCGCAGGATGGGGAAGAGGAAGAAAGTGAATTTTTCTGTGCCAGTTCCCTGCCCCTTAATTTCAAAAGAATATTACTTAAGAATATTATTTTTTGTGGTGCAGGTGTTTCACTTGGCATTTTTATTTAGAATACCAGTTAAATAGGCAATGCGCTGTCTCTCCTTGGCAGTAGCCTTTGGCAAGTACTTGCCCTTATCCATTCCTAACATTACATTTTTTAAATCTTGGGCTTCGTTGCCATTCCGCCACGGAATTTTTTCTAAAGCTAATAGTCCTCTCAAAATGCGTGCCCCTTTGGGGATCTTGCTACGCGTACTGTCCCGCAGGGATGGAATGTTTTTTTAGTTGGAAGTCCCTTTTCTTTGGAACACAGCTATTATGATCACCGTCTCTTATGATTGAACCTGAAATCTATTAGAGTAATTGATGAAAAATATACAATAATTTAATAAAGCTTAAAAGAACATTATTATAATATTTCTAGTGGTGTGAGTTAAGTTTTGGATTTAATTAGCGATGCCTACTTGTTTCTCTAGTGTTTCCGATCGCGAGTCCCAGGCTAACTGGGTCAGTAAGTTAACTAAGTCTTATTATCAAGACGATCAGCAAGCTAAGTTTATGCATTTACAAGCAGAGGTAGATTCTCTATTGCAGCAGTTGGAAAATCTGAAGCACCAACGTCTGGCCGACACTAACCAAAAAGAATAATTCATTCTGGGAGATAGCGATGTCTACGACGGGCTATTCGGCGTCGCCAGTGCCTCTTTAATTTAAATTTGAGTAAGAGGCGTGCTATTCAAAGCGCTGATTTTTCTCTGACCAGCGCCTCAAACTGTAGTTATGAGCATTATTCTACTAATAAAGCTAAGGATTGCACATCTGAAAGCTTGGCGAGCGCAGCGAGTCTTTGTAAGTCATTGCCTGTAAAATCAGTGTAAATGACTTCATTGCTATCAGACAAAATTTTTGTTTAGAGGCTTTTGGTGTCGGCTTGCGTGAACGATTTGCCATATTAGTTTTCAATCAATCCAGTGGAGCTTTTTGGGCGTTGAGCAATGGGCATTTGAGCATTAGGTATTGGTTTTTCTCCTTCATCCTCCCCTGCTCCCTCTGCCTCTTAAAAGTTTCCAATATCCAATACCCAATACACTGTTATACTCGTCCTTTCAGAAGTTGCCCAGAAGGATTAAGTCGAATTTTGGACAAAATCCGTAGATTTCCTCATGTGAAGCTTAGACAATGGCGAATACACTCTTCACTTAAGTATGTGAGCAGAGTGTAAAAAATTGAAAGGTAGACTTATTAGCCGCAGTCATAGCAAAACCTGGATGCTCGCATGCTTACTAATTGTGGGAGTAAATGGAGTTGCACAAAAAGCACTAGCACAAGAGTACACAGACACAGTAACTACTCAGGCGCAGGAGAGTATAGATTTAAATTCTTCTCCCCTCTCCCCAGAAGATTCGATGGCGCAAATTACATCGGTTTCTCAACTCAAGGATGTACAACCTAACGATTGGGCATTCCAAGCTTTACAGTCTTTGGTAGAACGCTATGGCTGTATAGCAGGCTATCCAGATAGCAATTATCGCGGTAATCGGGCCTTAAGTCGGTATGAATTTGCCGCCGGGGTGAATGCTTGTTTAGATAGAGTCAATGAATTAATCACTACAGCCACCAGCGATTTAGCCACCCGAGAAGATTTAGCAATATTACAAAAATTGCAGTCAGAATTTGCCCCTGAATTAGCAACTTTACGGAGTCGTGTCGATAGTTTAGAAGCCAAAACCGATGAAATCAAAGCCAATCAATTCTCAACAACAACCAAACTCAGTGGATTACTCATAGTTGGCATTCAAGGACGAACTAGCAATCGTGGTGATGTGAATCCTAGAGATGGACAAAAAGATACAGATGATGCGGGGACAAACACTAATGTTATATCCTTAGGGCAGCTGTATTTAACTAGCCAAATCACTCCCCGTAGTTACTTGTTTACGGGTCTTTTAGATGGTAAGGGTACTACTGCGCCGAGATTTACCAATAGTGTTTCTCGAAATGATGTTTTACTTGGCTACGAATTTCCCACAGATAACTTGATTGTAAGTGACCTCAATTTTCATTGGCTAGTGACAGATAAACTAGCAGTGATGGTGGGAACAGAAGGCGTAAGTATGCCAACTGCTTTCCGAGGTCCCAATCGGGTAGAAAGTGCTGCAACAGGGCCGTTGTCTTATTTTGCCCAAAGAAACCCAATTTTAAATATGGGATATGGTCACGGCGGTATAGCTATTGATTGGCAATTTGCTAAACGCGCTAGTTTACAGGCAATTTATACTAGTTATCAACCAGGAAACCCTGGTAAAGGTAGCGGTTTATTTGACGGAACCACCACTACAGGTGTGCAATTGCTGCTGACACCAACCGATACTCTAGATTTAAGTTTGTATTACGTTAATAATTACTCTTCAGATGGTTGTTTACTAACCTTTGTTGGCGATGAATGCTTAACTACAGTTAATACCACCACCGCAAAATCAGCACCTCTGTAAACTAACGCCGTGGGTGCGACTATAACTTGGCAGATTTCTCCCCGCATTAGTGCAGGTGCGTGGGGTGGCTATACTAAATCTTATATTCCTGGGCAAGCAGGAAATGTAGAAACAACGAATTATATGGTGTTTCTGAATTTCCCTGATTTATTTGCTAAAGGAAATCTAGGTGGGATTTATGTCGGTCAACCTCCTAAAATCACTAGTAGCAACTTACCTGTAGGGAATAATGTTCCTGATTTTATCAATACTGGTTTAGGACGTGCAGGTGGACAACCAGGGACGACTACTCAAATTGAGGCATTTTATCGTTTTCAGCTAACAGATAACATCAGCCTTACACCAGGAATAATTCATATCTTGGAGCCTGGTCACACACCAGATAGTGACTCAGTTACCATCGGCATTTTGAGGAGTACTTTTAGTTTTTAATTTTGCTTTGCACATGAATATTATTGAGCATGTAAAACAATTTGCTCAAGCGCAAGGATTTCAGATTGAAATGTTCAGTATGTTGGAAGTGAGCAACCAATTAGAGTCTGTGTCTGCGCTAAAAATTAATCTAGATGATGTTAAATAAATGCTTGCAGCAACACCCATCTTTGCGCTCACTCTTGCTTGACATTTTCCCTCACTAATCGGCGGCAGCCGACTAATGGGCATTCCCAGCCGGAGACTGGGAACGAGGCAATTTCTCAAACCTTTGTGTAGTTGGCTTCTACTTTATTTAGTGTTTTCTTTGTTAACCACCTGCAACAGCGGGGACAATACTTACTTCATCGCCATCTTTCAGGGCTGTATTAATACCATCTAAATAGCGGATATCTTCGCTATCGACGTAAAAATTTACAAACCGACGTAGTTTGCCTTCGTCATCGCACAACCGGGATTTAATCCCAGGAAAGCTTTGTTCTAAAGAGTCCAATAATTCAGCAATGGTGCTACCGTTGGATTCTAGAGTAGCTTGATTATTAGTCAAATTCTGAAGAGTCGTAGGAACTAAAACTGTTACAGCCATAGAAGTACAAAGTGAAGAGTTAGGAATACAGTTAAGAGTTAAGAGTTAGGAGTTATGAATCAAAAACTCATAACTCATAACTCCTAATTTCTAACTAAACGAGGACTTGTTGCCATTCCAAGCGATCCAGAGTACGCGATCGCTCTAGCGCACGTTCAAAACTATCGAGTTTGGCATCAATAGTCAAGGGTTCGCCAACGTAGCCTTGAATTGCTTCTTGGGTTTTCAGACCATTGCCAGTGATGTAAATCACGGTAGTTTCATCTGGATCAATTTTGCCAGCTTCTACCAGTTTTTTCAGCACGGCCACGGTAGTACCACCAGCCGTTTCTGTAAAGATGCCTTCGGTTTCTGCCAGCAGCTTGATGGCATCAATAATTTCTGCATCATTGACTGATTCAATATTACCACCAGTGTTCTGAGCTAGTTCTACAGCATAAATGCCGTCTGCTGGGTTACCGATCGCTAGCGATTTAGCAATTGTATTCGGTTTAACTGGTTTAATAAAGTCGCGTCCTTCTTTAAAGGCTTGGGCGATGGGTGAACAACCTTCAGCTTGAGCGCCGCTAAAACGAACGCTCTTGTTTTCTACCAAACCAACTTCGATAAATTCTTGGAAACCTTTATAAATTTTGGTGAATAGTGAACCAGATGCTAAGGGAGCAACAACATGATCCGGTAGTTCCCAGCCTAGTTGTTCTGCAACTTCAAAACCTAGTGTCTTGGAACCTTCAGAATAATAAGGACGCAGGTTAATATTGACAAAACCCCAGCCATGTGTATTGGCAACTTCTGAGCAGAGACGATTCACTTGATCGTAATTACCCTTGACGGCCATTAAGGTAGGACTGTAGATCAGGCTACCTATAATTTTACCGGCTTCTAAATCTGCGGGGATGAATACACAGCAGTCTAAACCGGCATGAGCTGCGATCGCAGCTGTAGAATTAGCCAAGTTACCAGTGCTAGCGCAAGAAACAGTAGTGAAACCCAACTCTCGCGCTCTGGAGAGGGCAACTGAAACTACCCGATCCTTAAAGCTAAGGGTGGGCATATTAACGGCATCATTTTTTATATAAAGCTTATTTAGACCCAGGCGACGGGCAAGACGGTGGGAACGAACCAAGGGAGTCATACCCGTTCCCACATCTATAACATTGTCAGTTGCAACAGGCAAAAAGGGACGGTAGCGCCAAATTGAATTGGGTCCGGCTTTAATTGTTTCACGAGTAACAGTTAGACGTAGGGCGCTGTAGTCATACTTGACTTCTAACGGGCCAAAACATAACTCACAAACATTACTGGCTTTGAGTTCATATTCCGCACCACATTCTTTACACTTTAAGGCTTGAAAGTAGGCGGTGCTGCTTTGAGTTTGGGTTTGGGTTTTGATTGCCTGAGTCATAAACTAGCTTTCCCTGTTTGTCTGTCTGCTGTCGCCTGATAGTAACACGTGCAAAAATACCAGTCAAACATACCCGACATTTTTAGTCGGGTATGTTTAGTATTGAAAGGAATGATTTTTGTAAACTTTTGATCATAGTAATCCCTGTACCTAGGATTTACACTTAGAACATGAATGTTATAAAAAAATAAAGTTTTAATACAATCCAAGCATTAACACTTAAAATAGATATGATTATTACCGTTGTTATTGGTAACACGGCTACAACAGACTTGTCCGAAAATAGATTTACGTACTCGCGTGATTATAGCTTGGGAAGCAAAAAAAGGCTCTCAAGGGCAGTTGGTTCAAAGATTTAAGGTCAGCTTGCCAGTGGTTTATTTATCTGAAAATTGCTGCAACTTCAACTGGTTCACCTGTCAAGCTAAAAGGGCGAACTTCAGTAATTTTTACCTTCACCAATTGCCCTTTCAATTCTTTGATGTCGCCACTAAAGAATGTCAGACGATTACCATCAGTACGTCCCATCACCTGAGTTTGATCTTTGGGGTTTTGGTCTTCTACTAAAACTTCTTCGATCCGTCCAAAGTAACGTTGCGATCGCTCGGCTACTTTCAAGTTTCCCAAATGATTGAGCCGTTGGAGGCGATCGCTTTTAATTTCTTCACTCAGTTGATTGTCCCATAATGCGGCTGGTGTCCCTGGACGGGGTGAATATGCTGCTGTGTTCAACATATCAAAGCCAATATCTTCTACCAGTTTGAGGGTATTTTCAAACTGTGCTTCTGTCTCCCTAGGAAAACCGACAATCGCATCGGCACTAATAGAAGCATCTGGCATATACCGCCGAATGGTATCGATGATGCGGCGATATTTTTCATGAGTATAACCCCGCGACATCGCTTTTAAAAGTTCATTATCCCCAGATTGAAAGGGAATGTGAAAGTGTTTGCAGACTTTGGGCAACTCAGCACAAGCCTTAATTAATCTCTCTGTAAAATAGCGGGGATGGCTAGTAGCAAATCTTAACCTTTCAATCCCCGGCACATCATGGACATAATAAAGTAAATCTGTGAAGTTGTGCAGATGCCGGCCTTCTGCTGTTGTTCCTGGCAAATCTCTACCGTAAGCGTCAATATTTTGACCAAGTAGAGTAATCTCCTTGTAACCTTGCCGTCCTAATTCTTCCATTTCAGCCCGAATCGCTGACGGTGTGCGAGATTGTTCGACACCTCGCACATTGGGAACCACACAGTAGGTGCAGCGTTCGTTACAGCCGTAAATTACATTTACCCAAGCTGTTACCTTACTATCTCGTCGCGGCTGGGTGATATCTTCAATAATATGAACCGACTCGGTTGCGACTACTTGGTTGCCGTCAAACACCGACTCCAACAAATCTTTGAGGCGATTGGCGTGTTGTGGCCCCATTACCAAGTCTAATTCTGGGACTCGCCGCAATAGCGCTTCACCTTCTTGCTGGGCAACGCAACCAGCAACGATGAGGGTTAAATCAGGCTGCTCATGCTTGCGCTTTGCTTGTCTGCCAAGATAGGAATATACCTTTTGCTCGGCATTATCCCGAATCGTGCAGGTATTATAGAGAATTACATCTGCATTATTTGGATCTTCTGACCATTCAAAGCCCATGTCTTCCAAAACGCCAGCCATGCGCTCTGAGTCAGCTTTATTCATCTGACAACCGAAGGTAGTGATGTGGTAGTGGTGTTTAGAAGTGGTCATGGGCAATTATGCTTAATCAGCGAAATGTATATAAAGTTTTTTTCTATTCTAACCCGCATAAATCACTGTAATATCATGTGCGGTTAATCAATCTGAGTAAAAATCATATTGTTCTACATGATTTTTGTACTGATCAATTAGAACATATTCCTGAAAACTGGGGATGGTACGATAAGCGGCAAATTTTTCATCTCTATCATAGCTTTTAGTAGATTTGGATAGCACTTCACAAATCACTAAGGGATTAGTAATTGTATCTGTACGTCCCTCAGAAAATTCTAATGAACCTGCAACAACCATAACATCAGGATATGTATGAATTCGCTTTTTAGGAATCCATAGACGTTGATCGGCTACGAATACTCGATAAGGTTGCCGCTTCAAAGCAAAATTGAGGGCTGCATAAAAATTACCAGCTATTTGGTTGTGATTTGGTGTTCCACCTGTCATAGGTATAATTTGACCATCTATATATTCATGACGATACTCGGAAATGACTTCTAGTTCTAGATATTCTGTGGGAGAATAGTCGCGTTTTTCTTGTAATTGCATAGGACAAGATTCTTTGGAATTTTTGATTTTGCATTGATCAGATATGTCTGATCAATGCTATTGGTTTTTACTGTAGCGTTGTTTTTTTAACGCAAAGGTAACGCGGAGGGTTTATTAGGCTGGGTTCCAAGTGCCGTGGAAGCTGTGAGGGATGACGCTGGGTAATCCTAGTTTACAAACGGGTTCGGCATCCAGGCGATCGCTATCAAATACCCAAACTTCGCTACTATGAGAATTCCCATCGTAGACAACAGTTAGTACCCAACCTTGTGCAGGATTTTGGGTATTTTGGGCAAAGACGGGTTCTGAAGGATAACGGTTTTCTCCAAAGTCTGCTTCGGTGAGGGTTTCGGTCTTGTGATCAAAACGAGCGATCGCATTTAATATTTCTTGGCTAATATCTTTTCCTGAACGGGATTTTGACATATATGTGTAACGGGAAGCTTTCCCCACGTTTTGCTGTGGTACATTCGGAAATTCACAATGTCCGTTTAATAGGGGTTGAATTGAGGTAACTTTGCCAGTTTGAGGATGCAGATGAACTCGCGTTAATGTACTTTTAGCTACGGTGTGAGTCTTACCTGTCGCTACTTCCTTGAGATACTGGTTAGTTTGAAAATCTTCATAACGGGCGATATCCACAATCACTGAACCGCTAGCATCTACATAACCGTTAGCAAAATGCCATTGGAACCAAGGTTCGGTTTCTCCACGACTCACCACAGATAGGGTTTCCCGATCAATAGCTAAAATCTGAGTTCCTAATTTAGGTTGCCACTCTAGCGAATCACTATAGTTGCTTATTCCTATTAGCAGAGGTAAGACATTCAACCGCACTGGTGGAATGAAAAATACAAGATACTGTCCTGCTAAAACAAAATCATGCACTAATGGCACACCATCTAATTGATATGCGGCTTGTTGGATAATCCTCCCAGTTGAATCGCTTTTGTAAATATTAAGCGTTGCATTTAATCCAGGGCTAATGCCAAAATTAAAAATTTCCCCTGTTTGCTTATCACGCTTATAATGTGCAGAATAGTTTAATCCTTCAGTTAACCCCCCTAAATCATCTTCACCTGAAGTTTCTAAAGTTTGTAAATCGAGGGCGTAGGGTTTACCACCTTCCCATAGTGCCAAAAGTTTATCTGGAAGTGCTAGCACCGAGGTGTTGGCAGCATTCTTGATGGGCTTTTGCCATTGATTCCAAATTGGGCCTGGTGCAGTCATGCCATAATTGCCGTAGACTAGTTTACCTGCTGCGGCTTCTTCTTGATAACCAGAGGTTTGCACGTAGCGATAAACCCCGGTTGCAATTGCATCGGTAAAATTTACAGCCAGAATTGCTCCATCTCCATCAAACCAGTGTCCCATGTGAATGCCACCGCGTTCTAGGCGTGCGGGCCCATTGCGGTAAAGTGTGCCACGCAAGTTATCTGGAATTTTCCCAGAAAGAATTGGCAATTGGGTAGCGGGAAATTCTTTTGCCGATTTTGCGATCGCACCTGCCCAGGCTTTTATTGTTGACTTTTTCTCAATAGTCTGCATAACAGATTTTTCGCTTACCTAAATTATCGATCTACATACTTGCATTCTTACATTTTCCTTTTTTTAACAATGCCTCTAGCTTTAGCGCACATTCCGCAGCCTCAACTGCCTAGTACCGCAAGGCGGAAGTCAAAAGTCAAAAGTATTATGGAATCAACTCTTTAAAGATTTTCAATGGTTGCTCTATTTACGCCATAACGTACTAGTATGTCAAAATAAAAATACCCGATACCTCAAGGTGAGCGATCGCTCCAAAAGCTAGATTAAAGGATTGACCTGAGCAATGGCAGACCCAACCAATCACAATCAAGCGGGAGAAGTAGCTCCCAGCACTGTTGACAAGCAAGCTCCTAGTGTGGCTGAAGAACACGCTCCTAGTACAGACTCACCCGAAGCTACAGACCTTCCTACTGCTAACGCGCCAGACCCTAAAGCTGCAAACTCCGAAGATAACCCCAATGCTGCTAAACCAGCTGCTGCATCACCCAAGCGAGAAAAACCCGCAGCAGCCGCCGCAACAGGAGAAAAACCAGCCGCCGCAGCGAAAGCCGCTAAAAAGGAAAAAGCCCCATCTGTTGAAGATAAGCCATTTGTAGAGTTTATTGAGCAAGACTACTTACCAGCTTTACAAAAAGCGATCACTCAACAAGGTGTGCAAGATTTACAGGTGTCTTTTGCCAAGCAGAAAGTGCCAATCACTGGCTTTGAATCTGCTGAAGAATGCTGGCAAATTATCGGCAGTTGGAAAGAAACAGGTCAGCGTCAGTTTAACCTGTATTTCCCTGAAGAAGATATTCAAGGGAAAAAGGGATTTTCCTGTAATGAAGGGAAAAAACCTAGCACTCTTGAGTCATTCTTAATCGATGAGCGTAAAATTACACTCGATTTGTTGGTATATGGCTTAGTTCAGCGCTTGGGTGGTCAAAAGTGGTTAGGTATAAATTAGTCATTGGTCATTAGTCATTGGGTTTTGAACAAAGGACAACTGAAAAATGACAAAATGACAATTTAAAGTTCGTGGAAATGGTAGATAACGGCTCCAGTATTGGGGTCGTTATCTATTTTTACATAACCTGATTTGTACATCTCATTGAGAGTAGCTTCTACTTCAGCAAAGCTAGCGCCCGTGAATTTAACGCCTTGAGTGACAGTTAAAATACCACCCTTACTTTCCGCCGCTTCAATCAGTTTAATCATCAGTTGGTTTCCTGTTGGAGGGTGAACTTGAGAGGTAACCACTGCTTGATTCAACGGCACACCGAAGGGAGATACACCTGCTTTTAGTCTCAGCTTTTGTTCGTATTCGTCAACGATATTGGGGATAAAGAGCAAATCCACGATCTGCCCTATACCAAATACACCACCAGTCAACAGCCAAAACAAACCAGTCCCGATCTTGCCATTGTAGAAACGGTGCAATCCTCCCACCCCCATAAATCCAACTGCACACAAAATGTAAGAGACAAGAAGTCGGTCTTTCTGCTGATTGTTTTCAAGATTCATCTTGTTTTCAACCCTTTGGATTTGCTCTTGTTGTTTAAGATGGGTGTCCCATATTGTAGTAGCAACTACAAAAAATTACTGAGATAGTAATGCTTTAAGAGTAAAATAAGTGCGTGCTACTCCACTTGATCGAAACAGTGCTGATCGCGGAACTACGTTTATCTGACTACTAATCCGCAATTCTTGGTTCCGCAAATATTGAATGATTGTTGCAACTCTTAATCTTTTGCTTACAAATTTCTAACCCGCACCTTGGTAGACTAAACTTTATACAATTGCATTATTGTCGGCTGTTACGCCTTAACAGAACATTACCCTTAGCTTTCTGGTGAGGCATTCCGATATTGGGGGTTTCCCCCATGAGGAACTGCGGAACCCAAAGGGTCTACTTAAGATAATAAAGACGAAAGAGCAATCAAGACATGGTAGATTCCCTCAAAAAACCAGGCTTTGAAGAAATCCGGCCAGGGATTAAAGTCCCGGCAAAAGAAACCCTGTTAACACCTCGGTTTTATACTACCGATTTTGATGAAATGGCGCGGATGGATATTTCCGTCAATGAAGACGAGTTACAAGCCATTCTCGAAGAGTTTCGCACCGACTACAACCGCCATCACTTTGTTCGGGATGCCGAGTTTGAACAATCCTGGGATCATATTGACGGGGAAACTCGCCGATTGTTCGTTGAGTTTCTAGAACGCTCGTGTACGGCAGAGTTTTCCGGCTTTTTGCTGTATAAAGAACTTGGTCGTCGCTTGAAAGGCAAAAGCCCCGTCTTGGCAGAGTGTTTTAACTTGATGTCACGAGATGAAGCACGTCACGCTGGCTTTTTGAACAAAGCCTTGTCGGACTTTAATCTGTCCCTAGATTTAGGGTTTTTGACTAAGAGTCGCAGTTATACCTTCTTTAAACCGAAATTCATCTTCTACGCTACTTATCTTTCTGAGAAGATCGGTTATTGGCGCTACATCACCATTTATCGCCATTTAGAAGCACATCCCGAAGACCGGGTTTATCCAATCTTCCGGTTCTTTGAGAACTGGTGTCAAGATGAAAACCGTCACGGTGATTTCTTTGATGCGATCATGAAATCCCAGCCGCAAATATTGAATGATTGGAAAGCACGGCTGTGGAGTCGGTTCTTCCTGTTGTCGGTGTTTGCGACAATGTATCTCAATGACATCCAACGCAAGGACTTTTATGCCACCCTTGGATTGGATGCACGGGAATACGACATCCATGTAATTAAGAAGACTAATGAAAACGCAGGTAGAGTGTTCCCACTGATGCTGGATGTAGAAAATCCAGAGTTTTATCAGCGCTTGGATACTTGTATCAGTAATAACGAGAAGCTGGGTGCGATCGCTAACTCCAGCACTCCCAAATTCCTGCAAATCTTCCAGAAACTGCCACTTTACATCTCCAATGGCTGGCAGTTATTGCGGCTGTACCTGATGAAGCCGATTGATACTGTTTCTGCTCAAGGGGCAGTTCGTTAAGTTAAAACAGGTTTGCGAAAGCTTTAGTGGTTCTGCTGATTGCAGAGCCACTTTTTTTGTCTTAAATATTACAGGTGATTGGTAGTGCGATCGGTAACTTATACCATTTCACGAAAAATCTGATACAGATGTAAACCTTGAAAGCATTGCTATATTTAAGTTTTTTAATTGCGAATTGCGAATTGCGAATTGTGAATTGGTATTACTGGCAGGCAAAAATTGGATTTGATGAAAAGATTAGTTTAATAACTTTGACTCTTAGATGTGGAATTCCCCGATGTTATTAACAGGGAAAATCCAGCATCTTAGATTGAGTTGCTCTACCAACTCATCTCATAATGGAAATTTTAATAACCCTTACACCGATTGTCATCATCGTAGGTTTAGGATTACTAATTTTAAGCCTTTTCCAAGAAATGAAAAACCAAAAGCCAAGCAGTAACAATCGTAATCCGCAAAAACAATTTACTCAGCCGAAAACTACTACAAGTGTAGATAACTACACTCAATCACAATTAATAAGTATGCTGCAAGGAGATCGTGATGCTTGCCAACGCCTTATTACAGTTGCTAGAAGGCAATATCCAGGGAAAAGCGAGCAGTGGTATTGGGAGCGAGCTATAGAAGATTTAATTAGAGACAGACGTTAATTATTACTAGAGTGAATAAGATTTTTATAAAAATAATTTAAATAACTTTGCAGATTCAAGTAAACAAGAAGGATTAGTAGCAGCAGGAAAAGAAATATCTCAAATAATTATATTGTTTAATAGACTTCAAAAACTGATTAATAAAAATACACCACAAAATATTTGGTGGAACAAAATACCGAGAATAGTTATTCCTGATAATAGGGATAAAATTCAAAGAGAACTGACTGAACTTTCTAAAGCTTTAATATTTGCAATAGAAGCTCTTTGTGAATCATCCTCAAATATAAATATTGCTCAAGCTATTAGATTTGACGTTGAACAAATTGTTTGTAGATATGAACATCCTCTTACAGGATTTGTCATCAACCCCTTTTTATCAGTTCATCGTTCACCATCAACGACGACTAAAGTAATTTTTGGACTAATAAGTGCCGTTTTTATATATGGAGGAATTACTTCTTCTTCTATTGCGGGGCTTTGGATTTTCTCAGAAGTTGTTAATTATTACAACAATAATAATTATAATATCAATAAGAAAGCATTGCAAAATGAAATCAAAGAGATTCAAAAATATACAGATAGTCGGGTAGAAGCAATTCAAAATAAAGCTGAACAAAAAGATCAATCAGAAAACAACAATTTTACTCCTGATGTTAATGTTAACAAGTTAAAACAAACCAAAGAAGAAATTAAAGAATTAGGTATAATATCACAAAAGAATGCAGAATTCAAAAGTACAGAGTTAACAACATTAAATAGTAATCTTGCTGAATTAAATGCACAATACAGCAAAAGGCAATCTGTAAATCAGAAGTATAATGAATTTCTCCTTCAACTAAGTCTAGCTATTTCGGCAGGAACATTAGGTAGCATTATCAGTATTTTAATCAGAATTGAAGAATTTCAAAATAAAAAATATTCTGATCCACTAACTCCATTCCTTGTGGGTGCTTTTAAACCAATGATCGGAGGAGCATTTGCTGTTTTGTTTTTAGCCTTAATTAATTCTGGAATAATATCAATGTTTATTAATCCCAGCGTCTTCAAGCTAAATCCAACTACCAATCATGAATCATCTCAATATCAACAAAGGTCTTTAATTTTTGTTATAGCATTCGTTGTTGGTTTTAGCGAACGGCTTGCAAAGGATTTTATCGGCAAAGCAGAAGAGATAGCAGGTGCAAACCGAGAAAATTCTGAATATAAACCAGTTAATAATGAATTATCAATTGATGTAAATAGTTTAAATATGCCGGACAAAAAATTAGCTAATAGTGCAATTGCTTTAAATACACTGCCAAATAAAGTAAATAGTAGTGATTCGCAAAATGGTGCAGATGATTTAGACTTTAGCAAAGGCGATCGCTAATCTTTCACTCTATGCCAAATAAACACTTTTATCACATTGGTTTTGGACAAGATGATTTAGGTTCATCACTTCCCAGCATTGCTTTATTATCTGGCGACCCGGAGCGATCGCGTCTCATTGCCCAAACTTCTTTACAAGATGTGCGCTTGTTGTCCGAAAATCGCGGACTCAATAGCTATGTAGGATATTTGCCTAACGGTCGCATCATCTTATCAGCTACTAGTGGTATAGGTGCGCCTTCATTAAGTATTGTTGTCAACGAATTAGTACAAGTAGGAATCCGGCAAATTATTCGCATTGGAACTTGCGGATCAATTCAACCGCATATACCAGTTGGTAGCGTTGTTATTAGCAGTGCAGCATTGTGTCGCCAAGGTGCAGCAAATGACATTGCACCAATGGAGTATCCAGCCGCAGCCGATCCTTTTCTCACAGTCGCTTTAGTTGAAGCCGCGCGAGAATTAAAAGTTGAACATTACATAGGAATCACGGCATCAGTTGATACTTTTTACGAAGGACAAGAACGCACTGATTCTGCAAATCCAAATTTAATGCGATCGCTGCATGGTATTACAGAAGAATATCGGCGCTTGAATATCTTGAATTATGAGATGGAATGCGGCACACTATTTAAAATGGCAGGAGTGTATAATTTTGCTGCTGCTGCTGTTTGCGGTGTAGTAGCTGGTCGTACTGTTGGTGAAAATATCATCTTAGAACAAAAGGATATTGCTGTTCAAAATGCGATCGCAACTGCTGTATATGCAGCAGCAAACCTTGAATAAGCTAACAAATTTCTCTTATCTAACTTTTTAGTCTGCCAAATTTAATCTGCTATAAGTAGTTTTCTCATGTCTTTACCTAATCTTTAATTTATTAATCAGTAATCCTAGATAAAATGTATTGAGTAAGATGCAATTTTATCAGGGCAAAGGCATCTAAAGTATAAGAATCCTTTAATAGCAAGGGTTTAGGCATTTTATTAGGCTAGATATCAGCAAAATTGGAGAAGAATCTAACATGAAGAATGCTTGGAGGCATTGGATTACGACCGTTAACCTAGCTGCAATCGCACTAATGCCGACGCTGATATTTTTAGCATTCTCTCATCGGGCAACAGCTGACGATCCAGGAGTATGTTACATGGTAACCTCCTCTGGTAAAACCGTTGAATTGGGAAGGCTTTGTGGCAATAATATAGTCGCACCTTCAAACAACAGAGTTTTTCGAGTCCCAGTCAAACGCCGCTTTGGTGGAACTCCTGTGATTGACGTTACCTTTAATGACAAAAAAACCTTTGAAATGATTGTAGATACAGGTTCTAGTGGAACCATTATCACTCAAGGGATGGCGAATACACTTAAACTCCAGGCTACAGGTACAATCCAAGCTCAAATTGCCGATGGCAGGGAAATAGAATTCCCAACCAGTAAGGTAAAATCTATTGCAGCAGGTGGAGTTACAGCCAATAATCTTCAGGTAGCGCTCGCACCAAAAGCAAGCATCGGTTTACTGGGTCACGATTTTTTTGGCAAGTATGATATTAAGATTCTGGAAAAAGAGGTCGAATTTTATCACCGCTAATGTTCGGAGTTAAAAACGTAGTATCCTACATTTTGGTATCTAATAAATAAGTCCAAAAGCATGAGGATAAATCCCATAGGATTACTACTTAGCGAAGTGATTGTCAACTCATGACTAAGCTGATTGAATACGAAGAAGCCAGCGACGAAGTCCGCGCAGTATATGACGACATCCGCGCCACACGCCAGAATGACTATATCAATAACTTTTGGAAAGCTATAGCCAATCATCCCCCTACCTTGCAACGAACTTGGCAAGCGGTGAAGGAAGTGATGACCAGTGCTGGTGAGATTGATCCACTGATGCGCGAACTAATTTATATCGCTGTGAGTGCAACCAATGGCTGTGAGTATTGCATTGCTTCGCACACAGCAGGGGCGCGTGCCAAGGGCATGAATGATACCATGTTCGCGGAACTCATGGCGATCGCAGCCACTGCCAACATGACCAATCGCCTCGCCAACGGCTATCAAATTCCGGTAGATGAGAGATTTAAGACGTAGGAGTGTAACCTTGTCCATCCCTGTTTAAGATTAGGTTTAGCAAAATTATTGACTATGCCAAAAATTCAGATTAACGGGATTGATTTGTTCTACGACATTAAGGGAACGGGTGAGCCTTTGCTATTAATAGCTGGCTTCCTTTGCGATCATGCCTATTGGTCGCTGATCATGCCATCGTTGATTTCGCAGTATAAAGTTAGTTTTTTTGAATTGGATTAGCTGTATATCGCTTAATCACATTTCAATCTTCGGATATTGAATCTATAATTTCAAGACTTAAAAACCTCTTGTTTATAAATAATTCAATGAATTATGTTTTAATTATTCAAATATTTAATATTCAAAAATAAAATTACTTTTATCTCAAAAATTACAGTGCAGTAACGCGTCATTACTCCGAATTAGGCAATTTGAAACTGAAGCTATGTTTTTAGTATATATGTAGTGCTGTTTTTACCCTGTCACACCACCAAAGCCTGAAAAACCACGCTTATGACCGTTCACGCGATTTAGGTGAAGTTTTGTAACGAGTTGTGGAATTCCCGGAGTTTTGATTCAGAGAAGTAACAGAGGTTCTCAAAAATATCCAGATTAATTTCTATCTGGGCATTGCAAGTTATAGCAGGAGGAATTGCTGTGGACAAGCAAGGTATATACTTAACAGCGTTTCAGCGTAAGCTTTTGCTCAAGAATCTAGAAACAGATTTACGTCCAGAATACCGCCGTCGTATTGAAATTATGTTGTTGGCAGATGCAGGTCAATCTCAGACTCAAATCTGCGAAGCTTTAGGATGCTCTCAGGAGACAGCGCGGCACTGGATTACTATAGCCCAAACAGGTCAAGCTCATCATTGGAGCGATCGCGCAATGGGTCGTCCCAAAGCTGTGAATGAGCAATATCTGGCTCGTTTGCAAGAACTAGCAAGTCATAGTCCGCGTGAATATGGCTATTCGTTTGAGCGCTGGACAGGGCAATGGTTAAGCAAGCATCTGGCAAAAGAGATGGGAATTAAAGTTAGTGCTTGCCACATTAACCGCTTGCTCAAAGAGATGGGACTTTCAACTCGACAGATACGCAAAACTGCGGGGCAAGAGATTGATAACACAAAAAATTCTCGAATTACTATAGGCAATTTGCTACCAAATGCAGAGCCTGATTTTCGATGGTCATTGAATTTCGCTAAGACAAGTAATTAATTCTGGCGTTAAACTTCCAACAAATCATGGTTCAGAACAAAACAGAATTTCCCACTCAACAGCTTGCCCAAACTCTGGGTCCGGCTCTTTCAGAACAAGAAGTTTCAGATTGCATCAAACAAATTAAAATTTTACAGCCTAGTGCAGGCAAATTGTTCTGTCAGACAGCAGATGCTTCAAAAACCTACTTCTTCATGTTTCTTTCTTAAAATTGCCAATTTTAACTTCAATTTTATGACTAAGGAGTTCTACTATGTCAGATATGCTAACTGTTTCTCAAGACGAAATTATCAAGCAAATCAAGCTTTCATGCCAAATTCGTTCTGTGGTAGAAGGTATTATTACTCGCAAGATTATTTTACAGACGGCAGAAGAGGTTGGGATTAAAGTGCAGCCAGAAGAACTACAGCAAGCGGCAGATAGTTTGCGTTTGATGAATAATTTGACTAGTGCTGATGTTACTTGGTCATGGCTACAAAAACATAGTTTATCTCTAGATGAGTTTGAAGAATTAGTTTATTTCACAGTAATTTCTTCAAAATTAGCTCAACACCTATTTGTAGATAAAGTCGAACCTTTTTTTGTGGAACACCAGATTGACTATGCTCAGGTAGTTATGTATGAAGTGATTTTAGATGATTTTGATTTGGCTATGGAACTGTTTTATGCATTGGGTAAAGGTGAGATGAGTTTTCATGAAATTGCTCATCAATATATTCAAGATACAGAACTACGTAGAAAAAGAGGATATCGAGGGATATTAAACCGTGCAGACTTGAAACCAGAAATTTCTGCTGCTGTCTTTGTAGCAACTCCACCGCAAGTTGTCAAACCAATATTGACATCGATGGGGGCGCATCTGATTTTGGTTGAGGAACTCATTGAGCCACAATTAGACGAGATATTGCGCTTAAAAATTCTCTCAAACTTGTTTTCTGAATGGCTAGTACATCGTCAAAATGAGGTATCAGCTTCTTCCTCAACCTCTTATTCAAACATGAGTTTCTTAAGGCAGAGGTTAAATTTTGAAAACTACACAGAGCAATTAAAATACTCAGCGAGTTTCTAAATTAGAAACTCGTTCCTCTAATTTGTTGACTTGTTGCTTCAATTCAACCACCAAAGTTGCCAGCCGATCAAACATCGGATCTTGCTGTGATAAATTTCCTCTGGAACCCCTTGGCTGTCGTGGGGTAAGTGTTGTTCTTGAGGATGGAGATCGGCGGCTTTGGCCCAGTTGAGACTCTATCTGGTTTAATCGTGACTCAACACGATTAAAGTCCGCTTCCAGGTTGTAGATGCGGGACTCTACTTGCTGGGATGAAGCAGTGTTTCCAAATAACCCACCCCAGAGAATTGTTGCTAAAATCCCGGCAAATATTAGCACTTGGATTTTTTTCATAACAGTCTATTTAGACAAGATGTGTTGGGATAGCTACAGAGTATAAATCTGTAGTCACTTCACTTATTTATCCTTTACTAAATTAGAAAATAACTTCTGCCAATCGATAGAGTTGACAGTATTATCTGCCTGTTTTACTTCAAATGTGACATTACAAGCGATCGCTAGTTTTAGCGCTTGCACGCAAAGTTCTGCCACATCCTCACGGCTGATTTTACCCCTAATATTATCGCCTTGCTCAAATATTAATTCCTTACCCCCTGGTTCCTCAGTTAATGCACAAGGTCTAATAATCGTATAAGGAATTCCGCTTTCTCTTAAACTATCTTCTCCCTTTAACTTCCAAGTTAAAATTCCTCCTAATTGGTCATTTAATTTCACTGCTGGCGGTTCTTCATCTAAATTAATGCCAGGTCGTCCGGGACGAGTCACGCCTGCTGAACTAACTAAGATAAATTGTGGTAAAGTTGCCCCACCGTAAGCTTGAATTGATTCCAACTGTAAAGCAAAACCGCCGGGAGAAAATTTGGGATTCAAAGCACCATCGTGTTCAAATTTGCTCAACATCAGTTGGAATGAAGAAATTCTACTTTGTTCAAGTGGCGGCGCATCTTTGACAATTTTTGCCCGAAAGACGGGAATCAAATCTGCAAAGGGAATATGAACATCTATCCAGGTATTAGCTACGGTATCAAAAGAATAGCTATAGCCAATGCCATCCCATTTTGTATCTGTCCGCAGGAAGATTTTATAGCGCTGGCCGTCACCTTTGACGCGCAATTTCACACCTTCGCAATCAGATAAGTCGAAAGGTGGATCAAAATTCTTAGTTCTGATAGAAGCAAATCCCCCAGAGTTAGCGGTGGAGACATTACCAGCAAAAAAAGCTGTATTTTCCAGTAATTGGATATTACTAGAACTCACACCACCCATGACTACATCATCCAGCGCCCCCCAATAATCCTTTAATTCTGCTGATGGCTTGGTGAAATCAAATATCGGTTTTTCGTTTGCTTGGGGTAAATATTTTGTAGCCGCTTGGACTAAGTTTTTAACACCTTGATATTCTACATTTTCTGGGGTGTCGCCAACAATTTCTGGTTGGTAAAATTTAACACCTTGATTATATTTTGCTCTATCTGCTGTGTCTCCTTCAACTGGTTGCACGCGCACTGCTGTGCAACAAACTACAGCTTGGATATCAGCCATAACTAAAGGAGTTAAAGTTTCTGGTTGCGTGATATCCGCAATCACTAAGTCTATATCATTACCAAGAATTGACCGATCTTTATCAATATCTCGAACTAGGGCGCGAACTTTATAACCTTGTTGGAGCGATCGCTGCACTACTCGTTTACCTACGCCACCTGTTGCACCTGCTACTAATATTACACCCACATTTCTTCCTCCATTGGGTCTATTTTGATTATCCTTAGGACGGCCTTTCCTTAACTGCTGTACCCAGTTAAGGAAAGGAATTACCTCAAAGTAAGTCAGGGTTTCGATAAACCTGCCTAAGTCCCATTGAGAACGATTTTTGTCAGTCATATTTGCGTCCTCATAACTTTCTTAAGTCTAGCCCAATGTCTGTTTCTCCAAATCCTCCGATACTCAGAGCTTCGATAATGCTGAGTTGCTTTAATTAAGGGAAGGGTCAAGAGATACCTGTAACCTATCACCTATAACCTATTCGCTCAATCACGCTAGGATACTTAATTAGGTATTCCTAATCAAATGGTAATTTACTTATGAGCCAACTTGAAAACATTCAAGCTGAGTACGAAAAGTTTACTGAAGAATTTGAGAGTGTAATCATTTGCACCGTCAGCGCCCAGGCAATACCCAATGCTAGTTATGCTCCTTTTGTAATAGATGATTCCAAAAACATCTACATTTACGTCAGTGGACTTTCAACTCATACCAAAAATCTTTATGCTAATCCTCATGTTAGTGTCTTATTTATCGAGGATGAAGCCAAGAGTAATCTAATTTTTGCCCGTCGCCGTTTGAGCTTTGATTGTACGGCAACTTTGATAGAGCGTGAAACTGACAAGTGGAATCAAATTGTTGAGCAATTTCAAGGGCGCTTTGGTCAAATTATCGAGGTTCTGCGCGGCTTGTCTGACTTTCGGATTTTTCAGCTAACTCCGAGCGAAGGTCGTTTTGTAGTTGGTTTTGGGGCAGCTTATCATATTAGTGGTGATAACCTTCATCAACTTGTTCAAATCACAGGAGATGCTGACAAAAAGCAAGGATGAATTATGAATTAGTTTGACTGTATGCATATTAAATATGGAACTGCTTAGGAGACACAAAGTTTACTTACTCCAAGATTTATCGGTAAGCTTTACTTTATACGCCGTAATTTTGCCTTCGGGTAAAGTGCCATTAAACTATACTTTTTAATTTTATGCTTCAATTTCAACCTCCTGGCTTTGGACATAAACTTATCCATACATCCTTGGGGGCGATAGTTTACTATACTCAAACGAATGCACCTTGGGCATTTGCTGATACTAAAGATTTACCCCCACTACTGTTTCTCCATAACTTTGGTGGTGGGGCATCTGCGTATGAATGGTCTAAAGTTTACCCGGCTTTTGCCTCTAATTACCATATTTTAGCTCCCGATCTAATCGGCTGGGGAGAATCGGCTCATCCAGTCCGGGATTATAAAATTAGGGATTATCTCAGCACGATCGCAGAGTTTGTCATTGAAACTTGTCGTCAACCAGTGACGGTGGTAGCCTCGTCTCTAACAGCCGCTTTTGCTATTCGCCTAGCTATTGTTCAACCCAATTTATTCAAAGCACTGTTTTTGGTTTCTCCGTCTGGATTTGATGATTTTGGACAGGGTACTGGACGCAGACTTCCGCTTTCGGTGATCAATGCGCCTCTGCTGGACAATTTCATTTATATGCTTGGCGCTGAAAATGAAATTGCAGTCCGAAATTTTTTACAAAGTTTTCTGTTTGCCAAGTCACAACGAGTTTCTCAAGAAATGGTGGAGGCTTATTTAACTTCTGCACAGCAGCCTAATGCCAAGTTTGCCGCTTTGTCATTTTTGCGGGGCGATCTTTACTTTGATCTAAGTTTATATATTAAACAACTGACAATTCCCACGGTCATTTTTTGGGGAGAAAAGGCACAATTTACGAGCATCAAATTAGGACGACGCTTGGCAAATTTAAATCCAGCTGCAATTCAAGATTTTTATGCGATCGCAGATGCAGGAGTATTACCTCATTTGGAAGTACCAGAAGTTGTTATTGGTCTATTGCAAAGGTATCTTGAGGGAGTAGGGAGTGGGGAGCAGGGAGCAGGGGAGGCAAGGGAAGAATAACTAATGACAAATGACAAATGCCTACTTAGAAATTAACTGTGCATTTAATGCTTTGGTGATGCGATCGCCAGAAGCTTCTAAGTGGGCTAGGGTGTAAATATCAAGGCTTTCACTAAGTTGTTTGAGCCTGACATCAATGGCTTTTTGCAGTTGGCGCAATTTATACCAAGCCAGTGTTCGACCATCTTCAGGTGTATCAGTAGTACCCAACATTATCTCTAGCAAAATATTTAGATATTCCCGTTGCAATGAACGGCGGATGCTAGAAATTGGCTTTGGTTCTCCTGGGGTTAAAACTTCTGTCCAGATGCCTGTTTGCAGGGTGTCGAACAGTTCCGGGATGGAAAGTGCTTGCCCAGCCTGGGTTTTCAATTCTATATCTTGTAAACGATTGAGGCGATCGCTGTCTAAGAGCGATCGCAGTACCGCGCTTTGGAAACCCAGAATGCGATCGTGAATTGGATAATCAAGGCGGTTGTTAGGTACAGAACTACCCCAGTGTTCCCACCGTGATGGTGCTAGTTGATTCAACAATTGTGGTGAAAAACTAAAAGCATCCTCAGCAAATACATACTTTTGCAATTTTGTCAATGCTTGGCGTTGTTTTAAAACTGAAACTGGTACAAATGTCCAAGAAGCATCATCACTAGCATGGAGACGCCGAAATGATTGTCCACCAATGTATTTAGAAAGCAAGCTGGCGTTCCGAAAATAATATTTAAGTACTCTATTGAATCTAAGACGTAGTTTACTATAACTTTCTCCTTTCGATAGATCACCCTTATCAAGGTGCTGCCACATAGAACGGGCATTATCCATTTGCCACTGCGAATAAAGTAGTACATCACTACTCATATCCCAGACATTTGCCAAAGGATTGATGTCCCAAATATCTTCATCAGTTGCATAAGATAATTCTGGTTGAGGCGACACCAGGGCAATCTGCTCCAAAAAACTTTTTTCTGATTCTGGGATGATTCCCTCAAGTGCTACTGATGGGCTTCTTTTATAACCATACTCAATTGCCCATTCGTCGTAGGGCCCAACAACTCCTGGGAAATAGTCACCTTGTTGTACTCCCTGTGGTGCAATATTCACAGGTAGATAGTCCATCACCGAACCCGCTAAACCTTTAGTGTGAGTGATTTCTGTATTATTTAATTCTTCGGGTGCTAACATAGTGCTGCCGTGAAAGTTGTGGCGCAAACCGAGAGTATGCCCGACTTCGTGAGCAATAAGAGAACGCAAATATTGATGCACATACTTTTTCATCGTTTCACTACTGGGTGTAGTGTTTGGCAAAATTGACAATACCAACGCTCCCATCGCGGCTTGATCTGAAGACTCCATGCTATAGCAGAGATCGTTGTCTGCTAAATGTTGTTCAGGAAAAGCTTTAAAACCTTTTGAGAACATTGCAGATAAATTACCTGAGCATGGGTTTTTACCTAGTTCTGTAAAAGATGAATTTGCTCCCATCAGTGCGTGATATTCTTGCTGAATTGAACGCACCATATTGGCATCCACAATAATGTCTGCATCTAATATTTCCCCGGTGAATGGGTTAACGCGCACTGGCCCTCTGGCAAAACCTGCATCTAAAGAATTGAACCAGCGAATAGTGTTGTAATGTACATCTGCCGGTTGCCAATCAGCATCATCTGGCATTTGCTGCACTTCAATAGCATTTTGAAATCCGGCTTTTTCAAATGCTTTATTCCACATCAAAACACCTTCACGAATCGCATCGCGGTACTCTAGTGGTACAGCATTTTCAATCCAAAACACAATTGGCTTTTTGGGTGGAGATAAGGAAGCGTTAGGGTCGGATGGTTCTAGATGCCAACGATTGATGTAACGTACAAATGGTTCGTGAGCATTATTATTAGAGAAATCTTGGAAAGCAGTAATAAAATATCCCACTCTATCATCTGCAAGTCTGGGAATATAACCAGTGTTTTCTCTAAGCTGAGAAAAACTGTAGTGTACCTTCAGAGTCAATGCCCTGCTATCAGGTAAGGTGACTAAATTGGCTCCTTTTGGTGATGAAAAACCGTAAATTGAATCAATTTCTACGTTTTCTGGGAAGCTGTTAACATCACCAAAATATGACTTGCTTGCATCCAAGTGGTAATCAGCCTGTAAAGAGTATTTTAATAGAGGAGTTAATCCGGGAAAATCCTGCATTAGCAGTTCATCCAGGTTGATCAGAATATTTTTACTGCGTGGATCAATAGTATCTATTTCGAGTGAATAAAGGACTGAGTCGCTAAATGAACGAGCAAGCGATCGCTGTTCTGGCCTATTTGTTGCGCGGAATTTTACATTACGAGCAACAAAATGTAATCTATTGTTTACTCGTCGAAAGTAAAATAGAAAATCAGAAAGAGGTAATCCACTATAAATTCCACTTTCCCCCACGCCCGATTCCAATGTCACTATAGCTAAATAATCTTTATTTAGCTGCTCTGGTTTAATTTCTAAGTAAGTTTTTCCTGAATCTTCACTGCAATAAAGTGTGAAGAGTCCCTCTAGTTTTTCTGTACTTTTGACTATTTCACTAAATCGGTGAAAATCTTCTTTTCTACTATGAGCAAGATTATTGTCAGCACTTACTAAGTTTTCAATAAATGGGAGTGCATTTAATTGTTGCACATCAATGTTTGAAAGTTGGTTTGCTCCTGCATAATCACTTGATAATAACAAGTTATACAATAATACTATACAGATTGCTAATTTCCTTATCCAGTATTTCATCCTTTGGCTTTCCACTTAACCAGTTATCATATTGAGGAAAAAATGTGGATTAACTTGTCATTTCCAAGCCCTTCAAATACAGCAGTGTTCCTTTGTATCAAGTACAAAGCTACGGGTTTTGAGGCAGAAGGTAGAAACTCTTTATATCTGATTTTGAGTCCTGCATTTTGTACCTCACTTAAAAAGCAAACTGCTGTATCTAGGGATTACGGGATAAATCCACTAAGTCAGACAAATAATATCTCTAGCCTAAAAGTTGTGTAACTAAGCTATCGCCCATCTAAGTTGCACATTTTTCTGTGTTGACTGTTGACTGTTGACTGCTGACCGTTGACTGTTAACTGTCAGCAGTCAACAAACCTGATGAGTTATTGTGTAATTTAAAGGCATAACAGCTTATTGATTGTTATTAGTAGCTAGTTAGGAATTATCCGTTAGAATCGATATCTTAAGATAGATAATTGCTCTAACCAAAGATATATGTTTTTTTAGATTATATCTGTATTAAAAACCGAATGTAGCATTAAAAATGTATTTAGTGCTACATTTGTCAGTCTAAGCAATCTCAAGGATGATTTACCAATAGAAAGCGAGACACCTAAAAAAGCTGTTAGTGAGCATAAAAATGCTTTTTTCGGATAAATTGCGGAAATTTATAGTAATCCCAACCGTTTTCTCACATCCTCAATTGGTTCTTCCCAATGCTCTTCAAAACGGTAGCCCAAGAGGAAATCAGCTTTCTTGCCTAATTCTCGCCCTTTTGCTAGGTTAGCGAAAATTCCTTTTATTTGTTGGGGAGCCAAGATGGGATAGAGCAATTTAGCCAAGCACAAACCGATTTGGAGTGATTTACTGTAGTTTTGTGTAGCAGCAAAAGCAAGTACACCAATTTCTCCTGCATAGGTGGTGTCAAAATCAAGCAATACATGAAAAATATCGTGGGTGACTAAATATCGCAGAGCAAATAGATTACGTTTGGCAATGTCTTCTAGTTCAGGACTGATGTTTAATGGTTTTAGTTGATTTGCTTGCATGTGATTGGCATATTCTCGCCCAAAGGAGCCTTGAGGGTATTGGCTTAATTAGCTTCAAATCAATTACGGGATAATATCCCACTACTGGTTGCAGCTTGGAGGCGACTGTTGCAGAAACTTTAGCACCGAATAAATCAGATTTAAGAATGGCAATATCACCCAAATTTTCTGAGTTTCTGGAAGCGATAATTGCTTGGAGTTGTTGTAGTTTTTTGAACATAATGATTTTCTTTAGTAGATTGAAAAAAGGGGAGCATCCCAATGCAAGCAAATTTACCAAAATTGTTACAAGCCAATTGCAAATGAAGCGTAAAGTTAACGGCATAGCTTTGCTTAACGCGCTAGCTTTTCTAAAAGTTGCAAAATGAAGCGATCGCAACATCTGTACTTTGCGATTGCTTTGTTTGACTGCGTTCCGATCGCAATGACCAATTAGCGTCAAACAAATCACCTCTTCCCAAAGATTTAAAATATATTTCTTTTGTATAACTAAAATATGCCTTTTGCTAGAAGGATAATTACCTTTCTATAGTTAATGTTTAATTTGTAGTCAAAAAAAAGCTAATTGGCATGATAAATTTGATTTCTAGGACGATTGCTAACATAAGTTCCCTACTTAAAGGACTTCAGGTAAAATCTTTTTTGGCTGTTGTCGTAGTTGGTTTTCTAGTGCTGACAACGAATGTTAGTGATGGGCCGAATGACAAAGGCTTAAAGGAGAGAGTTCGCCAACAGGTAGAGCAAAATGATGCTGAAAGACCGAAAACAATAGGGCAGTGGTTTAAGGATGCTCGTGAAACCGAAGATTCTCCTGGTGAACGACTTCAGAAGATTGGGCAACAGTCAGGAGAAGCCTTTAAAGAGTTTGGATCTGGATACGTAAAGGGCGCTCAAGAAACTGCTAGTGATGTAGGCGACAGTGCGGCAGAGGCAGCCAGAGATGTCTCAAACAAAGTTGGACGCTAAATGCGTTACGATATGTTATTGGCAGCAAGTACTAATAACTTTTCGCCAATAAAAGAATAATAATAAGGGCGCTGGTGTATAATCACCGAATTCTAATACTGGGTAACGCGCTTACCCTTGCTGATCATAGATTGTAGTCTTTCTCAGTTGCATAAAATATAGTCCTTTAGTAGGGGCGTACAGCTAGCTGTGCGCCCCTACTGCATGTTGCATCCAAAGAATGCTAGTTTTTAAGAAGCGATGCCAAATAACCCGTCGTAAGCATTGCCCAATACTGTTCGGTTAAGGAATTTCTTGGTTGATCACTTATAAAGGCGATCGCATCCTACCGCGTTGCGAACTCTACCGTGCTTACTTTAAAAAACAACTAGGCGTTGCTGAGTTTGAATATAAATCATTGCGAAAACGTGCTTGAGAAAAGTACCTGATAGCTTTTTCTCTCACACCTCTATGCTCGCGCTAACAGAAGTAAAACAGGCTTTATAGCTGGCTTTGAGACTTAGCTTGTGTACTTAATTCAAATCTCTTTTTTCTCTCTGCGACTGGAGATAAATTAAGGGGTTCATGAAACTTGTATATCTTGTAACTTTGCCACCATTTCTGCACGCGCCGAAACCTTCAACTTACGAAACATCCTCTTCAAAGCTTGTTTGACGGAATTTTGCGTAATCCAAAGTTTTTCCCCAATTTCCGCATTTGTTAACCCCTGCGCCACTAAGTCGGCAATTTCTAACTCACGCGCTGTTAGAGGACTTACTAAAAGGGAATGGGATATTTTTGGTTTTGTCCGTAGAGTTGCCATTTTTGCTGATAAATGAATGCATAAGGCACTCAAATCAGCTAAATCATTGCCATTAAAAGCAGGATTTCCCTTGTCACGAGCCAAGTTAAGCGTTCCGACAAGACGACCATCGCAAACAATTGGCCCAGTCATTACGTGTTCGTGATCAGAACGTGAGCAAAAATGCTTCCAGTCTTTTGGTGATAATAATAACTGTTCATGGGCGGGAGCGTGACGCTCAACCACGTAACGCCCGACTGGATTGCTTTCTAAGCATACTGCTGGAATGGCCTGAACATCGATTTGGGCCGTTGGTTGCTCATCTAGGAGATAAATGCCCCAATTTTGCACGCCAAAATGCTCACCAATTTTATCCGTGAGAGCTAGCCTTAATTCTTGCTCATTTTGGACATTGGCGATCGCATGAAATACAGCGTGGAGAGAATTAACCATAAGTGTACCCAGTTGGGGACTATCCAAGCCTCAACAATTACTTCTATGCTAATACCAAGATAACTAAAACGCTAATTACAGTAGCGACTAGGAGAAGCACATGACAGTTACACAACTCTCTGCTCAGGAACTTTTCCGGGCTGCTTATGAGAACCGCTACACTTGGGACAAAAATTTCCCTGGCTATACCGCAAATATTACCTTTAAGCAAGATGACAAAGTGTTTACAGGTAAAGTTATAATCACTGCCAATCTGAAAGCCGAAGTTTTGGATGTAGATGACGAGCCAGCCCAGAAAGCAATTCATGGTCAAGCCTGGGAGATAGCAATCCACCGCGTCCGCCGCAGCTTTGAAGACACCCACAGCGCCAATACCTTTACCTATGGTAAAACCGACGAAACTGGTGCGGTTGAGCTTTTAATGGGTGGTAAGGCTGAAGGCGATAAATACAAAGTCCGCAATAATGAAGTATGTCATGTTCACCGTTTAATCCACGGTACATACGTGACAATTGACACCTTCAGCAGTCACGACACCGGGGAAGGCTATTTGTCCCATACCTATGACTCTGTTTACCATGATCCCAAGACTGGAGAACAAAAGGGTGGTAGAAGCGAATTTGTTGATGAGTATGAAAAAGTAGGTGACTATTTCATCCTAAATCGTCGGGAGATTCGCACTGAGATAGCAGGACAAGTATCTATTCAGGAATTTATCTTCTCTGATATTAAATTGTTAGAACCTGTTACTGCTTAAGCTGTATTTAGTAAGCTAAAAATTAGCGATCGCACTTTAGTTTAAAGGAGCGATCGCTTTTGCTTTTTCACCTTTTTATTGATGAATATGAGGTTTTAATAAAATAGCTTGAAATTTGGAATATTGACAACTTATTTCTAGCGATCGCTTCAGATATAATCAATATATAGAAAGTAAAAAGCTTTGGTTACATTTGATGGAGATATTATACTAGTTAATGCACTTCCAGATACGGAATTAACTTAAACTTCCTAAGTAATTTTCCATTTTTAATTTTGAATTTTCTATTTTTAATTGTTTTGGTGGACGCGTAAAATTCCTTGAATTACTTGTTGCACAGCTTCTTTACTCAAGGTACCATCTACCCGCACAATTCTTGAGGGATAAGATGCTGCTAACTCTGCGTATCCTTGCTGAACGCGCCGATGAAAAGCGATTGTTTCTTGTTCAATGCGGTCTAATCCTACTCCATCTCCCCGTTTGCGGGCTAGCCCTACTTCGACATCGACATCTAGCCAAATAGTTAAGTCACTCTCTAAACCACCAGTGGCAATATAATTAAGCTGATTGATTAAACTCATGTTCAAACCCCGACCATATCCTTGGTAGGCAATGGTAGAGTCAGTGTAGCGATCGCATAAAATATATTTCCCTGCTGCGAGATTTGGTTTAAGTTCTTGTTCAACGTGTTGCGATCGGTCAGCAGCATACAATAAAAGTTCTGTCACTTGTGCAACTGGTTTATCCTCTGCCTTCTCTAGTAACAAGCGGCGAAGATGTAAGCCTAACTCTGTTCCCCCTGGTTCACGAGTTACTAGCACAGAAACACCCAGACTTTCCAACCACTCACAACAAAGCTGCATTTGGCTGGTTTTGCCACAGCCTTCCACCCCTTCAAATACAATTAATTTGCCACCCATGCTTTTTAAGATCCAAAAATAGGCTACCTTCTTACACTACAGTACGTCGTACTTTATTACACATAAATTACCAAGACTATTCCGTATCCCTTGCAAATTTTCAATGGTCTGTTTATTTACGCCATGCTGTACTAAATGGAGATATCGAGCGAAATAAATTACTAACTACAATAAGCCAGACTGCTTAATCGAGGTGTATTTACTAAGTCAGTATTGGCTATCCAGCCATTACCAGATAACTCTCCAGGGAAACTTCTAGAAAGATCGATTTCTACCCAAATGTAATTTTCAGATTTGTATGACTTAACTACATTACCTCTATTACCTGTAACCAAGTTCACAAACACGATTGTGTTTGGATAAAGTGTCGTAATAAAATCTCCTTTTGTACTCGGTTGGCGACGTATAGTTTCAGTTTGCACAAGTTGTCGGCATTCACTGCCAATAGTGGGTTTACTCCGCAGGTTTTGAGTGTTGTTATTCGTCTGACAATATTTCAGCACAGCAGTTTGAATAAACCCGGAATTCGGAGATTTAATTCTGACAAATCTATCTCCACTAGTTGGTATATATGCTAAAGAAATCTTTGTTTGTATCGGCAATATTCTGATAGCATTAGATGATGTTGAAGGTTCTTTGAAAATTGGAGTCGCTACTTTAGTTGCACGACAACTCGACTGGGAAGAATTGGAGGGAATCTGTGTGATTTGAGCAAACACAGGTACACTTAGAGCGAATGTAGCAATCTTTATTAAAACAAAAATATACAATAACTTCTGAAGTTCCACGTTTTTTCCTTAATATCACTTACGAAAAACTGTACATTAAATTTGCAACTTATAAAGTCTAAACTCAAAATTAACCTTGACATGAAAGCAATGAAAAATATCACTTGACTTTTGAGTAAAGCATTCAACCTACATAAAAAACGATAGATTGCTAATTACTCTACCGTTTTTTTAAATCTTAAATTTCTATTTTTTATTTAGCCAAAAGCTAATTCTTTAGCATACTCTTATGCTTCATCTCCAGATAAAGCTGAAAATTCCTAATTAGCGCTACTGCATGAGTTCCTTGGGCACCAAAAAGGAGGGAATAGCAATGAGGTTCAAGCAGTCCTGGTTTCATTAGATGGCGTTCCATCTTTTTTTTGAACAGCACAGGCTTGTGTGCTGGTTCCCACTCTGCTAACTCTTGTTAAAAGAAGCGATCGCCTTTTTAACTGATTAATTAACCACAGACACTTCTCACAATTTGTAGAAACTCCCCTAAAACAGGTGTTATATCCTCTTGTCGCCACACTACAGCCGTTTCTACTAATGGTGTTTTTTCTTCTAAAGCGCGATAAACTACACCAGCCCTTTGAAGATTTTGCAAAGAAGAGGGTACGATCGCAATCCCCATTCCCGCAGACACTAGCCCGATAATTGTCTGCATTTGGATTGCTTCTTGAGTCACTTTTGGGCTGAAACTTCCTTGCTGGCAAAGACTCAGGATTTGATCGTAAAGTCCTGGACCCAAATGGCGGGGGAACATAATAAAATTTTCGTTCAAGAGCGATCGCACTGAAATATTTTTTTGTCTAGCTAATAAATGAGTTTCTAGCAAAGTTACAACTAGTCCCTCTTGTTGAATGCATTCTTGATTGAGAGTATTGTCTTCTAAAGGTGGATGGGCAAAACCTACATGGATGCGGCGATTGAATAGCGCTTGTTCTTGCTGAGTTGTCGTTAATTCCTGCAACACTAACTCCACCTCTAGAAACTGTTCTCGAAACCGCCGCAAAATCACAGGCAGCAAATCGTAAGTTACCAAGCTGGTGAAACCTACTCGTAGTTTTCCTTTCTCACCCCTACCTGTCCGTTGAGTCAGATCAATTGCCTTGGACAGTTGAGCGAACAATTGATAAGCTTCTTGCAAAAATACTTGTCCAGCTTCCGTTAGTTGCACCTGTCGTTTGGTTTTACGTTGAAAAAGTTCTACCCCTAGTTCTGCTTCTAGCTGCTGAATTTGCTGGCTTAAGGGAGGTTGAGCAATGTGAAGTCGTTCTGCGGCTTTACTAAAGTGCAGTTCCTCAGCTACAGCAATGAAGTAGCGCAGGTGTCGCAGTTCCATAGTTTTGATATTTTATAAGTCTCAATTATTCATAAATATATATTGGACATTTCAAAAGTTGCTATCTATGATACTCATACATGGAAACCATAGGATGATGTAACGATGTCGGAGAATTTGAGAAGCCAAGTAGTGACGCAAGGAGTGCAGCGATCGCCAAATCGAGCGATGCTGCGTGCAGTTGGTTTTAAAGATGAAGATTTCAATAAAGCCATTGTGGGTATTGCCAATGGCTACAGTA
>JAHHHS010000045.1 GCA_019359215.1 Nostoc indistinguendum CM1-VF10 | reverse complement strand
AATTTAAGACTTTTGGGGCTAATCGCGCCACACCCTCACTCCTGATCACGAACACCAAAACAGATTTTTTCTGACTACTTCATTATCCCACAATATCGTTGGGTTATTTACGCCAAGCTGTACTAGTCAATGCTGAATTTGCTGGACAGAGCGATGCAAGTACTAAAAATAACAAAGCTATTGTTGCTTTGAATCTTTTGGGTACTGTTAATAATGATACCCAAGCGGGTGGTGCAGCCAATGATACCATCCGTGGTAATGCAGGAATTGACTACATTACAGGTGGTGATGGTGGCGATTCTGTTTTCGGCGACAGTGGTAATGACCTTGTTTATGGCGGACGTGGGAATGATTCTGTATTCGGTGGCACTGGAAGCGATCGCCTGTTTGGAGATGAAGGTGGCGACGTACTCACTGGAACAGATACAACAGTAAGAGGTATTGCTGAAGTTGACCTTTTGACTGGTGGCGCTGGGAGTGATCAGTTTGTGCTAGGTATTACTGTCGGTGTCTTCTACAGCGATAGTAATACTAGTACTTCGGGACTGGGCGACTACGCTCTAATTGCTGATTTCAATGCCACCGAAGATACGCTGCAATTGTCTGGCTCCAACTCGAGCTATAGCTTGGGAGCAGCGCCAACTGGTTTGGCTACAGGTACAGCCTTATTCCTGAATGGGTAGTAGTGCATAGTAATGATTTAGCTTCGTAGCTGGGCATTGTAGTGATGGACAAAATACCAAATAGCACCAATATGGTTGTCCAGCATTTTAGAGAACGACAATGTTTTCCGAACTAGCCGTCCAACTCGTTGCCGTAGAGTGTTGTTGAATCTCTCAATATAGCTTGTCTTTCCACTGTCTTTGCCTACTGGTTTATGTCTAGTACTAGGTAAAATCTGTTCATAGGATTCCCAAAAATCAGTGTAACAAATTGCACATTGACGATAAACTGGTGGTAGAGATAGCCATAATTGTTTAGCCGATTGGCTAGAGCGAGCCTCTTTCAGAGGAGCTTCGCTAACGCCAATATATACCCCAACAATTTCTCGTGTTGTTGCATCAATCGCAAGCCAAATCCATTCTTTATTCTCTTTTGACCCTACATATGACCACATCTCATCCATTTGGATGATTAATCGACCTGGCTTTTTTTTAGTAACTTCAACGGATTTAGGAACTTGGTAGTATTTCTGGTTTACATAGTATTGAAGCCAACGTAATGAAACCCCAGTCACACGAGTGATCGCCCTTAATGAAACTCTCTCAAGTAAAAGTTTATCGATTAGTTCACGTGTTGAGAGATCAACCGGTTGTCGGGTTGGGCTTTCAACAAATTGTCGCCCACAGTTATGACATTTGAATCGTTGTTTCCCATAATGGGTGTGTCCATTTTTGACTATGTTGTCCGAGTTACATTTAGGGCAGTTCATAGTTCTTGTATTGAACGACACTACCTGATTTTATCATTACTATGCACCACTACCCCCTTTTGAATACTCATTTTTAGCTGATTTTCTTACATCGAACTCAGGTTACACTAACATTGACTAAATCAACATCAGCAAGCCATATTATTCTGCTTTGGGTAGACACTTCTTCTAAAGTTGGGGAGCGCCACTCTACCCCATAAAGCCAATTATCTTTGAGACTAAAAATCCCTTGAATAATACGGCGTGTTGGCTGTTCACCGAAATCAACCTCAACTATGTCCCCCAGATTAAAAGCTGGAGTGGAAACAGTGGACTTTTTTACAATATTTGTTGGATGAAATTCTTGCTCAGGTAAGTAGAGAGTTTCACTCTGGCAAACAATTGCATAAATCCATTCTTGTCCTGACCACTCAACACCACGGCAATAACCTGACAAATTTGAGATTGGCAACAAAACTTTTTCTAACATTTCCACTGCTAGTGGAGGCATATCCTTACCCCACCCAGGAGAAATATGCCAACAGGATTCTAAGGCGGTAATTTGGTTAATCATCTGGGAATATAATCCTCTTCTTTATATATTCACTTCCAAGCATCAGTCTGATCCGGAATATAATTTCAACACTTCACTTGCTATGTCAATTCCTAATCAATACAGGTTACAATGTCTTATCAGATTCTTATGGAGTTAGCGAACCTGCCTTGGAGTCATTCCGGTGATTCGCTTAAGCTGTTGTGTCAAATGGCTTTGGCTGGAGAAGCCGACTTGTAAGACAATGTCCGCGATCGCATTGATTTGAAATTTCGCTGTTAGTCGCGCCCTGCCACAATAATCTTTTCTGCTAAACCGACAGGGTTAGAAAACATCACCTCATGACCACCCGGCATTTGCACGAGCCGAAATAGTCCCAAGCGGCTAGACATTCTGGGATGCCAACCCCATGCACCTTGAGGAAGGGAGTTGTCTTCCGTACAGTAGAGATAACTTTTGGGAATGGGCAGCGAGTAAAACTGCTTCAAGTCCAGTTTGTCAATCCACGGTTGATATGGTTCGGGCGATAATTGTGTGTAACTGAATTTAGCCAGTTCGAGGTCAGCGTCGTTGAGAAACGTTTCTCGCCAAATCTCAAACGGCATCATTATCGTATTGTCGTCCGATTCTTCAGCTAGCTTGTCGAATAACGTTTGATAGTGCGGTGGGACGTTATCGTTGAGGCTTTCACCATCATTCAGGATGAAGGCATCGAAGAAGACCAGCCGTCGAATGCGTTGCCTTTGACCTGCGAAGCCATCGCTAATTGCTTCGGCAACTTTCATAATAATTGTGCCGCCGAAACTATGTCCTAGTAGGACGATATCGGTTAAGTCTTTATCAACAATGTAATCTATGACCGACTGCGTGCATTGAGCATGGTTGACGTTTTTATTCACGCTTTTACCATGTCCGGCGATTGTGGGAGCAAAAGCCTGATGTCCTTTCGCTTCTAGATGTTTGATGACCACGTTCCAAGCAGAGCCATCGTGCCACGAGCCGTGAACCAAGACAAAAGTTGACATAGAATTGCTCCTTTAGATGTTATGAAAATCAAGCCTGTCCGTTATCTTTTGAAATGAAAGTGCGTATTCTGTCCTCGTCATCGTGAAAATGCTGTAAGCGCCTGAACCTTTGGCATGAACCACTCGTTCAGGAATGCGATCCCAAAGAGATAGATGAGTTTTATAGTTTTTGAGGAGTGAAATATTCATCTACAACAGGTGGAAACCCGCCTGCCGTGCTGGTTCACTTTCATAAACGTGGTTTGTGAGAAATATTGGCGTTTGAGGTCGGGCAATCCGGGATGATCATCGGGAGGACGACCCAGTATCCAGTGGTTTTGGTGATCGCGGAGCGTGTGCAAAGCACATTACTCTGCTGAATCAGTTGGGTATAAAATGACGCAATGGATCTGAGTCATCCTTCGTAGGGACTTGGTTTCATTTGTGTCAAAGCCAAACCAATTGGTATCAGACAATCGTCCCTACAATATGTGAACTCAGTTTCAGAGACTAACTGGCGCAGGATAAATCGTCTCATCTTCCTGACGCCATGAGGGATCGACTATGCAAATAAATACTAGCGACTCTTCCCCACAATTACGAATAAATTGTTTAGCATTTGGTGGAATGTACACCGCATCTCCTGGTTCTACTACCTGAAGTTCACTATCTATATGCATCTCTCCCCTCCCAGAGAGGATGTAATAGACTTCGGAAGTTGTCAAGGAGTGGAGAATTGACGTTTTTCCAATTGGCACTACTGCGTGGGCTAGACTATACCGGAATTCCAAAGGTTGCTTATCAGGATGCAAAAGCTCTCGTAAAAGTGTGCCATCTTCGGCGATGAATTCTTCGCATCTACTAAGTTTTTGAATCAACATTGGCTTAACATCTTGCTAGGATAAAAAGTTTTCGTTCTACGCATAAGCGGCAGCACTGCCGCTTATGCGAAACTTACGGAACAATTGCAGTAACGCGGATTTCAATACGCATCGTTGGAAGTCCAAGAGCCGCGACTCCTACCTCTGTCCAAATTGGGGCGTGGTTGGGCATATAATGACGAAATAGCCAGTACGATTGTCGAGAGGGGTTTCTAAATCCTTAGTTTTGGCGCTGGAGGGAACCCACCCTATGGTGAGCGCTGCGGCAGCAACGCACACTCTCTGTTCAGGCTATCCGCTCTAGTGCTTCGCCACATAAACTTTGCGTGGTGGCAAGCTCTTGGGCAGAGGTGCGGAGGGGCAGGGGTGAAAGAACTTGTACAAATCTCTTCTCTGCTCCCCTGCACAAGCGCCGGACTCCACAAGCGCAATTTTGGGTTGGCAGACCACTAGTCCCAACGCGCCTAAAGGACGCAGCGAGCGCCGTCTGCGGGGATTTTGAGACCGATGAGGTAGTCGGCGACGATGTCGTTGATACACGCATTGCCGACGGTGAGGGCTACACCGTGCCGTTCGCCCTCGACGGTCAGCAGGCTCGCGCCGAGCGTCTTGGCGAGGCTGATGCCGCCCTCGTGCGGGGTGGCCGGATCGCGGGTGGCCGACACGACCAAGGTTTTAGGGAGTCCTTTGATGTTCTGGGCATAGGGGTAGCCGAGGGTGGGTTTCACGCGCCAATGCTCACAGAGGTCGCGGGCGTTGACGGGTCGACCGGTGTCTAGGAAGGGCGCAACCTTGAAAATGTCGCGCGTCGTTGCGCTCTCCTGCTCGGGCGTGTGGCGTTCCTCGTCGAGGCAGTTAATGGCCACCAGGGACTCGTCGCCATTGCCGTAGCTACCGTCGGTATTGCGCTGGCTGCGGATGTCGCTCAAGAACAGCAGGGTTTTACCGCTTCCGGCCTTGAGTTCGGTGATGCCTAGAATCACCGCAGGCCAGCTCACATCGTTATAAAGCCCAGTGATCACGCCCCCAATTGCGGCGGTGTAAGTGACCTTGCGTCCGTCTGCGGTGATGATCGGTTTATCAATCAGTGGCCGCACGATCTGCTGGAAGGCGGCGGTAGCTTGCTTGGGATCGGTGCCGAGCGGACAAGTCGGGGTTTTAGCGCATAAGGCCGCCATGTTGTCGAAGGCACGCTGGAAACCCGCGAACAGGACGAGGCGACGCTCGGTGGTGCCGGTGGTGGGGTCGACCGCGCCGTCGAGCACCATGGCCCGCACGTTCTGCGGGAAGGTTTCGGCGTAGATCGCGCCGAGCCGGGTACCGTAGCTGCCGCCGAAAAAGGAGAGCTTGTCATCGCCGAGCACCGCGCGGAGTACGTCCATGTCGCGGGCGACATCGCGCGTACCGACGTGAGCCAGCACGTCCTCACCGCCGGAACGCTCGGCGCATTTTCGGTACAACTGACGGGTCTGGTGGTCGGTGTAGTCCTTGCCCCCGGAGTTGATCGAGTTGACCAACAAGTTGGCCTCTCGTTCGGCATCGGTGAAGCAGTCTAGGGCTGGTGTCGAGGCCCCAACCCCGCGTGGGTCGAACCCGATCAGGTCAAACTGCTTGGTGATCGGACTGTCGGCCAAGTCCTTTGCCACCGTGGCCGCGTAGCTCATCCCGGACATGCCGGGGCCGCCTGGGTTGAGCAGCAGGGAGCCGATTCGTTTGCTCGGCTTGCCCTTTGCCGGTACGCGTAGCAGTGCAATCTGCGCGGTTCGCCCGCGGGGGTTCTGGTAGTCGAGCGGCACCTCAAGCCGGGCGCATTCGAAGGTGTCGTTGGCGAAGTTCTTAGCGTCGGCATCCGTGGTGGCGTAGCCCTCGCACGAGCCGAAGGTCAGTTTCTGGTCGTAAAATCGTTCTAATCCTACCGGGATCTCCCCCGGATTTGACGGGTGCCCGAATATGGGCTGGCCGCAGGCACTAAGAACCAGTATCACCGCCCCAATCATTAACGAGCTTCGGATGTGGGGCTTGTGAGCAAGCATGGTTCTCCTCTTAGCGGGAACCGTTGGCTCTGAGCCTTGCGTGGGTAGGACACGATCTCGCTTGTGGTTAGAAAAAATGTGAGACATGGGGATAAACTCCTTCGAGCTAGTTGTTAATGGGTTCAGGTATTAATGGGGTCATCAATGACCCCACCAAAGCGCGGACTGTAAATTAGTTTGTTAGGACTTACGCCTTGACGGAAATAGAGTGGTGTGAGGCGTTACGCTTCCTCGATTAGTTCGACGTATGTTGATTTGTTTGACGCGATCACTTCACTGGCTTCACATCCAGCCCCGTCCAATGAGCGGCAAAAGCCCACATATCCGCCGTTTCCTCAATGATCTTGTCCGTGGGCTTGCCTGCTCCATGTCCCGCGCGTGTCTCAATGCGTGCAAGGTGGGGCTTGTCACCAATCTCCGCCGCCTGGAGCGCGGCGACATATTTGAAGGTGTGTCCCGGCACCACGCGATCGTCCGTGTCGGCAGTGGTGGCAAGGATCGCGGGATATGCCTTGCCAGATTCGATGTTGTGATAGGGCGAATAGTTCAAGAAGTTATGGAAATCCGCTTCCTGTGTCGGAGACCCAAACTCGTCTACCCATGTTTTCCCGCTCGTGAATTGGTCGAAGCGGAGCATGTCCATGACACCGACCTGGGGCAGCGCAGCGGCGAACAGATCCGGTCGCTGATTGACCACTGCGCCGATCAGGAGTCCGCCATTCGATTCGCCCTGAATCGCCAAGCCGTCTTGTGGCGTGATTCCCTGCACCTTCAGATACTCGCCCGCTGCGATGAAATCGTCGAAGACGTTCTGCTTGTTCTGACGACGACCCGCTTCGTGCCATGCCTTGCCATATTCAAAGCCACCGCGAATATTGGCGATCGCGTACACTCCGCCTTGTTCGACCCACCCCAGAGAATCCAGCGAGAAAGCAGGAAGTATGGGAATTCCAAATCCCCCATAGGCATAGAACACGGTTGGTGCCGGACGGGTCACATCCTTGCGTCGGACGATAAACATCGGGACACGGGTGCCATCCTTTGACGTATAGAAACGCTGTTCGACTGCGATCTGACTGAGATCGATCGCCACCTTGGATTGTGCCCACACCCGCGCCGTGTTGCTGGCGACATCATATCGATAGATCACGTCCGGAGCGTTAAAGCTGGTGAAGCCGAAGAAGGTTTCTGGGCCGTCCTGGTCGCCCTTAAAGCCGCCAGCAGTGCCGATACCGGGCAACTTCACCACACCATCAGCCTTGCCATCGAGCGTGTAGCGTCGAATTTCCGTCTTCACGTCAGCCAGATAGGAAATTAGCAACCGTCCAGCGACCAGCGACGCATTGCCCAAAACCGAATCCTGCTCCGGCACTACATTCCTGATCACTGGGTCGGCGGCGGCGATGTCCATCGTCACGACCTTGAAGCGCGGCGCGTCCTGGCTAGTCATGAGGAAGAACTTTGTCCCCACATTGCCGACGACACCCCATTGATTATCGAGATTATCGACCAGCTTGCGAGGTTTCCAATCAGCGCTCTGGAGATCCACCACGGTCAGTGTGTTGGTCGCTGAAATGGGCGTAGAAGCGATCACGACATAACGCCCGTCTTCAGTGATGCTCAAGGTATGCAGCATATTCGGCTGATCCGGGTTTGTATAGACCAGCCGATCTTGCGCTTGGGGGGTGCCGATCGCATGGAAATAGATGGCATGGTTGGCTACGCTTGCTTGCGATTCGGTGCCCTGCTTCGGTTCAGGGTAACGGGCGTAGAAAAAGCCAGATCGGTCCTTCGTCCATGCGATGCTGGTGAATCTCGCCCATTTGACCTGATCGTCGAGTACCTTGCCCGTGTTCACGTCCAGCACTCGAATCGTGCGCCAGTCGGTACCGCCATCCTGCACCGCATAAGCCACGCGCTTGCCATCATCAGAAGCTGACCACTCGGCAAGTGCGGTCGCCCCGTCCTTTGCCCAACTGTTGGGATCGATCAGCACACGCCCTGCGCTATTTACGCTGTCGCGGACATAAAGAACCTGCTGGTTCTGAAGCCCGGAATTATGAAGGTAGAAATACCGTCCACCCTTTTTGACTGGAATAGAGAACCGCTCATAGTTGTACAACTGCTTCAGTCGGTTCTTGAAGATATCTCGACCTGGTAGCGTATTGAGATGAGCGTTGGTGACTTTGTTCTGCGATTCGACCCAAGCGGCGACTTCTTTGTCATTGCGGACATCGTTTTCCAGCCAGCGATAGGGGTCAGCGATCGTCTGTCCGAAATGTTCCTCGACGATATCGACTCGCTTGGTTTCAGGATAGTTGATTGTAGTAGGCATCATTGTTGTAGACTCCATGCAAGCGGAGGTGAAATGAGTAGTAAAGAGCAGCGCGATCGCGGTTTGATTTGTTGATGGATCGATTCACTGTGATTCCACGATCAACAATCAAAAATCAACTCACTGTATATCCGCCATCGATCGCGCTTGGGTTGCCCAGTGATATAGCTAGCAGCATCAGAGCAGAGAAACACAACCGCTCGAGCAATTTCCGTAGCCTGACCGATCCGACTCATTGGAACCATAGACCCGAGTTCATCGGACGTGAAGATGCCAGACCAATTCTTACGGGCATTCTCAATTCCCTCGAGATCTCTCTCAGGATGGAGTGGATAATTGCCCTGAAAGTTGGGTGCAAAGCAGGCTAAAAGCGCTTCCAGGTCTTGTGCGTTCTGTGCTTGTTGCAGTCCTCTATGACGGCGATTTGTCTAGTTTCCATAATTTCTCCTTCATCAAGTTGCTAAAATGATTGCTATGAATCCTTTAGGGTTCACGCCAGCGGTAATCCACTGGCACCCAGGCATAACCTTGATCTGCTGCCCGAAGGTTTCCAACGCCGGGAAAGGGCAAATGTGCGCCTGCTACCAAAATTCGGGATGCTTCCGCTCTCGCAAACTGTTTTTTGCGTTGTGCAGCAGCAGCATTGGCATCGACATCATAAGCAACTGTAATTTCTGGCTTGGGAAATTGCACCGAAGCAAAGTGAACAATATCGCCCCAAAACTCGATGCTCTCGCCCTTGCTTGCCGCCACATAGCAGCTATGACCAGGAGTGTGTCCGGGTGTGGGATGCGCGGTGATTCCCGGTAGCAAAGCTGTCTTGCCAGAAAACGATTTCACCTTGCCTGCATCTAAATAAGGTTTGACAGTTTTCGCGGCTTCGTCAAAGTACTTTTCAGCAACGTTGAATCGCGTGGCATTCACTCGATCAAACCAGAAATCGACATCTGGCTTGCCGACATAGAGCGTGGCGGCAGGAAACACCCGTTGACCAGCTTCGACCAGCCCTCCACTATGATCGGTATGAATATGAGTCAGGAGGATTGCATCAATCTCGTTAGGCGTATAGCCTGCTGCCTTTAACGATGTTTGAAGCTTGCCGCCCAGTTTTGGACCAAAAAAGGTTCCGGCTCCCGTGTCCACGAGTACTTGTTGATCTCCAGTGTCGATCAAGAAAGCATTAATTGATGCCTCGACAGGATTAGTCAGAAAGTTTTTCTGAAGCAGGCGATCGGTTTCTGTTGGGTTCGTATTCGACAGCAGCGTATGTAGATCCTGAGGGAGTGTGCCGTCGCTCAGGACTGTAATTGTGAAATCACCTAACTTGAATGGATAGACACCTGGCACTTGAGCGATCGCACTTTTGCCCAGTGATACCGCTGGAAAAATACAAGAGGTCACAATCATTAGCACTGTGGTTGCAACCGCCATCATCAGTCTAGAAAACATATTAGAAACCTTTTAGCGATAAAGGATTCGATAGATAATCACCCCTGAAGAAAGTCCAACAACAAGGGATTGACCTGATCAGCGTGAGTCCAGTTAATGGCGTGCGGTCCGCCAGGAATGACAACCAGTTGACTGTTTTTAATTAGCTTCGGGAGTCTTGCTGCGGTGAACTCAAGTGGCAAAATGTGATCGGCATTGCCAACCAACAGTAGCGTAAGGCATTGCAATCTCCTATGAATACCGCATTGGATTCTCGTCTGATTTAACCCAAGTGTAATGAATTCTAATGCTCGGTTTCTTTCAGATTCTTAGGACAGGTTGTCAGATTTTTATGGTGTTACTATGCGACTGATAAAATGGCTGCGATCGCCTTAGTTACATCTGAATTCTACTACCTACTATTTGGGCGTGCCGTTGTACAAACCGGCCTTCACACTATCAGCACTCGACTGTTCAGAACATCGTGTTATCGTTAGCCGACGCTTCCGGGATGGTCTGAAGCACGTCCCAATGCTCGACTATCTTGCCATCATCCAGGCGGAAGATGTCGATGCCTGCCCAGTCGTTGTCGCCCGGCCATTGCTGGTAGCAATGCAAGACTACATAATTGCCTTCAGCGAAGACGCGCTTAAACTGGACGCACTTGCCCGGATATTCTTTCGCCATCCTCTCGAAATATTCGATGAAAGCCTGCTTCCCGTTGGCCACCGCTGGGTTGTGCTGGATGTACACATCGCCGACATATTTCTCGATGGCTTCTGCGGGCTGACACTGATTGAACATCAGGTCATAAAACGCCGTGACCGTCTGTTTGTTGTGCTCAAGTTTATCCGTCATCCGTTCCACACCTCACATTACCCGAAACGCCCAACGGCTCAAATCAGCGGCGGCAAAGAAACTCGAACGCAGCACTAGCGGCTTGAGACCGTCTGCTGCATTGTTAGGTGACCGCTCTGGACACAGCACCCATTTAGATTGACGTGAGGACAAGAACTGCTCGCGGAACTGCGTAGAATGGTTCGCTGCGTTCCAGGTACCGCTGGTACAAGGGCAGTTGCAGGATCTCGTTCAGGTACTCGTTTCCCTTACGCCAGCCCTCGGACAGCACAAACATCCCAGGCTGATCGGCGACCTCACCGACCTCAAGTGAGATGCACGCTTCCAAACGGCGGGCTTGAGGCAGGATCTCCCGGAGTTCCATCAAGAACTCCTCGTGGTACTCAGGCTGAATCATGAGCATGTTACTCATCATCAGTTCTTTGTCAGAGACTTGTGGCATCTTTTCCTGTGGCATGTGTGTTTCTCCTTCGACTCTGTTCGATGGGAAGTTTATAGATGGACTTTCACACGCGATCGGGTAGTGCTTTTTAACTAGGAAGCGATCTTAGATTTGTGTGAAGCCACCATCGACGAATAGCTCAATGCCGCTTACATAGCTGCTGTCATCTGAAGCCAGAAAGACAACGGCTTTGGCGATCTCGTCGGGCGTACCAGCTCGTCCCAATGGGACATTTTTAGCTAGGTTCGCCACCAATTCTTTCAGTTGCTCTTCACTGAGTCCCCAGAGAAGATCGTAAGCGGGAGTCGGAATGAGACCAGGGCTGACCACATTCACTCGAATCTGGTGGTCTTTGAGGTCGACTGTCCAGGTGCGGGCAAACGATCGCACGGCGGCTTTGGTGGCGCTATACACGCTGGAAGCTGGAATACCCTTGATGGAAGCAGTTGAGGCATTCAGGATAATGGAAGCGCCCTCTGGCATCAGCGGCAGTGCCTTCTGCACAGTGAACAGTAGACCCTTGACATTGGTGTTGAAGGTTTTGTCAAAGTGTTCTTCGGTGATCGATCCAAGCGGGATGAATTCACCACCGCCAGCATTAGCAAAGATTACATCCAAGCGACCTTGCTCTTGCTTGATCGCGGCGTAAAGCTGATCGAGGTCTGCCAGATTGGAGACATCGCCCTGAATGCCAGTAACGTTCTTACCAATCTCGTTTACAGCAGCATCAAGTTCAGTCTGACGACGACCCGTGATAAAGACATAGGCACCTTCGGCGACAAATCGCTTAGCAGTGGCAAGTCCGATGCCGCTGGTGCCGCCAGTGACAAGCGCAACTTTTCCTGAGAGTTTTTGTGACATCGTGTTTTCCTGGTCGAGTTTAGGGATTACAAATTTGATTACGTCTCGTTCAAGCGGTATAGCCGCCATCAATTTTGAGGCTCGCGCCTGTGACAAAGGCGGCTTCAGGACTGGCAAGATAAAAGACCATGCCAGCCACCTCGTCACCCTGTCAGTGTTTCAACACAATTCGATATCGAGCTTTTCCTGCTTCAAGATGAGCGATTGCTTCATTCACTTGACTAAAATCAAAAGTTTCTGTGACAGGTTCAATCCCATAACGAGCTGCAAAGTCGAGCATTTTTGCAGTTGTTGTCGGGCTACCAATAAGACTACCCGATAAGGATTTTTGCCCAAGAATTATGGGGAACGCACCCATCTGAATCGCATTCGGTACGACTCCAACAAAATGTAGCCGTCCTTTGGGACGCAGCGCGTTGATGTATATTCCCCAATCTAGATCTGTATTCACAGTTGAGAGAATAAAGTCAAACGAGTTGGCGACATCCTCAATTGCTTTAGTATCGCGAGAGTTGACGAAGTGAGTGGCTCCCAACTCACGGGCTTCAGACTCTTTATCAGGATTTGTCGAAAACGCAGTGACATCACATCCCCAAGCTTGTAGGAACCGTAATGCTATATGTCCCAAACCGCCAATGCCAATTACACCGACTTTATCAGTTGGCTTCACGTCGAACTGAACAATTGGGTTAAACACGGTAATGCCACCACAGAACAGTGGTCCTACCTTAGCTGGATCAATTCCTTCTGGCAGAGGAGTGACCCACTCTTCATGTGCCCGTACCTTGTCAGCAAAGCCTCCATACCGACCGACGATAGTTCGCTCTGCTGTTAGACACAAGTTGTGATCGCCTGACATACACCGCTCGCAATGCATACAGGAATGGGAAAACCAACCTAATCCGACTCGCTGACCGATTTTAACGGTTGTCACACGATTGCCAACGGCTGCAATGGTTCCGACTACTTCATGACCAGGAATAAGGGGATACTGGCTAATGCCCCAGTCATTTTTTAGCATACTCAGATCGCTGTGGCAGACCCCACAGTACTCGACATTGATTTCTACTTGTTCATCTTTTAGCGCACCTGGATCATATTCAAATGGCTCCAGTAATCCGCCTGCTGTTTTGGCTGCATAAGCGTGAATCATGCTTGTTCCCTTCCTGAGTGTATTTAGACTGGATTCTCACTCCAGTTGTGACAAAACTTTCTTGGTAGCGGTAAAGCCGCCATCAATTTTGAGACTTGCGCCCGTAACAAAAGCAGCTTCAGAACTGGCGAGATAAGAGACCATGTCAGCTACCTCGTCACCCTATCCATAGCGACCGAGGGCAATCATCTTGATCATGGCTGCGGCAACGTCTCCATCTGCGGGATTCATATCGGTGTCGATCGCTACTTGGTCGCAACGTGTCGCACTGCCGAGCGACTACTGCGCTACAGCCCCACCATCTACCAGCAATGTTGCACCTACTACGAACGATGCCAGGTCAGATGATAAAAACAGAACTGCATTTGCAACTTCAAGCGGTGTTCCAATTCGTCCGATCGGGTGAAGTCCTGTTATGTAAGCTTTGGCTTCATCCTGCCCACCTGTAGCTGCTTCAAGCATATCTGTTTCGATTGCTCCTGGTGCAACGACATTGATGCGAATCCCCGCTTTGGCATATTGAAGCGCAGCCGCTTTTGTCAAGCCTATTACTGCACTTTTACTCGCGGTGTAGAGGGGGAAGGTAGGAAATGCAACGACTCCATTCGCAGATGCCGTATTGACGATTGAACCGCTTCCCTGTTTCAACATCTGAGCAATTTCATATTTCATCGACAACCAAACGCCTTTGACATTGACGTTCATCGTGCGCTCGTATTCAGCTTCTGTTTGCTCAATCAGTGAGGGGTTTTCGCCGACCGTTGCTGCATTATTAAAGGCAATATCTAACCGACCAAAAACGCCAACCGCTTTATCAACCATTGCTTTAACATCGGCTTCTTTCGTGACATCGGCTTGCACAAAAATCGCCTCTCCGCCAGCTTCCTTAATCAATCGAACAGTTTCTTCACCTTCATCCATTCGACGACCCACCACCACCACCTTTGCTTGTTGTTGGGCATAAGCGATCGCAGTTGCACGACCAATTCCTGAAGTTCCGCCAGTGACTAACGCCACCTTATTCTGAAGTATCATCCTGTTTCTCCTGTTCTATTTTCATACAGCATGTTGATCTCCTGCGTTGCTTCATGTCCGTTTATCGGGGTGTTCTGCTGCTGTGCTCCGATCATTTCCTATTCCCAACATCCAGCCCTGTCCAGTGAGCCGCAAAAGCCCACATATCTGCCGTTTCCTCGATGATCTTGTCGGTGGGCTTGCCTGCTCCATGTCCCGCGCGTGTCTCAATGCGGGCAAGGTGGGGCTTGGGTCCGATATTTGCCGCTTGGAGCGCGGCAACATATTTGAAGGTGTGTCCCGGCACCACGCGATCGCCTGTGTCGGCAGTGGTGGCAAGGATCGCGGGATATGCCTTGCCAGACTCAATGTTGTGATAAGGCGAATAGCTCAAGAGGTTACGGAAATCCGCTTCCCGTGCCGGAGACCCAAACTCGTCTACCCATGTTTTCCCGCTCGTGAACTGGTCGAAGCGGAGCATGTCCATGACACCGACCTGGGGCAGTGCGGCAGCGAACAAATCCGGTCGCTGATTGACCACTGCGCCGATCAGGAGTCCGCCATTCGATTCGCCCTGAATTGCCAAGCCGTCTTGTGGCGTGATTCCCTGCGCCTTCAGATACTCGCCCGCTGCGATGAAATCGTCGAAGACATTTTGCTTGTTCTGACGACGACCTGCTTCGTGCCATGCTTTGCCATATTCAAAGCCACCGCGAATATTGGCGATCGCGTACACTCCGCCTTGTTCGACCCACCCCAGAGAATCCAGCGAGAAAGCAGGAAGTATGGGAATTCCAAATCCCCCATAGGCATAGAGCACGGTTGGTGCCGGACGGGTCACATCCTTGCGTCGGACGATAAACATCGGGACACGGGTGCCATCCTTTGACGTATAGAAACGCTGTTCGACTGCGATCTGACTGAGATCGATTGCCACCTTGGGTTGTGCCCACACCCGCGCCGTGTTGCTGGCGACATCATATCGATAGATCACGTCCGGAGCGTTAAAGCTGGTGAAGATGAAGAAGGTTTCCGGGTCGTCCTGTTTGCCCTTAAAACGGCCAGCGGTGCCGATACCGGGCAGCTTCACCACACCATCAGCCTTGCCATCGAGCGTATAGCGTCGAATTTCCGTTTTCACATCAACCAGATAGGAGATCAGCAACCGTCCGCCGACCAGCGACGGATTGAGCAGAACCGAATCCTGCTCCGGCACCACATCCTCGATCGCTGGGTCGGCAGCGGCGATGTCCATCGTCACGACCTTGAAGCGCGGCGCGTCCTGGCTAGTCATGAGGAAGAACTTCGTCCCCACATTGCCGATGACGCCCCATTGATTATCGAGATTATCGATCAGCTTGCGGGGTTTCCAGTCGGCGCTCTGGAGATCCACCACGGTCAGTGTGTTGGTTGCTGAAATGGGCGTAGAAGCGATCGCGAGATAACGCCCGTCTTCGGTGATGCTCAAATCATGCAGCATATTCGGCTGATCCGGGTTTGTATAGACCAGTCGATCTTGCGCCTGGGGGGTGCCGATCGCATGAAAATAGACGGCATGGTTGGCTACGCTTGCTTGCGATTCGGTGCCCTGCTTCGGTTCAGGGTAACGGGCGTAGAAAAAGCCAGATCCGTCCTTCGTCCATGGGATGATTCTGGTGAATCTTACCCATTTGACCTCATCGTCGAGTACCTTGCCCGTGTTCACGTCCAACACTCGAATCGTGCGCCAGTCGGTACCGCCATCCTGCACCGCATAAGCCACGCGCTTGCCATCATCAGAAGCTGACCATTCAGCAAACGCAGTCGCCCCGTCCTCTGCCCAACTGTTGGGATCGATCAGCACGCGCCCTGCGTTATCCACGCTGTCGCGGACATAGAGAACCTGTTGGTTTTGAAGTCCGGAATTATGGAGGTAGAAATACCGCCCCCCCTTTTTGACCGGAATGTCGAACCGCTCATAGTTGTACAACTGTTTCAGTCGGTTCTTGAAGATATCCCGACCCGACAGCGTATTGAGATAAGCATTGGTGACTTTGTTCTGCGATTCGACCCAAGCGGCGACTTCTTTGTCATTGCGGACATCGTTTTCCAGCCAGCGATAGGGGTCAGCGATCGTCTGTCCGAAATGTTGCTCGACGACATCGACTCGCTTGGTTTCAGGATTGGTGATTGTAGGTGACATTGCTGTGGACTCCGTGCAGGCGGAGGCGAAATGGGTGGTAAAGAGTAGCGCGATCGCGAAAAGGGTTGCGCGGCGCATTGGTATCTTTTGAAACGAGAGTCGAAATCCAAACAGGTCGAATTCCAGTACTTCTCGTCGTGGTTTTGCCGTGTTGAACATGGCATTGACCTACGGAAGAATGCCGTCTTTTTGTAATTGCTCCTGGAGCGTTTTCGGCAGGCTTTTAATGTTGCAATCTTTTGGAGAATTACCCTCATAGCGCCAGGACTGAATTTCTCTAGAGCGATCGAACTCGACATTGATCTCACAGAAATCACGATCGACAATCGTGTTGCCCCCGGTAATCAATGTAGTTCTCTCGCCTCGACGGTTCCGGGACTCATTCACATAGATCGGCTGCTTAAACGCCTGTTCTCGATCCGTTCTGTAAGAATTGAGCAATTTCTGCTGCTTCACCGACACGCGCCATTGGAGATCTAGAGACAAGAGCATCTACCGTAATTCCCAATAGCTCTAATGTGCGATCGTTCATCTCAGTGTCAATGAAACCAGGACTAACGGCATTCACCCGGTTGCCTCGTTTGGCATAGTCGAGTGCTGCCGATCTCGTCAGTCCCATCACTGCATGTTTGCTGGCAATGTAGGGAGATGCCTCTGGGAATGCGATTAGACCCCCGACCGATGAAGTATTGACAATTACCCCTGCAACGCCACTTTATCTTGAAGTATGATTGTGCTTCTCCTAGTATTAATTTCGTTGCATTGATCTGAAGTGTACTGAGTTCCAATGCTTGATTTCTTCCAGATTCTTATGGTGAAGAGCAAGTTCGTTTCGGTATCATCCGATTTAGCCATCAATTTTCAGAATTCACTTGCCATGTAATAGCAATGATTTCTGCAAACACTAAGACAACTAATAGCCTCGAAAACGCTCGTAAAATGGCTTCCATCGTCCAGTTCTGACTCTGAACATCCCAGATCATCCAAACAATGTTCATTCCAATCACCAACCAGGGTAGAATTACCGCTGAATTCCGTCTGCGATAGAAGCGGATCGTCGTCTCGTGCCAAAATGGGAAGGTGCTGAGGAGACAAACAATGTAGGAAGCTCCTGCACTGACGAACAAGCTTGTTTGAAGACTCGAAAGCAGGTTCGGGTATCCAAGTGCGATCGCAAAAAGATATCTGCCAAGGCAGATCGCGGATTAGTTCGCTGTAAATCCACCATCGATTACCAAAGGTTGTCCCGTGATGTAGCTGGCAGCATCAGAACATAGAAAAACAACCGCTTGAGCAATTTCTGCTGCTTGCCCCATGCGCCCCATTGGTACCATAGACGCGAAATCATCAGTCGAGCCACTACTCAGGCGATCTATCATTGCAGTAGCAATCAGTCCAGGATTGACAGCATTAATCCGAATACCTTGTTTGGCATAATCGAGTGCAGCAGAGCGCGTCAGCCCCATTACCGCGTGTTTACTGGCAACATAGGGAGATACTCCTGGAAACGCAATTAACCCACCCATTGACGAATTATTGATAATCACACCTGATTCTTGGTTCAGCATCTGTTGGATTTCATATTTCATACACAAGAACAGCCCCCGCACATTAATCGACATCAGTTTGTCAAAATCCTCAATCGATTGTTCGTGCAGTGGTTTGAGAGGAGACTCAATCCCAGCATTGTTAAAGGCACAATCGAGTCTGCCGTAGGTGGCGATCGTTTTCTCGACTAAAGCTTGAACTTCTGCTTCATCGGATACGTCTGATCGCACAAAGAGGCACTCTGCTCCGGTATCGCGAATCAGTGCAGCAGTTTCTTCACCTTCTGCCTCCCGTCTCCCGGAGAGCACCACTTTTGCACCAGCTTCCCCGAACGCAACTGCGGTTGCACGACCAATTCCTGAAGTTCCGCCAGTGATAAGCACCACTTTATCCTGAAGTATCATTCTATTTCTCCTAAAATTAAGTCCGGTTGTTCTCTCTTGAAATGGATCGATTCACTGTGAGTCCACCATCAAAAATCAAAAATTAACTCGCTGTATATCCGCCATCGATCGCGAACGGTTGCCCTGTGATATAGCTCGCAGCATCAGAACATAGAAAAACAACGACTTGAGCGACTTCTTCTGCTTGAGCAATGCGACCCATCGGTACCATCGCGGTAAGATCGTCAGCCGTGATGCCCATTTTCATCAAGGCACGATCGAAACTCTCAGTCGCAATGCCGCCAGGATTCACCGCATTAATCCGAATGCCCTGCTTGGCATAATCAAGCGCAGCCGATCGCGTCAGTCCCATCACTGCGTGTTTGCTGGCAACATAGGGAGAGATCCCCGGAAGCGCAACAAGACCATTCGTTGACGAGTTGTTCACGATCACGCCTGCGCCTTGGGTCAGCATCTGTTGAATCTCATATTTCATACATAGAAATAGCCCTCGCGCATTGATCGACATGATCTTGTCAAAATCCTCGATCAATTGTTCGTGCAACGGTTTAACAGCCAGATCAATCCCAGCGTTGTTAAAGGCACAATCGAGCTTGCCGTAAGTAGCGACCGTTTTTTGCACCAGGGCTTGCACATCCGCTTCACTCGATACATCTGATTTGACGAACAAGCATTCCGCTCCAGTCTCGCGAATCAAATCAGCCGTTTCTTCCCCTTCTACACTGCGTATGTCCGAGAAGACCACTTTGGCTCCCGCAGCACCGAAGGCGATAACTTCGTTAAGCTTCGCTAACGCGGTTGCTCGACCAATTCCCGATGCGCCACCAGTGACTAGCGCCACTTTATCCTGAAGTATCATTCTATTTCTCCTAAAATCAAGTCTGGTTGTTCTCTCTTGAAATGATCATGAAATCGCTTTAGAAAAAAGCTTAGACAAATCTTGCTAGCAAAAAACTAAGAGCAAAGGAAAAGGCATGAAAGCTGACATGGGATAACATCGCAGCCTCAAGCGAGTATTGCCAAAAGAGCCAACCAAAAGCAATGCCAGCAATCCCATTCAGTAACAACGCCCGAATAATCACAACTGGAGTGAGTGGAACTATCGCGGCAGTTGCGGGCAGGTGTAAAAGCCCAAATACCAACGCGGCTAGAACGATTTTTTCCTGATTAAATCTGCCGCTTTCTCACCAATCATGATGGTCGGTGCGTTTGTGTTTCCTGTTGTGATCGTTGGCATGATGGAAGCATCAACGACACGTAATCCTTGAATTCCATGTACTCGGAGTTCAGGATCAACCACTGCCATCGGATCAGTTCCCATTTTGCAAGTGCCGACCGGATGCCCCAGTGTGCTAGCAGTGTCCCGAATGTATGCTTCAAGGGCTTCATTACTCTGAATGTCGGCACCCGGAGCGATTTCTGCACCGCGAAACTCATCCAAGGAACTGGTATGAAGTAATTGCCGCATTAATTTAATTGAGAAAACGAACTTTTGCACATCCGTTTCACTTTGCAGATAGTTCATCTGAAACTGGGGTGGATCTGTGGAATCAGACGATTGGGCAAAGCCCACGCTACGCGAACGCAAGCTAACACTACCGACATTTTGCAGATGGGTCAACGTGACAGCCCCTGTAAATCCGAACTCAGCGGGAGCATAGCCAGGGGGAAGGAACTGGGTAGGATTGAACAAGAACTGCAAATCAGGTGCAACCTCCGAATTGACCTCGCTATGCAGGAATAGTCCAGCTTCTCCAATCCCGCTCGTGCTTGCGTAGTGTAGATCCTGAGTTGCTTGATACACAATAGGAACGAGAATATGGTCTTGCAAGTTTTGACCCACACCGGGTCGATCGGCTACGACCGGAATATTGAGCGATCGCAGTTCTTCTGCATTACCAATTCCAGACAACATTAGTAGTTTCGGCGAATCGAACGCACCTGCTGATAAAATCACTTCCTGATTGACCTGAACTTGATGCCGGGTTCCTTTGTGTAGATATTCCACTCCAACGGTGCGGGTTCCTTCAAATAACAATCGAGTTACCAATGCTCCAGTGGTGACGGTCAAATTGGAACGCTGGAGAATGGGTACAAGAAAAGCCGCAGCAGCACTATGCCGCTTGCCATCTTTAATCGTAACTTGATAGCGTCCTGCTCCTTCTTGTTGCTTAGCGTTGAAGTCAGGGTTATAGTCATATCCGGCTGCGACGCAAGCCTCTACAAATCGTTGAGCGATCGCAGTCGGCGCAATCAGATCGGTTACACTCAGTTCCCCATCAATTCCATGAAATTCAGATTCACCTCGTGAGGAGTGTTCCGATTTTTTGAAATAAGGTAAAACATCCTGATAACTCCAACCCAAATTTCCCAATTCCTTCCAGTGGTCATAATCATGAGGATTGCCTCGAACATAGTTCATGAAATTAATCGAACTGCTGCCCCCCAGAACTTTGCCACGGGAACAGAACATTTTGCGGTGATTCAGGTAGGGTTCTGGCTCGGAGAAATAGCCCCAGTCCACATCAGTTCCTAACAGATTGATACATTCTGCTGGAATGTGAATCTCTGGTTTCGTATCTGGATTGCCTGCTTCGAGAAGTAACACAGTTGTTTCAGGATCTTTGGTCAACCGATTGGCAACCACGCAGCCTGCCGAACCTGCGCCGATCACAATGTAGTCGTAGTGAGTCATATTCTCCTGGTGGAGTTTGGGGATTACAAATTTGATTACAGATCGTTCAAGCGGTTAAGCCGCCATCAATTTTGAGGTTCGCGCCCGTGACAAAAGTTCAGCTCAAACAGAGCGAAGCAACTTCAGCAACTCTTCCGCTGCGGGTTCCGAAGAGGCCGGATTCTGTCCGGTCACGAGCCTCCCGTCCACTTGGACATAGGGAACCCAGTTGGCGGTTTTACTGTAGATGCCACCCCGTTCCTTTAGCCGGTCTTCCAACAAAAAAGGTACGACTGCGGTCAAGCCCACCGCTTCTTCTTCTGCATTCGTGAACCCAGTCATGCGCTTGCCTTTGATTAGATACTCGCCGTCCTTTCCGCGCACATTGATCAACGCAACCGGCGCGTGACACACTGCACCGACTGGCTTGTCGGCTTTCACGAAGGCTTCGATCAGTGCGATGGATGTCGCGTTGTCGGGCATGTCCCACATCGGGCCATGTCCGCCGGGATAGAAGACTGCGTCGAAATCGTTTGCGGACACGTCGACTAGCTTTTTCGTGTTGGCAAGTTCAGCCTGCGCTGCGGTGTCTGTGCGGAAGCGCTTCGTTAATTCGGTCTGGAACTCGGATACCTCGCTTTTCGGATCGAGCGGCGGCTGACCGCCCTTCGGTGAAGCCACCGCGATCGCTGCTCCCGCATCCTTCAGCACGTATCCCTCTTCTGTCACTCTCCGGTTTTTCGTATGATTAGTAATTCCCAAAGACAAGGTATGCTGAATCATGCAGGGGTTGGTGATCGCATTTTGACCAATTTCGTATCTTCAAGAATTTCTAATCAGAAAAAATTGTCCGATCGCTTGCTATGTCTACGCTCTGGGATTCAGAAAACGCAAGGTTTTTCGGAAAGTGACAGAAGAGGGATAAATGCGACCTTCATTATCATTTTCACAACAGGGCATTGACACCTAGCTCAAGAATGAGGGATAGGTCAGTTAAGGAGGGCTAAGGGTTTTTCCTCGTTAACGCGAACCTGTCATCACCATCCGTACACCATCAGAGGGGGTAAAGGTAAAGCCACGACGTACAGAGCGAACTGGACGCTTATCCGCAAGCACCAGGTTAGCCCGTGATAACACTGTTGCTAGTACCAGTTTCATTTCAAACAGGGCCAAAGCAGAACCAAGACAGCGACGGTTCCCGCCCCCGAAAGGTAGATACTCATAAGGCGAGAACTGACGTTCTAGAAAGCGCTCTGGCTTAAAACGCTTTGGCTCTGGGTAGATACTTGCATTCTGGTGGGTCAAATAAATACAAGGAGCTAGCACCGTACCCGGTTCAAGTTGATAGCCCATCAACTCTAGCGGTGACTTCACCGTTCGAGAGAAGGAAAACAAGGCAACTGGGTAAATACGCAGCGTTTCACTACAGACTGCATTGAGATAAGGAAGTTTGGCAATAGCGCTTGGGTCTAAGTCTGGGCTAAGTGTATCTAGCTCGCTCATAAGCTTCTCACGAACCTCTGGTAAATGGTGAATCCAGTAAAATGCCCAAGCTAGAGCGGAGGCGGTGGTTTCGTGACCGGCAAAAAGCAGAGTCATTAAATCATCTCGTAACTCTTCCTCTGCCATCGGTTGACCCTCTTCATCCCGCGCCGAAATCATTAAGCTTAGGATATCTTCACGAGATGAGTTGGGTTGCGTTTGCCGCTCCCGAATCTCAGCGATTAGGAGTGCATCAATTTGCTGTTTTTGGCGCAGAAAACGTCCCCAAGGACTCCAGGCTCCTAAATCTTTTTGAAGAAACTTGACCAAGAGAAAGCTGGAACGCAAAGGAGAGTTAAACGAATCTAGCCAGGAACCCAGAAGTTGCCTGAGTTGCTCGAATCGCTCTCCCTGATCAATCCCAAAAACAGCGCGTAAGATGACGCGCAGAGTGATTTCTTGCATGGATGAACGAACACAGAAGGGCTTACCAAGCGTCCACTGACTCATCACTTGCTCAGTGATGTCACAAATCAACTCAGCATAGGTTCGCATCCGTTCCCCATGAAAGGGAGGCATCAACAGCTTTCGCCGACGCTGGTGCGGAAGCCCATCAAGCTGTATCAGTGAGTATTCCCCCAGTAAAGGTTGCAAAATCTTGGTTCCGGTGTCAAACAGGCTTAGGTCAGCGGTAAAGACCTCCTGAATCGCCTGCGGATCGCTCAAGATTACAGTTGGGGGAAATCCAGGCGATCGCATTGTAAAAATATCGCCATAGCGCTCTCGTGCAGCGTCCAGATACTCCAAGTAGTAAAAAATTTTCTGGATTATTTGCAGAAATCCTGGACTTTGTGGACCATCAGGCAGGCTTGTAGTATTTTTCGATTGGTTTTCTGTAAGTCTAGTCATGCTTAATTCTCCTATTGATAGCTAAAGGCAGAAGGCTTTTATGTTTATTACTGGTGCGTGATCGTTTCAACCGTTAATTTTGTCCTAACCTTTATGGCGACAGCTATAATAGGGAGCAGCAAACTCTTCCAGCCAGAAACCAGTTTTCTTTCCGGTATCGCCAAGTTGGTCATGAGACGTGAGAACAATGAGAATCTTCATAGCAAACCTCTTTTTTAAGAACTCAAACACGGCCGAGTGTGTAACCCTGACTTAACGTGGTGAATCACAGAGTTTTTTCACAAGTTAGAGATGCGGCAGGACACTGATTAATTTTCCTGTTGTAGGAAGTCCAGTAACATGGGATTGACCTGATCAGCGTGAGTCCAGTTAATGGCGTGCGCTCCGCCAGGAATGACAACTCAAATACGAAACCCAATGCATCAAATTACTCGAAGCCGATAAACGTAAGCTTGTATCAGGAATGATGCAAGGATTGGTCTGGTTGAGAGATCGGGATTACATCTCCTAAAAGCAATTTGGTAACTCATGAAGCTTACACAGGTTCCATATACAAGCGTGCCCACTCAACCTGATCCGCTTGTATGCCAAGAATAGTCACCCCGTGTCCTCCGGTCGTGGTGCGATCAGCAAGGATGGTAAGGTAAGAACCAAAAAACCACAAAGATTGCATCATTAGATCGCTCTGTAGACTTGATATGTAATTAACACGCATGACTTTCCCTACTCTCTTGGTCTATGAAACTAGACCAGCCACGATGCTTGTTCTGATAAAGATTGAATCACCTTGATTTAGACGAAATCTTCCATAATCAGAGAGTGATTTAAGCCGCCAGCAGCAACGCTACCCTGAAAAACAGCAACGGCGATCCCTTGCATGGGTGAAGTGATGTCACCTGCCGCATAAACGCCTTTGACGCTAGTTTCGTTAAAAACATTGGTCGTCTTGATTAAATTGAATTCATTCAACTCACAGCCTAACTTTTCAGCTAGGTTTGAACGGAGTGTTTGCTTTAGTCGGATCAGTATTGCGCGACGCGCAATTTTCTCGTTTGTCTCAAAAACGATGTTTTCTAATTGTCCGTTATCGCCTTCGAGTCGGATAATTTTCTCTTCGCGAACAAGGATTTTGTGGTTTTCCAACAGTGTCCTTTGATCGGCGGTTAGATCGGCTTTGCCGTTGGTGCAGAGGACTAAATCAGCACTCCAATTTTTCAGCAATGCCGCCATTTCAATGCCCGTTTCGCCATTTCCAACAATGGCAAGCGGCTCGTCGCGCACTTCCCAGGCATGGCAATAGGGACATTGAAATACGCTTTTGCCCCAGAAATCACCAAAGTTTTCGAGAGCTGGAAATTCATCCATTACCCCGAAAGCCAGCAAAATTTTGCGCGTTTTTTTTATCGTGCCATCCTCAAACACAACTTCAAATTGATTGCCGGATGGGTTGATTTCCTTGACCCCGATCGCTTGAAATTCAACGCTTTTATAAGGTTTGAGTTGGTCGCGCCCGATGCTCAAAAGTTCATGCGGACTGATACCATCGCGGGTGAAAAAGCTGTGCGACTCGTGTGCGGGAGCGTTACGCGGATTCCCTTTGTCGCAGACTAACACTCGACGGCGACTTCTGCCTAAAAGCAGTGCCGCACTGAGTCCAGCGGAACCGCCACCGACAATGACGCACTCGTAAATCTCTTTGTTTTGGTTCATCATCTTTTTCTGTTCTCCAACTTTGGAGATAATCATCAACTCCTAAGTTCTCTTTGTCTTAGTTCACTTGAGTGTAGTCAGTTCCAACACTCAACTTCTTGCAGATTCTTATGGAGTTTCCTATGGAATTAGCGAACCTATTTCAGTGTTACTTTAGTGAGTCGCTTGAAGTGCTGTATCAAACGTTTCGCACTGCCTTTCGACTACTGCGCTACATACCCACCATCTACCATCAACGTTTCACCTGTTACGAACGATGCCAGGTCAGATGATAAAAACAGAACTGCATTTGCAACTTCAAGCGGTGTTCCAATTCGTCCGATCGGGTGAAGTCCTGTTATGTAAGCTTTGGCTTCATCCTGCCCACCTGTAGCTGCTTCAAGCATATCTGTTTGGATTGCTGCTGGTCCAACGGCATTGATGCGAATACCTGCTTTGGCATATTGGAGCGCAGCAGCTTTTGTTAAACCTACGACCGCATGTTTACTCGCGGCGTAGAGGGGTTGGATAGGATATGCAACGAATCCAACCGTAGATGCCATATTGACGATTGAACCACTTCCCTGTTTCAACATCTGAGCGATTTCATGTTTCATCGACAACCAAACGCCTTTGATATTGACGTTCATCGTGCGCTCGTATTCCGCTTCTGTTTGCTCAATCAATGAGGGGTTTTCGCCGACAGTTCCTGCATTATTAAAGGCAATATCTAACCGACCAAAAACGCTAACCGCTTTATCAACCATTGCTTTAACATCGGCTTCTTTCGTGACATCTGCTTGCACAAAAATCGCCTCTCCGCCAGCTTCCTTGATCAATCGAACAGTTTCTTCACCTTCATCAATTCGACGACCTACTATCACCACCTTTGCTTGTTGTTGGGCATAAGCGATCGCAGTTGCACGACCAATTCCTGAAGTTCCGCCAGTGATAAGCACCACTTTATCCTGAAGTATCATTCTATTTCTCCTAAAATTAAGTCCGGTTGTTCTCTCTTGAAATGGATCGATTCAGTGTGAGTCCACCATCAAAAATCAAAAATTAACTCGCTGTATATCCGCCATCGATCGCGAACGGTTGCCCTGTGATGTAACTGGCAGCATCAGAACATAGAAAAACAACGACTTGAGCGACTTCTTCTGCTTGAGCAATGCGACCCATCGGTATCATCGCGGTAAGATCGTCAGCCGTGATGCCCCTTTTCATCAAGGCACGATCGAAACTCTCAGTCGCAATGCCGCCAGGATTCACCGCATTAATCCGAATGCCCTGCTTGGCATAGTCAAGTGCTGCCGAGCGCGTTAACCCCATGACGGCATGTTTACTCGCAACGTAAGGAGATGCCCCTGGAAGAGCAATCAACCCTTCAATTGAGGAGTTATTAACGATCACGCCCGATCCTTGAGTCAGCATTTGCTCAATCTCATATTTCATGCATAGAAATACTCCTCGCACGTTAATCGCCATGAGGTTGTCAAACTCTTCGATCGGTTGCTCGTGTAGCGGTTTTCCGGGTGATTCAACGCCTGCATTATTGAAGGCGCAGTCGAGTCGTCCATAGGTTGCGACTGTATGAAGCACTAATGCTTTGATGTCTTCCTCATTCGAGGCATCTGAATGAACGTGTAAGCATTCAGCGCCTGTTTCACGGATTAGTTTGGCAGTTTTTTCTCCTTCTGCATCGCGTCTGCCTGAGAATACTACCTTTGCTCCAGCAGCACCGAATGCGATCGCAGTTGCTCTGCCAATTCCTGAAGTTCCACCAGTGACTAACGCCACCTTATTCTGATGTATCATTCTATTTCTCCTAAAATTAAGTCCGGTTGTTCTCTCTTGAAATGGATCGATTCACTGTGAGTCCACCATTAACGATCGAAAATTAACTCGCTGTATATCCGCCATCGATCGCTAAAGGTTGTCCAGTGATGTAGCTCGCAGCATCAGAACATAAGAACACAACCGTTGCAGCAATTTCTTCAGGTTGACCCCTATGCCCCATCGGGATGCTCGACGACACCATCGAATCAAACTGCTCTAAAGTCATGCCCATCTCTTGGAGGCTCTTAGGAGTAAATATTTCTGTGCCGCGAATATAGCCAGAATTGACGGCATTAATCCGAATCCCTTGCTTGGCATAATCGAGCGCAGCAGAACGAGTGAGACCCATCACAGCATGTTTGCTCCCAGTATAAAGACCCATTCCAGGTACCCCGATCAATCCCGCTACTGAAGAGTTGTTGATGATGACCCCTGCTCCTTGAGTCAGCATCTGTTGAATTTCATATTTCATGCATAAGAACACACCCCGCAGGTTAGTTGCCATCATGCTGTCAAAGTCTTCAACAGACTGCTCGTGTAGTGGCTTTGGGACTGTACCAAATCCAGCGTTATTGAAGGCAAAATCTAGCCTTCCGTAAGTTGCGACTGTTTTCTCTATCAGCGCCTTAACCTCTGGTTCACTCGATACATCCGATCGCACAAACAAACACTCCGCTCCTGTCTCACGAATCATCGCAGAAGTTGTTTTACCTTCTGCGTCGCGTCTGCCGGAGAACACGACTTTTGCTCCGGCAGCACCAAATGCGATTGCGGTTGCTCGACCGATGCCCGATGTTCCACCAGTCACCAAAGCAACCTTGTCTTTCAGGATCATGATAGTTACCTCTTGTTGTGAATGGCTGTGTCACTTTGTCAAAAACTCAATGAGCAATACGTGTAGGAGCCAGCAATAAGAAGCACCTCCTACAACCAGGATGAGTACGATCCTGGTTGCAAAATGGCGGGTTTAGGCATTGATATTTGCTGGCTCCTACACTTAGTCGCGATTGGCTTCGCCACTGCCCCTTGGGCAATCGCTGGCACGATCGATCAGTGCGTTTGAGGGCAAGCTCGGATCAAGTACCTTGCGCGCACTGTCAACCCCTACAACGGGCAGCGTACTAGGATCGAGCAAGCCAAGTTGAATCAATACACTCGCCTGATCCCAGTAGATATGCTCATGGGCTAGCTTGCCGTCACGGAACTGGACGATCGCTACTACTGGCACTTCCACCCGTTTCCCGGTTGGAGCAACGCCAGGTAGCATCCAGTCCATCTGGATCGTATGAGTGAACGTAGCCGCCATTTCATCGACGAGTTGATCCGTTCCGATCGTGCGCGAAATCGGAACTAGCTCGAGGTCTGGCGGGATCTGTGGAATGAGGTATTTGGAATAAAACTCGCGCAGTGCTGGTTTCCCGACTCCCCCAGTCATTACCGGGATGTGGTTAACGTAAGCATCTTCAACCATCGTAGCGAGGGCATCTTCAGTACTGTGAGTGCCAAACTCGTACTGTAAATGCTCTTCCCAAAGTGCTTGCAAAGACTCCTGGGCTGGTGTCAAATTGGTAGTTGCTTGTAAAGAAGCTTGTCCGTCTACAGTTTGCTCTTTGACCATGATTAAATACTCCTGGTTCTATCTAAAGTGTCTTGAGTTCCAATGCTTGACTGCTTTCAGATTCTTGTGATGTTAGTGAATTTGTTTCAATGGACGTATAAGCATTCAGCGCCTGTTTCGCGAATCAGTTGGGCGGTTTTTTCACCTTCTGCGTCGCATCTACCGGAGAACACGACTTTTGCTCCAGCAGCACCGAGCGCGATAACTTCGTTAAGCTTCGCTAACGCTGTTGCTCTGCCAATTCCCGATGTGCCACCAGTGACTAACGCCACTTTATCTTGCAATATCATTCTGTTTCTCCTGTTTCAATCAAGATTGACCTTCAGCAACGAACTGACGAGATCACCGACGACCAATCCGATCGCTTTGGGAAACGGGTTCGGATGCCTTATCGCGTTTGAACACCTTGTAGGCGATCGCTAGGAACACGGGTAATGCAACCAGCACTGATAGCGCCCCGTAGGTCGCGTGGTATTCGCTGACTGTGAACAGGGCTGGCGTGGTCACGGCGCTTCCGGCTATGTTGAACAGGAGGAAGCCGACGATGTTGTTCGCGAAGTGTACGCCGATAGCAAGCTCGGTGGTTCCGTCAATCAACGAGACTACAGTCCACACCAGACCCGGAACGAGGAAGTAGTTGGAAAAGACCGTGAGCCAGCCGCCCGCGATCGCCTCCGGGTTTAGGAGGTGTGGTACGGTGAAGATCACGGCTGACGTGAGCGCCAGAAAAACGCGGTTGGTCGAGATCATGCTTGCCCCCTGCACGATGTACCCGCGATAGAAAAGCTCCTCAGTGGTGGTCTGGATCGCGGTGAAGACCAGCGCGATCGGCACGAAGCGCGCGAACGCCGCCAGGTCGGAGTTGAAGGAAAAGGTGTCGGGGTAGAAGAGGTACTGTCCCAGCACGCCTATCAGACACACTGGAACGAACCAAGCCACAAACCCCTGGCCGACGCGACGCCAGCTTATCTTCTCCCGCGCCGTGACCAGCGTCCGGGGGTGGCGGCGGTGGATACGGGTAACGGCGATGAGAACCCCCACGAGGAAAAACGCGAAACCTGCCATAACAAACAGGAACTTCCCGAAGGGACCAAGCACAGAGTAATCCGGCTGGCCGCTGAGCGCGATCGCGACGAGGACGCCGGCGCCAGTCCCGACCACCAGCCACGCAAAGAGGATGACCACCAGCCCCAGAACATACCGCCACCCCCGATATTTACCCCACCTCGCAGCCTCCACGTAAGTCGTGTCTTTCACTTCCGTTCTGCTTCCCTGCTTTCCTGTGATTGCTTTAAACTGCATCTTTGTCTCCTTGACTCGTGCGTGATCGAGTTAGCGAATCTGTTTCGGGGTCATTCCAGTCAGGCGCTTGAATTGTTGCGTCAGATGGCTTTGACTGGAGAAGCCGACTTGTAGAGCGATGTCGGAGATTGCTAAATCTGTTTTCGACAGCATCAATTTTGCTCGTTCCACCCGCTGTTGAATTACGTACTGGTGTGGAGCAATCTCGATCGCTTGTTTGAATGCACTAGCAAAGTAAGTCGGGCTAAAATTAAGAGTCTCTGCCAGTTCAGCCAGTGACAAGTCTCGATCGAGGTGAGTCTGAATGTAGTCGAGTACTTGTTGCAATTGGGTGCGCGTTAAGCCTTTGTTCTTGAATTTAGTGGTTAACGTTGTAGTTGTTAGCATGGTTCAAAAATTGGCAAGTTGTTCAATAAAACAGGCGAAAGCTAGCGATCGCGCATTCGATCACTTACTAGAACACCGATTCAGTATTCAGAGTCATGACGAAAAACTCGGGTTTCTTTTAGGTACAAGAAAGAAACTGTGGTTGAAATGACCTAAAAATCCGGTTTTTCAACCTCGCGTTTTATTAGTGAATCGGTGTTCTAGCACTAACAAACAAGTCAGATATGAATAGAGCTTAGTGACTTGCAGCGACAATGGCTGCCGTCAACTCTGTTATTTTCCAGCGTCCGGTATACCGAATGTTATTGATGAATAGGGCTGGAGCAGCCGTTATTCCACTGTGCAATCCACTTTCGATATCTTCATTGATGCGATCGACATGCACTTGTTTAGACAACTCTTTGAGAAATTGAGGGATATCAAGCCCTAAATCGTTGGCGTACTCTACAAGATAACCATTTTCTAGCTTCTGTTGATGGGCAAACAAAGTGTCGTGCATTGACCAAAACTGTCCTTGGGCAGCGGCGGCTTCAGCAGCTTGGGCGGCTCGTTGAGCTTGGGGATGAATCTGTGCTTGCGAAAAATGACGGAAGATCAAGCATAAATAATCTTCTCCAAAAGCAGCACTAAGCTCTCGTTTGATCACTTTAATTATCTTGTAAACGTCTGCACTGACAGAGCATTGATAATCTCCATACACTACCAGCACCACGTCGGCATTGAGTACACCTTGCATGTGATCCTGTGTTGAAGCTGGAATAGATAACAAACTACGGTCTCGGTCTTGATTCACTTGAACACCTCTGAGGGAAGCAATGGTAATCGCAAGCGATTCAACCCTCTTTCTGCGATCTAGATGAAGCAAACTCAATGCTGTAACTCAATTACTATTCGTGTTTGCCTAGAACTAAATATAGGCAATTGCCCTCTCACTTGTCGTCAACTGAGAGTTGCAACTTTTGCTCACCAAAGCGAATGATGAATCAGTCCCTCTGTCAATGTCATCATCGCTCCAACTCTGGTTGGACTCCGGAGTCAAACTAAAGGGTGACTCGCTTACAAACTGACAATGCCGCGTTTAATCGCAACAATCACAGCCTGGGTGCGATCGCTCACGCCCAACTTACTTAAAATTCGATTGACATGGGTTTTGACAGTATTCTCACTAATACTTAAAGCAGTCGCAATATCTGAATTGCTCATCCCTCGTGCCATTAAGCCCAGTACCTCTAACTCTCGTTCCCTGAGTTCTGGATTATTCAGACGCTGCACCAGTTTTGCTCCCACGTTTGGTGGAATGTATTGCTGACCACAAGCAACGGTGCGAATCGCATTCAGCAACTCATTAGATTTAGTATCCTTAAGCAGATAGCCTTGAGCACCCGCATGTAGTCCGCGATAGATATCTTCATCTCCATCGTAGGTGGTTAGCACAATAATCCGGGCAGGTTTAAATTCAGCACAGATTGCGCTGATGGCTTCCACCCCACTAACTTGCGGCATTCGCAAATCCATTAGCGTTACATCTGGTTGATGTTCCCGAAAGCGATCGATCGCCTGTTGCCCATCTTCGGCTTGAGCAACTACCGTCATTTCTGGATCGCGGTTAATGATGGTTGCCAATCCTTGCCTGACAATGGAATGATCGTCAGCAATTAGAACCCGAATCAGTGTGGATTGGCTCGTCATGATTATCACCCTCGATTAACAATCACAATAATTTCTGTTCCTTGACCGGGTTGGCTTTCGATCGCCAGTTGTGCTCCGATGCGCTCTGCCCGTTCGCTCATGCCCAACAATCCAAATCCGCCGCTCATTGGAACGCCAACCACGCCAAAGCCTTGTCCGTCGTCTTTGACTTGCAAGCGACACTGAGCATCGTCATAGACTAATTCAATTCTAATTTCATTCGCGTTAGCATATTTGATTGCGTTGGTCAGTGCTTCTTGTCCAATCCGCAGCAAGTTATTTTCCACCTCGGCGGGTAAGGAATAGGCGACCCCCTGAATTGAGTAAATGATATCCGTATTGGTCGCCACTCTCATCTGGTTTACCAGCCGCTCTAGGGCACTGGATAAATCACCTTCTTCTAGCAACTGGGGACGCAGTGCTGTTACCGAGCGACGCGCTTCAGACAGTCCGGTTCGGGCTAGTTCCTCGATTGTGTCTAAATGGGCTTGGGTGGCTTCTGCATCATCGGTTAGCACTTGAGTTGCTGCATCAACCTGGATGAGAATGCCTGTAAAGGCTTGGGCAAGGGTATCGTGAATTTCGCGTGCCATGCGGTTGCGTTCTTCCAAGATCGAGGCGGCTTCTGCTTGCTTTTGCAGCGTAATATCTCGCGACAACCAAATCACCTGTTCGTGCCGAATCGGTGCGATGCGAGCCGAAAACCAGATTTCTCGTCCAGATAGCCACTCACTGTATTCAACGGTGAGGACTTGTTGAGTTCTCAGCACCTGTTGAATGTAATTCAGGAATTCATCAGCTTGTTCTTTAGCATAGAGTTGATGCAATACTTGACCAATATGCTCCTCCTCATTCAACTCTCCATAGGACGGATTTCCTTCGATTGCACAGATCAATTGCCCTTCAGCAGTGAAGATACACAGCGGATCGGGAATGGCTGAAAAGAGCGCCCGCAGTTCTGCTTCAGAAGCTTGCAATGCTGCTTCTGCTTGCTTGCGTTTAATTCCCAATGCCATCTCGCGAGCGGCAAACCCCAATGCCTCACAGTGAGACACCGGAATGGATTGTCGAGCAAACATCGCGATCACGCCAACCAACTGCTTATCCAGCAGGATCGGATAGCCTGCAAATGCCGCAATACCTTCTCGCTCTGCCCATTCGTGATCAATATATGAGTCATCAAACACATTGTTGATCAACAGTGGAAAGCTTTCTTGAGCAATTCGTCCAAGTTTCGGGCTATTCATGGACACTCGACTGTAGGTACCGTCAAGACGGGTATACATTCCCGCACTGGCTTGTAACTCCAAAACATTCTGGTCTTTATTGATTGTCCAAATTCGAGCAAATGCCGCATTCAAGTGCTTAACAACGGCTTCTGCACAGCGATGCAGCATCAAGGGTAAACTATCACTTTGAGCAAGGGCACTGTCCACATCGGCACGAAAAGCGGAGAGGATTGCCTGTTCTCGAAACTGAGCCTCGGACTGGCGCAACACCTCTTCTGCTTGTTTGCGATCGTCGATATCCGTAACAACTCCCAACGCTCGGATGGGTTCACCGGATTCATTCCAGGTAACAATTTTGCCGACAGAAAGAGTCCATTTCCACTGACCATCCTGGGTAAGCTGGCGATACTCTACTTGAAAGTTGGGGATTTCTTCAGCAATGTAAGCACGGTAGGTTGCGACAACTGATTCTCTGTCATCAGGATGCAAACGAGCAATCCATTCAGAAATGGTTTCGTGGAATGTTGCTGGATTGTAGCCCAGCATTAAAGCGTATTCTGGGTTAACAATTCTTTCTTCAGTTTTTAAATCGATATCGTAGAGTCCTTGATTTGAAGCGGTTAATGCTAAGCGTAATCGTTCTTCACTCGTTTGTAGAGCGGCTTCTGCTTGTTTGCGATCGCTAATATCCGCAGTCACCCCTTCGATGTAGCCATCGTCTGTATTCAGATAAGCAGAGGAAAGTCCCCAGAACAATGTCCCATCTCGTTTTCGCAGTTGTGCTTCAAAGTTTCGCACTTCCCCATCCCGCTTCATCGCCTCAATGGCTTTTTGGCGATCGCTGGGATTTACAAAATAGTCGATGGTGTGTTCCAGCCCAATGATTTCTTCTGGTGAATCAAAGCCAAGCAGATTGGCATAGCGTTGATTGGCATTGAGAATTAATCCATCCGAGAGGCGGGTTCGGTAGATGCCGACTTGCGAGTTTTCAAAGATAGCTCGGAACTTGGCTTCACTGCGTTGTAATGCCTCTTCTGCTTGCCTACGCTGGGTGGTGTCATTGCCCACCGATAAGATTTCAACGACCTCTCCCTGTTCATTGAAGACGACTTGATTCGACCAGACCATCCAAACTCGCCGACCGTCTCGACACAGGTTTTCCCCCTCGCCTTGCGGGAACGATTGAGGGTCACGAAGCAAATTGTGGACAAAGGGTCTCATATCGCGTCCAGAGGTTTCGATGTCTGGAATGATCGTTTCAAATACGGTTCGTCCTACAATCTCATGTTCTTCATAGCCCAGAAGTTTCACCCCATAATCGTTGATGTAACGAATCCGTCCTTGCGTGTCATAGCGAATGATGACGGAATTCGCGGTTTGTAGCAGGTTGCGATAATTCGCTTCACTTTGTCTCAATGCGGCTTCGGTTTGTTGACGTTCAGCGATTTCCTGCTGTAAGGCTTGAGTTCGTTCTTCTACTTTCCTTTCCAGTGTTTCGGCATAGTCTGCTAACCGTTCATACAATCGAGCATTCTCCAGGGAAATTGCTGCCTGAGCCATCAACAGTTTCAGGACTTGCAAGCGATCGCTAGTAAATACTCCGGTACTGAGATTGTTCTCTAGATAAAGGATGCCGATCGGCTGATTTTGCTTGAGAATGGGCATACACAGGAGCGATCGCGTCTGTTGATGTTGAATGTAAGGATCAGTTGAAAAAGGAGGTTCGCTGACTGCATCATCAAGCACCAAAGTTTCTTGAGTAAGTTCTACCGAGTGAATGACGGAGACAGGAATCGTTGCACAGTCAGTAACAGCGAACTTTTCTAGGTCACACTGTCTACTTCCGCTGCATTGAGCCATCACAGTGAGTTGATCCTCTTCCAGGAGAACCAGAGCGCCTGTTTCGGCTCCTGCATTTTCGATTACCACCTGCATCAACGTGGCAATCAGTTGATCGAGATGGATTATTTTTGAGAGAGCTTGAGCCGCTTTCATCACCGCCGCCAAATCGATCGCCGCAGTGGGATGACGGATCGTTTCATTGATCACGATTGAATGTGATTGCCGAACTAGGTTGGTGTTGAGGAGTTGTGGATAGCGTTTTTCTAAATCTTTAACTTTAGCGGTTGCGCCCCAGCGATCGTAGCAATAGTGCGCCTCTTTCATGTAAGTTTGAGCAATTTTTTCCCGCCCTCGCGCCAGATAATGTTTAGCCGCTAATTCATAGGCGAGTGCTTCTTCCTGGATAAACTCATTCTCAGCAGCACCTGCGATCGCTCGCTCGTAAAACTCTTCAGCCTCAAGAAATTGCCCTAAGACTCGTGCTTTTTCTGCCTCGACTAGATGAAATTTATGTAGATAATTCATTGGGGCGTGTTCTGCCCACTTCTGCATTTTTTCTTGGTTGATGTTAACACAATTGAGCCAAGCTACTTTTTGGGAGTTTGAAGCATCGAGCGGTAGGCTCAAAAGCGCCAGAGAGTGATACAAACAGAATACAGGTAAAACTGTTATTGCTGTCACCTCTTCAAAATGTTGCCTTGTCACAACAGCGGTTTGTACAGCTTGATGATATTCTCCAAATAGATAACACAGTATAACTTTGTGTAGATACAGCATTTGAATTGCAGTTCCGTCTCTAACTGCAATAGCGTGTGTTAACGCCTGCTCTTCATTGCATAGCCTACTAACTAAGCGGCTGGGATTCTCAGACCTATTTAGCAGATTAAGAATTGTCTGCCACAATATTGCAAGCCAATTCGAGGGGCTTTCCCGTCTGATTTGGTTGATCGCTTTGCTGTAAGTTGCTGTTTTTTGTTCCAGTTGGGTGAGTTCCTCTCCAGCAAAAAACGAGTTATAGCATACGTTATATGCAGCGTAACCAGCAAATTCAAAGTCTCCAGTTTCCACTCCATTTTGATAGGCATCAGCCAGCATTGGTATTGTGTTCCTAAGATGCACCTTCCAGTGCATGATATGGGCACCCGAAAACATTAATGCTTTAGCTTTTCCTTTGGTATTCAATCGTTCTGCCAAACCCAGCGCCAATTTGCTGAATTTATAACCGAGTTCAATGTCTTGAACAACTCCACATAGAACAAACCCATAGACCGCATAATACAGCGATGACCAGATAGCATTCCCGTAGTTGATTGATAAATTTACCGTTTTGCAAGTAATCAGTATCAGCAGTGCTGGTGACACTATAAATGCAGCAGCCCCCATATTCGCTAGGATTGACATTGCTGCTAGCGGTTCTGGTGCAGTCATCTCTGGTAAATTAATCAAGTCTTCGATTTCTCGTTCAGCAAGTAGCGCAGCCGTTGACTCCAATTCCCTTTGAATATCTACCTGACTTGGATTTTCTATTAAATCTATTCCCAGGAGCTTTAACACTTCCGAGCCAATTTTTAGTGCTGATTTCAGGTTGCCCTGTGACAAATATCCTTGAATTCTGCTATCGTAAGCCTGCGCTTTGTCAACCACTGTTTTGGCGCGATTGAGTACCACTTCTACCAATTGTTCCATCTCATCAAAGCGGCCGTGAAGATACGCTGCCGCTGCTGCTTCTGAGTACAGTGCTAAGGTAAGGTCATACTCACTGAGCCAACTGTCTATATCTAGGAGTTTCAGTCCTATATTGAAATACTGAAGAGCTGCTTCATAAGCCGTTGCTGTTTTTGCTTTCTGACCTGCCATTAAATTCAATTTGGCAATTTCATTTCGTTCTACTCGAGCGGTGACAAACTCAATTCCCCGATCAAGATGATCGACGATTTCAAACAGTCGGGCTGATAGTTGCTCTGATGAAGTTTTTTCGAGTAGATTGCGACCGATTTGGAGATGAACAACTTGTTTGTGTGACTCATCAATTAAGGCGTATGCTGCTTGCTGGACGCGATCGTGCAAAAACTTGTAGTCTTGAACTAACAAGTTTTCGTCTAATTCAGATAGAGGTTGAATTAATCCAGCATATATTGCAGCTAGTAAATCTAGAGAAATTACTTTCGGCGATTTTTCACAAGCGATCGCTAACGTCTCTAAATCAAATTCAGCTCCAACACAAGCGGCTAAGCGGAGAATTCGCCGTGTTTCTTCTGGCAGTTTCTTCAACTGGAGCAGCAGCAACTCCACTACATTATCAGTAATATTTTGGGCTTGAATTTGAGCAATATCCCACTGCCAGCTTAAGTGTTTTGCGTTGAAGGTCAGAAGATTTTCGCTGTACAGCATTCGCAAAAATTCACCGACAAAGAAAGGGTTGCCTTCAGTTTTACGTAACACTAATTGGGCTAGGGGATGAACAGTGTCAATATTGCAATGTAATGTCTCGGCGATCAATTGACTCAATGGTTCGGGCATTAAGGGTACTAAGGTAATCCCCTGAAGCACTGCCCCTTGTTTTCGCAGTTCTAAGAGCGTTAATATTAGTGGATGCGTTGGAGCCACTTCATTATCTCGGTAGGCTCCAATCAAAAATAGATATTGTGTCTGCTCGTCAAGTAATAATAGCTCGATTAACTTTAGCGTTGCGGAGTCGAACCATTGTAAATCGTCTAAGAAGATGACCAGGGGATGTTCTTTTGAACAAAACACCCGCACAAAATTTTGAAAGATTCGATTAAAGCGATTTTGAGCTTCCGTTGCTCCAACTTCGGGTACGGGTGGCTGTTTGCCAATAATTAATTCAACTTCAGGAATGACATCAATGATGATTTGCCCATTGCTTCCTAAAGCTGAGAGCAGACGAATACGCCACTGTTGCACTTGCTCATCCGGTTCCCCCAGAAGTTGCTGCACCAACTTTTGCAGGGCATCCACAATGGCGCTGTAGGGAATATTGCGCCTGAATTGGTCAAATTTACCCGATATGAAATAGCCGTGCTTTGCTGTGATCGGTTTATAGAGTTCTTGCACCAATGCTGTTTTGCCAACGCCAGCGTAACCAGCAACGAGCATGAGTTCGACATTGAATTGAGCATTTTCTATGCCTGACTCTAGTTGACAAATTTCGCCAAACGTCTCTTTTCTAGCCACTCTGTCAAACGCCGCCAATAATGCTTTAGTCTGGGCTTCTCGTCCATACAGTTTCTCAGGAATGCAAAACTGTTCTGAAACATCTTGCAGTCCCAACGACATGGCGTTGATCTGACCCATTTCTGCCAGTTGCCCGGCGCAGCGTTCTAGATCCGCTTTGATGCCCCAGGCACTTTGATAGCGATCCTCCGCATTTTTCGCCATCAACTTCAAAATTATCCCTGAAATGGGTTTGGGAATCGTGGCGTTCAATTCATGCACAGGAATCGGCGGTTTGGCAATATGGCAATGAACTAGCTCCAGGATGTCTTGAGTGGGGAACGGTAGCTGTCCAGTTAACAGTTCGTAGAAGGTTACGCCCAGCGAGTAGAAATCGGTGCGATAGTCGAGCATCCGGTTCATCCGCCCGGTTTGCTCTGGCGACAGATAGGCAAGCGTGCCTTCTAACACATGGGGACTTTTGAACGTCGGATTCGTGCGGTTAAATTGGGTCGCAATCCCAAAATCAATAATTTTGACAACGCCAGTTTCCAGATTAAAGACTATGTTTCCAGGGTTGATATCTTTATGAATGACATTGGCTGCATGGATTCTGCCCAGAATGTCGCAAACTGCGATCGCAAGACCTAGAAAAGTGGATAAAGGCATGGGGCAGAAAATATCTGGGCGCTTGTGCATCCATTGCTCTAAAGACTCTCCCCCAAAATCTTCTAAGATAATCACCAGAGTGCGTTGATAGTCCTGCTGGCTGTATGCCTTGATAACTCCTTCCACATTTAGGGAGCGGGTAATTTTATATTCCTGTCTGTAGCGGGTTAGTTCAACAGGTGAGGGATAATCAAGCTTTAACATTTTTACGACGACCCCTACTCCATCGTCTCTGATGCCCCGGTACACTAGAGAATTGTCACTTTCGTATATTTTGTTTTGGATAGCAATACCAGGTAGAGCAATCATAGAGCAACTCTTGAGAGGATAATCTGGCATACCTCAAACTATACAGCAATCCAGCTATCTACATTTCTCATTTTTTGAGGTTCTATTTAGTTTTGTTCATTTATAGCCAGTTGCAGAGCCTTAACTCAACTCTGTTTAGTGCTGTATCAATTATGTAGAGCGTTTCTACAGCACTTACGCTTACAACTGGCGTAGCACGGGACACCAGTTGCGGAAAGTTTTGCCCTATCCTCGTACAACTTCTTCACTGTCCCGTTGGGTTGCCAACTCCGTTGAAACTGTAACCCAAAGCCATTGGAGCCAAATTGCCAAAATTGTTTAGGGTGTTATCTCTCTGCCATATTCAGACTCCAAAACATTCAACAATTTCTCTTCCACCGCAATAAGATAGGGTCGATTCAGCTTCCCCAACGACTGCAACAGGCTTTTGACTGTCTCCTCCAGCGAATCGGAATATATTCGCGCAAGGCGATCGCAAATCACCTGCATCTGCTGACACTCCTGGGGCAGGTAGTTGAATGATTTCAGGTGCTGCAAGCCAACGGTGTACTCGCCATCCCAAACTCTCACGGTACAACTAAACTCGTTTACTGCGCTGACAATCGCCCAACAGCCCCCTTTGCCTCTGAGTTCCGGGTTGTCCTTGGCAAGGATTTGGCAGACTTCGCCAATATGGTAGGTATTGGGTACTTTGGTTCTCTCTATTATGCGCTACACAACGTCTTTGACAACACGACCTGATGGGACTTTACCACCTGCTGCCTCTACGGCCTGCTGCCATGCTTCTCTTTGTACTTCCGGCTCTAACGGAATCAAAGGTCGTAACTGATATTCGTTGATGGGTAAAACTTGTGTTTCGCTGGAATCTGGAGTAGATGTGTCCAAATCATTTTGAAAATGTGTCCTATTAGGACACATTTTCATGAGATTATCCACGACCACTGTACTTTCCATTAACCTGTACGGATAACGCCGCTCGAAACCAAAACGCTCACGGCAGTATTCTTCAAAAGTTTTGTGCGTACTTCGGTACAGCTTTCTGTCTCGTAATTCCGTTAAGGCTTTACCCGCAAGATAAAACGCTTTTTCTACTTGCCGTTCCAAGTGTAAGCGATCGCGAATCTCTTGCTCGGTTAATTCGGGAATTTCAACAGCAGTAACGGTAATTGTTGCTATAGCTGGGTCTTCTTCTTGCGAGATACCCTCAAGGTCTTGGTCATTTGGCAATGTGCTGTCATCAGATGCGGCTGGAGTAGGTTTTTTTCGTCTAGAAGGTGGCTTATTCATTGTTTCCACCTCCTCTAGCTCAATGGTATTTGCTCAAAGTCAATCGCAACACAGCTTTTGAATGTAGATGGTAAATGCGTAGGCGTAACCCACCGTAGGCATCGCTTATAAAATGAGACAAAGGCTAGGACAGAAACAGGTTCTTCAGCAGGTTCAATCATCACACTGCTTCTTCCTCAAACAAATCTTCAATATCACATTCCAGCACTTTACAAAGTCTTGCTACTTTTGCAAAAGTTTCTGATCCTTTGCCATATTCCCAATTTCTGATTGTCGAAGTATCAACTCCAACTAAATCACCTAGTTGCTTTTGAGTTAATCCAATTTTTTCCCTTAAAGCTGCAATGCCTTTTCTGGGTGCTTCCGTTAAGTTCAACGGAGGTTTGAAAACTTTGATTAGGGCATTTTCTAGCTTTCTGAGTAATTCAGCTTCAGTTCTAATGTACGAGATTTTAACACCTTCAAGACGACTTAAGGCTTCTAGCTTAGGATGGCTTTTCCATTTCTGCCTTAAATTGTCTGACATACCCACGTACAGCACTGAGTTATCTTTATCGATTGCCAAGTAAACACAAGGCTCATCCGGCAATGAGTTTCTGTCTTCAAGTGCCACAAATGGCAGCTCCCATAAATTAATATCCTCCATATAAACCATAACTTTTTAGCGCTTTCTTTGTAATATACACGCTAATATATTAGCGCTAATAGCTAAAATATTCTTGACAGCGCTAAAAAATTAGCGCATAATAGGAAAAGATAAAGAGAAAGCGCCCTCGACTACCAATCTGAAGCGCTTTCTCTGTTCCTAATAATAAGGAAACTTCATTATGACGCATCCAACCTACACACAGCAAGCCCTTTCACGCTACACCCTACCCCGCCTCAAAAGAATAGCTGCCGAACGCGGCGTAACACCCACCGGCGACAGAAGAGCGACTGACACCTGGATAAACGCAATCATCACCCACCAATCCACTCAAACTCACAAAGTTAGTGACAACCAAGCCCTCGCCCAAGCCGAACTCGACCACTTCATCGCCGACCAAGCCCAAGCCATAGCTCCCGAACCCCTCACAATAGTCGAAATCTCGTTTGACCATCACGAATATTACGCTGCTAATCAACTGATAGCCAGCATCAGCCATGATGACGACCATTTAACGCAACGCTGGGTAGTCATGGTCAACGATAAAGAATTATTTCGTGCCAACACCGTAATGCGCTGTCATCGCTTCATCTGCACTCACTACAAAAATGGCAAACTGCCAGTGCAGGAACAACTTGCAACACCATGCACTACGGGCAACGAAATCATGGCGCAGATTTTCAACGAGTGCGAGAAGTACGGGTTTGAAATCCTCGACGACGGCATTTATCAGAACGACGAGAAATTAGGCGAAGTCGGACAGACTGACGGCGATTGGTGGTTCACACGCGCAGCAGACGAAACCCAGCGCATACCCTGTGATTCGGCAATGTCAGCAGTTCAATCGCTGTCGATGGTGGACGTGTCTACTGATGGTAAATCCATTTTTGAGGAATATTTTTTAGATCAGCCGTTAGAACAGCTAACTGGCAATAAATTGCAACGGCTGCTGGAGAGAACGGAGTTAGTCACAGTGTAAGCCTTGGGCTTTGCCTGGGAAAAGGTTAAAGGTATTGGTTAAAGGGAAATTTCTTCATTCCCTTCCCCTTTGCCCTTTCCCTAATTATTTATTCACCAATCCCCATTAAATCAATGCAACCGACAGTATCAATCCCACAACACTGGGGCTACCCACGCTTTGCTTTGGAACAACGTACCGAACAAGGCACGATTCTAGGACTTTACTACTATCCCTCTGGTACAGAATTGGCTAATGAATTTGATGAAGGATGGCGTTACGTATTGATGCCTAATAAAAACTCTGACGAGATATCGTACTTGCAAGAGAATCAAATCCAACCGCTATCTCCACAGGAATTGTTCACGCAAATAACAGCAGAGATTAAGTTTTATCAACAACAAATATCTATTCTGCAACAACAATTAGTAGCCATCACTGGAGGTAGCACCAATAGCTAATTCTACAGACAACTTTGAGGGTAGAGCCAAGCATTTGCTGCGTTTACTTCAGCTTTGTGGCGGTTGTGTTCCTCTGCATCGGCTTCAGTTCCAATTCTCCGATTCAGTTATTCAAACTCTGCTGGATAAAGAACTGGTGCAAGTGCAGAATACGGGACGCGGCTTTTTGTTAGAGATTGCTGAGGATTTTTAACTCTTAATCGAAGAGGAATCAATTATGAAACTTTACGCGAAAACCATTGCACAGACTTTACCCGATTGGGCAACTGTCGTTACAAAGAGTGCAGATTTATTTGAGATTGAAATTAATGACGAACACCCTAACTTTCAATCCCTGCTTGAAGAGTTAGAAACCGAGATTGAACCAGGAATCATGGGAGTGAAAGCAGAAGATTTATGTTCACGGCTGGGCATTGAAATGTCTAACCCCAACCTCCACCAATTAGTTGAACAAGCCCAAACTCTAATCATCCAGATTGCTGAACACCGCGAATACAAACAACTATTGAACGAGGGATATCAACCTGATTTAAACGTTGCTGATGCTCAAACTGCGCTCACCTATCTGCAATGGGAATTAGAGCGGAATTAAGAGGGGGAAAAGGGGAAGGATTAAAGGGAAAAGGGAACATCCATATTTAAAAATACTTGCTCTGTACTGTATTGAGAGAAGCCTTTCCTTCTCCTTCCTTTACCCCAACCCCAAGACCCCTTTTCCCCTCCAATTAACGGACTTCTGTTTAGTAAAAAAGCGATTGCTTGAATATCAGCTTTTCTTCAAGCAATCGTAAAGCGCTGAAAATTTACGCTACAGACCACTAATTATTGCACAGGTTAACAAAATATGGTTACTGAAATCAAACTAGGTTTATGCAACCCTCCTGAACCCATCTATTTATATGTCAATCAGGGGGAAGTAGATGGCGAATCATTCGTTTGGTACAAGTTCAAGATTAGCCAAGAGAAGAAAATTCCAGTTACCCAAAGAGCATTAACTGGGTACTTGTCAGAACTCCGATTGACCACTAAAGAATTCAAAGGCAAGGACAACTTGAAGCTGGATATTGTTGTCAGTGCTGATGAAGTTTATGTAGTGAGAACTGGTATTGAAACCAATTTCGCCAAAAGCTTCCTTCTCGCTGCATCATTAGTTCAGGATTTTTCTAAACCACTGATTATCGTTGCTAATGGCGGCGAAGAAAACACGGTTTTCTGCAATCTTTACGATGCTGCAACCAAAACCAAGATTTACAGGGAATGGAGTCGAGATTTGGATTGGGCAACTATCATTCGTGATATTCAAACCTGTTTAGGTGGCAACTCCTCAAACATTCCATCCACACCAAAACTTAGTGTAGTTCCTCAACCAGTACCGACTCAGGATTTACGAGTAAAAAATATTCGCACCTTGCTTGATTATCCGCTTGATTTAGTCAAAGAGTGGTTGCAATTTCAGGATGTTGACCGCCCAAGTCTACTTGATATTAGCCAGATTAATGAACTAATCAAAACCATGTGTTTGGCTTGGGCAGCAAATAAGTGTGACCATCCCAATCATGCTGAGTCTTCTTATCAAAACCAAGTTGTTGATGCTGTTGCTATTGGTACAGATGAGTTAACAGCGATCAGTGCATGGATGCAACAGTTGCAAGCAATAAAGACTGGGGCAATGTAAATCACAAGTCAGGATTCAGAATGCAGAATAATTCTGATTTTTGACTCCTGACTCCTGAATTCTTTATTTAGAGGAGTTACCCATGAAAGTCATCGTCACAGTAGTAGATAAAATCACCAGCGAAGCGCACCTAAATATTCCCGATGGACTGTCAGAGTCGGCAATTAAGCAGCACATTACAGACCTCTATAACAGTGGTGAGATGCTGATTGATTTGAATATTGCTCAGGTAGAGTTTGAATCGATCAGCGCTCAAATTATCTCAGAACATTCTTCTACTAAATCTGCATAAATATGAAACGTAATCATCCGAATCCAAAATGGACTGATGAAGAACTAGCAATTATCGAGGTGATGGCTGATCTTTATACCAAAGAGCAAATCGCCAAAAGCTTGAAACGAAAAGGATACCAGCGTACACCAGTTGCAATTGGACTCAAGCTAAATAGCTTAGGTTATTCAGCCCGTCCCACACTTGACAATTATAGCTGCAAGGAAATTGCCCAAGTTCTGAAATTGAATTTCTCAACTGTATCTAGATGGGTGGGAAGAGGATGGCTTAAAGCTACTAAACGTTCTGCCAAACATTATCAAGTCAGAATTTCTCATCTCAAACAGTTTTTTGATAACCCACCTCAATCAATTAAAAAACGTATTGCTGCTCTTGATACCGAAGCCATTAATTACTTATTAGGAAGAAAAGCATGATTGACCACATTAACGCACTTCAAACAAGTTGGTATCTTTCTCCACCTTGGCGTGGAACAATTCCACCCGTTGAGGTCAATTTACTGGAGAGAGTATACCTCAGAACCACAAGAACATTTGGTTACTGCTGCGGTATGCAATGGAAGCATGAATGTTGGATTTATTCAATTGATTGCGGAAAAGAAATACTCCACGCTACACAGAACCAAATCATCGGGACTGGAGAATTAGAAAGCATCACTGTGCAAAAACCTACTTTTGTTCTGGGCGAAAGAGTGATTCTCTGTTCTCACGATAAGGGGACAAAACAACGGCTGATTTTAGGGATTGGGCTGGTGAATAATTCTTGGTTTTACCTTGTTGAATTGGTGTCGCCAACCTTAACTCAATCACGGACTATATCGAATCGTTTCTCACTGGTTGGTGAAAAAAGTTTAGTGCGAGTAAATGCCTAAAGTTTTGAAATTTAGTTAGGAGTCGAGCAACATGAGTTTACCTTTAAATCAAAGTGTTTTAGTCGAGTCTCCCTCATTAAGAACTTCTGCACTTTCTAACCTCGATGATTCTCGCGCCCAAGAAGTTCTCAGCAAAGCAAAGGCAATAGTGTTTGCTGTATGGAACGGTAGCGGCTGGGCAACTACTGCACAAATAGTGGAATATTTCTCAGTTACAGAGTCCGCAGCGCAAGTTAGAACCATCATTTTAGATTTGGTTGCAGCTGTTCCCAGCATCACTGCTCAAACTCCTGCACCTGTCCCTGCCCTCCCACCGCTTGAGCAGCGCCTACAAACTTTAGTCGAGGCGATGAAAACTTTAGCTGAACTTACAGGTGGCAGACTCAACCCATACATGGAGCAGCATTTTCAAGACTTCGCCGCCAATCTCCTAGCCCAACATAATCAAAAAGCGCTTACAGCTAGCTCCCAGAAATGGCTAAAGCGAAGAGTTTTTCACCCATCCAAACCCGACTGCTGCGCTCACGCAGGCGGAGGCTTTTGCTACCAAGAAGCTATAGGTGTTGGTCAAAAAATGAAAGCAATCGCTTCGTTGTGTCAGCGATTGCTGTACCGATTGTGAGTGCTGGTTAGTTAGGTGTTATTAACATACCACTTCCCGGTTACACAGCTTTAAAAACTTGGAGAACAATATTATGCAACAACTCACACTTTTCTCTGAATCCGCGCCAGTCTTACCTATCACTTACTATCCCGATTTCTTAAGCCAAGAACTTGCCAACTCGCTCTACCAACACTGTTTGAAACTGGAGTGGCAACAGAATCAAATCAGAATGTTGGGTAAAACTCTGCCCGTCCCGCGTCTTGAGTGCATTTATGGTGATGCCGGATGTGATTACCTTTACTCGAATAGCGTGTTTTTGAAACCCCTAACTTGGACAGACAATCTGGCTAACTTGCGGGACAGAATCACTGCGCTGACTGGCTACAAATTCCGTATCGTCATTGGAAATAAGTACCGCAGTGGACAGGATTCTATCGGGTGGCACGCTGACAATGAACCATCGATGGGATCTAACCCTGCGATTGCATCAGTCAGCCTGGGGTCATGTCGCAAATTTCAAATCAAACCGAGAAATGGCAGGGCAACGGACTTTTGGCTGGAACACGGCAGTTTGCTGGTAATGCACCCAGGTTGCCAATCTACACATCTGCACCAGGTTCCAAAGACCAACAAAGTCGTTAGCACACGTATTAATTTGACCTTCCGTCCACACACGGGAGGCGGGAGATGAGAAGGGGAAGGGGGAAAGGGCAAAGGGGAAAGGAATTGTTCTCACTCCTTTAACCCAAACCCAGTAACCTTTTCCCTTTCTCAAGTCTAAAAGAGTCTCAAAGCGGCATGACCTATAATGCCGCACCCTGCACCATGCGTCAAAAAAGAGAGGAAATATGCGTATAATCGAATCTGATTCTCAAGCTCTACACTTACAAGAATGGCTCAACAGTGGAGTTGACGAAGAAATCATTGCTCTAAATGTGCGATCACTTTACAGAACTTTACCCTACGAATATCTGCTCTATAGTCCCAAAATCTCTCGTCGCAATGATGGACGATTGCGAGACAGAGACTTGAAAAAGTACCAGCACATTGAGTTAGGCGGCTGGTGGTGCAGTGGAATTGACCCGCTCAACGAGTACGCACTGATGATGTGGGGTTGCTTCAAACCCGACCAGCCCCGACGTGACCGCCAGAAAATTCACAAGTTCATCAAGTATGAGCATCCATACAGAGAAGAGACACGCGCTTTCTTCCTCTTAGTCCCGAATCGCATTTGGGTAAAAGTCTCCAATCGTAGCGGCATTCCCATTACTGAAGAAGACCTACAGCATCCTGGCGGTTTCTGGCACTGGGTTTGGCGACATAATGTACCAGTGACAATTGTCGAAGGTGTCAAGAAAGCGGGGGCGTTACTGACTGCCGGCTATGCAGCGATCGCTATTCCTGGCGTTAACGCTGGATACCGCACACCGCAAGATGAGTATGGTACTGCCATTGGTAAACCATACCTCATCCCCGACTTGAAACATTTTGCAACACAGGAAAGACTTATCAACATCTGCTTTGACCAGGACAATAAACCAGAGACAGTTCAACGAGTCAGAACTGCTATCAGTCGCATGGGACGGCTGCTGGTAAATGAGGGTTGTTCCCTGCGAGTGATTGATTTACCGTTAGGTGCAGAGAAAGGGGTTGATGATTTTATCGTTGCTCACGGTCAACAGGCATTTGACGCACTCTACAACACAGCCGTTGCACTGGAGTTGTGGGAAATTAAGCTGTTCACTCTGCTAACTTATCCCCCGTCCATCGCACTCAACCAAAGATTCCTTGGTCATCTGCTTGTACCAGAGGGTGAAAAGCTGATTATCCTCAAGGCTCCCAAAGGCACAGGTAAAACAGAATGGCTGGCAAGTGAGGTGGCGAAAGCACACGACCAAGAGAGACGGGTATTAATCATCACCCATCGCATCCAGCTAGGTGAGGCATTGTGTAATCGCTTTGGTGTTAACTATGTTACCGAAGTCCGCACGAATGAAACAGGCACATTGTTGGGATATGGGGTGTGTGTGGATTCGCTACATCAAGAGAGTCAGGCGCGATTCAATCCCAATGACTGGGCGAATGATGTGATTATTATTGATGAATGTGACCAAGTTTTCTGGCATTTACTTAACTCTGGTACTGAAGTACAAAAACGTCGGGTATCTGTTCTCAAAAACCTCAAACAACTGGTACAGAATGTTTTGGGCAGCAGTCAGGGAAAGATTTACCTATCTAGTGCCGATGTGTCAGATACTGATGTGAAGTATGTTTTATCACTCGCTGGTGAATATCGGGTTAACCCGTTCGTAATCGTCAACAACTATCGGCACGTAGCCGGAAACTGTTACAACTATTCTGGCAGTAACCCGAAGAATTTGATTGCGGCACTAGACAAAGCTATTGCCAAAGGGGGGCATCATCTATTGTGCTGCTCTGCTCAAAAGGCAAAATCCAAATGGGGGACGCAAGCACTTGAAGAACGTTTTCGCCGCAAATTCCCTCACCTGCGAATCCTAAGAATTGACAGCGAATCCGTTGCAGACCCTTCTCATGCAGCTTTCGGTTGTATCGCTCACCTGAACGAAATTCTCACCGAGTATGATTTGGTTATCGCTTCTCCAAGTTTGGAAACTGGAGTCAGCATTGATATTCGAGGACATTTTGATGGTGTTTGGGGGATATTTCAAGGTGTGCAGCCGGTTAACTCTGTGCGTCAGATGTTGGCAAGGGTTAGGGAGACAGTTGATCGCCATATTTGGGTCAGAGAATGGGGTATGGGCGTTGTGGGCAATGGTTCCACAACGATAGGAGGATTGCTGCGAAGTCAACACGTCGCAACACAAGCGAACATTGCGTTGTTGTCGGCGGCGGATAATGATGATTACAGCTTTGTTGACCAGAACTTTCAGCCCGAATCCTTGCAGACTTGGGGTAAACGTGGTTCTGTGATTAACGCTGAAATGCGGCGCTATCGAGAATCTGTGCTTGCGGGATTAGTCGAGGATGGGTACACCATTATTGATGCCTCGGATGCTGATGATGATGACAGTGGGGCAGTAATCGAGTCGGTTAAAGCGGCAAGTGAGCAATTGTATGCTGCGGAGTGTAAAGCGATCGCGCAAGCTGATGAACTTTCCCCAACTGAATTGAAGAAGTTGCAAGACAAAAGAGCGAAAACGAAAACTGAACGACATCAGCAGCGCAAGGCGGAATTGTCCCGTCGCTACGAAATTGACGTAACCCCTGATTTGGTCGAGAAAGATGATGATGGGTGGTATCCTCAACTGCGGATGCACTATTATTTGACGCTGGGGCGAGAATTTCTGACGAACCGTGATGCCAAACGAGCTAAGGCGCAGTTAGAGGCGGGGGAGAATTCGGTTTGGAAACCAGATTTTAACAAGGGGCAGCTATTGCCTGCTGTACTGTTACTAGAAAATCTCAATCTGTTGCAGTTTCTTACACCAGACGTTCAGTTGCGTGGAAGTGACGACAAGATGGTGGAGTTTAAAACCCTGGCTGTTCAGCACAGGCACGTTATCAAGAATTACTTGAATATTTCCATTTCAGAAAAACATACACCGATAGCAATCGCTCAGAAGTTACTTGCCAAAATTGATTTGAAGTTGGACTATGTTGGTCGATTGGGTAAGCGTGAAAATCGGGAGTGCGTTTATCGGTTTGTTGCACCTGATGATCAGCGTGATTCGATTTTTAAGCAGTGGTTAAATCGGGATGAAGCATTTTTAAGGGATTCGGTGTCAGTCACGAACAATATAGAATTACAAACACCAGGTATTGACACCCAATCCCAAGACAATTCCCAAACATTTACCCAAGTGGAAGATCCTCTTGTCCTTGGATGGAAAGGGTTAAGCCTGAAATTACGCCAAGGACTCGACAGTGTTGGGCACTTCTACCAACATCTGGTTTCCCAGCTTGGTGAGGCTGTTGGGATAGCTGATAGTGAGCCTTACTGGAATGGGTATCTGAACCAATGGCAGGTTTGGGTTAATTTTGCAGACGGGTGTAGGTCTGTGGTGTGCGATTGGTTAGTTGCGGTGTAGGTCATTCCTCACAAAACTCACCCGATTAATTGCAGAGATGGATTGGTTTTATTTTGGGTTAAAATTCTTCGTCTAAAGAGCTAAGTACATCTGCTAAATCTCTTGATCCATGAAATACCCGCCCGCATTTCAATGGTAGTATCCTCAAAAGAATAGAAAATCAGATAATCCCGAAAATCCTTGATGCGCCATTGTCGGATTTTACCCAATCCCGATTCCACCAACTGCATTACCTTTTCCATCCCAGGAGTCTTTGACAACTGAGCAAAGGTTAATTCCGCAGCATTTAAGAATTTAACTGCTGCATCCGTATTCCCATTAATCAATATATAATTTGCCAAATGTCGTAAATCTTGCGTTGCCCGGTCTTTGACAATTAACCGATAGTTCATGTATCGTTTTGGTTCCCCATGCTGTTCTGACCTAAAACGGTAGAACGCAAATTCTGCCAATATTCCGGTGTTACTTCCTGCCCAAGAGAATCAATACCCTCTTTCAATAGTCCTTCTAACTTCACTTGTGCCTTGCGTTTTTGGTCTTGTTGTACCAATGAGAGAAAATATTCGCCGATGCTACTGTAAGCACCTGCCATTACTTGTGCCTCCACATAAACGCGCACCTCATCAGGTATGTCAATACTGATATTCATTGGCGTTCCTGTATAACTACCTTCATTATTTTAGCTGACAGTTTTCATCCGATATCAGATTATAGCCAATTCCTTCTAATATTAGATGGGTTAGCTCAAAATCTTTTGAATTGTTTGTGGAGAAATATCAATGACCATTTCAATGTACCAAGCTTCAATACCCGTGTCTATTCGCGCACTGAATAACCTTGCAAATATTCTTGAAAAAGGTGCTGCTTATGCAGAAACTAAAAAAATAGATCCGAATGTCTTGATCAATAGTCGCTTATCCCCCGACATGCTTCCATTGTCAAAACAAGTACAAATTGCCTCTGATATAGTGAACAGAGGTGCTGCACGGCTAGCAGGGGTAGAAGCACCCAAGTTTGAGGACAATGAAACTACATTTGGTCAACTTATTGACCGCATTCACAAAACTATCTCTCAATTAAATACATTTAAACCTGAGCAAATTGACGGTTCAGAAGAAAAAGAAATTACCTTACAAATGCGTGACAATACTGCATCATTTCAAGGAATGCCATATCTCCTGTACTTTGTTTTACCAAACCTTTATTTCCATGTCACCACAGCTTATGACATTCTCAGGCACTGCGGCGTAGAACTTGGGAAACAAGACTTTCTTGGTCAGCCATAACCAAAGCAATATCTAACGTCATCATTGCTATTCAGTATTGCATGAAATTCTCTACTCTCTTGGAGGGCGTTTGAAAAGTATGTTTTGTATCAACAATAATGTAGCCAAGCCAGAGCAACGAAAAATTGGGATTCTTCCTTTTACTTTGCGACGCTCAGAATGGCGAATTATACCTAGTAAAGTCGGGTGGCTGCTAGAGAAACTCTAGCAGTATTAATTAATATCGATGCTTCCTATAAGGAGTTGTATTAAACCATTTTTTAGCAGTGCTAGGATAGAAAATAAGCTACAATGTACCTCTGTGTGAGCATTAGTTGCAGCTAAACATTGAATGATTGTGTCAGCGCAATTTTCCCAATTGCTTGACCTGACTCAGCATATTGATGGGCAGAAGCAATTTCAGCCATGCTGAAGATTTTATCCAGATGTGGATGTACCTTGCCTTCATCCACCAATTGAGCCAACTTTGACAAAATCTCTCCATGATGAGCGCGACCTTTACCAAACAGCATGGGAATCAGCATAAAAACTAGATGCAGCGTTAATCCTTTTAGATGCAGTAAAGTTAAGTCTTGATGGGATAGCGAAACAATGGAAACAATTGTTCCGTTGAGTTTTACTGCTTTGAAGGCATTCTGAAGATTGTCGTTACCAACTGTATCAAACACTACGTCAAAACCCTCCCCATTCGTATGCTCTGCCACAAATTCTTCAACAGGTTGTTGCTGATAGTTGATGATGACATCTGCACCCAACCGACGAGCGATTATCCCTTTCTCATTGCTAGAACACCGATTCACTAATAAAACGCGAGGTTGAAAAACCGGATTTTTAGGTCATTTCAACCACAACTTCTTTCTTTTGCCTAAAAGAAACCCGAGTTTTTCATCATGACTCTGAATACTGAATCGGTGTTCTAGAAACCAATGCGAATACCGTTGCTCCTGCCCACTTAACCAGTTGAACGGCAATATGACCTACACCCCCAGTCGCTCCATAAATTAAAACCTTTTGCCCTGGCTGAATCTTGGCGCGATCAATCATTCCTTCCCAAGCTGTAATTGAAACTAAGGGAAGTGCAGCCGCTTCTGCCATTGTTGTAGATACTGGTTTATGAGCAACCAAGTTAGCATCAACCAACATATATTCTGCCAAGGCTCCACCCAAACCTTTCACGCCGCCAGCACAAGCGTAAACTTCATCCCCAACCTGGAAATCATTAACTCCTACTCCTACTGCTTTGACCGTTCCTGCTACATCTCCATGCAAAACAGCTGGAAGGGCAGGCGTAATATCCGCCACAAGCCCTTGTCGGATCTTCAAATCAACTGGATTGATACTTGTCGCAGCCACTCGAATTAGGACATGGTGAGGAAGAATTAAAGGAATCGGCAAATCTGCTTCTCTAAAAATATTTGAACCGCCAAATTGGTCAATGACTAGCGCTTTCATCATCTTGTTTTCTCGCAGTAATCTAGATTTGCAACGTATCATTGCAGTACATCTGTCCGCAAGAATTTACACATTGGTGCAATAGTTACTTTTTGGTAAACATGGCTCTAAATCCTGATTCTAATGATTCTCAATTGACTTACTTGCCTCAACCAGCGCTTGAACGGATTGCCAAGATGAATCTGTTTGACACCAGATGCGCTGCTCATCAAATGCTAGAAATCATTGCCAATAAATGGACAGTTTTGATCGTTTATGCTCTGACTCAAGGCAAAAAGCGATATGGCCAACTCAAACAACAGATTGTTGGTGTCTCGCCGAAAATGCTGATTCAGAATCTGCGAAATTTAGAGCGCTATGGGTTAGTTGAGAGAGAGGTGTATCTATCCGTCCCCCCAAGAGTCGAATATTCACTCACTCCACTGGGGGTTTCTCTAGTGGAGCCATTGGCAATACTGGGTGAGTGGGCATATCGACACATTACAGATGTAAAAACGGCGATGGAACATTACGATCGCAATCCAGAAACCAGCGATTACTGGGAACCAAAGTAGCTAAGACACAGCTCCCGCGGGTTCGGTATTATCGGCATTATGCTCAGTTAGTAGTGGAACGGGTTGAATACGGCGTTGATGCGGTCAAAGAATTACTCAGTACCCTAACGAGTGATGAGCGTTGCGGCCTAATGCTGGAGTTTGAGGATGCAAGCCCTGACAAATTTACTCAACTGGTGGCAGATGCGCCCCAGTGGAGTGAATGGATGATGTGATTTCCCATTCGATATAAACCAGTTGACTGTTAATTCCTCAAGCATCATTTCGCGCTTGATTATTTTTTAAACCCCAAAGCGATGCCTACGCCTAAAATTTTCGCAATAAGTAAGAGTTAATGAAACTATTTTAGCTCTATTGAGAATAAACTTTGGTTATTGACATGATTTGGCTGCCCTGCCCTACCCCCAACAAGATAGCCCTGGTAAGGTTTCACATGAGTCTTCGTGCCATTCCCTCATGATTTAGTAATACCAATTCTTCTTTCATTAGGCAACAGATGCAATTTATGAAAATGCTACTAAGAGGCTGTTTGAAAAGTCGGAGAGATGGTAAAAAAGCTCTCTCAGTATACGCTGTGAATAGATAGTAGACAGCACTCTCGTGAGCAACATGAGTAAAGCATACCCCAGCAATCTGACCCGTGTTCAATATGAATTTCTGAGTGAGATGATTCCAGAACCAAAACCTGGTGGTCGCAAGCGTGAAGTTGATATATGGGAAGTCCTTAACGGAATTTTTTATGTCTTGGTAGAAGGAGTTAGATGGCGATCGCTACCGAGTGACTTTCCCGCATGGCAGACAGTGTACACCTATTTTCGTAATTGGCGCAAAGATGGAACTTGGCTGGAAATTCACGATACACTCCGGCAGTGGACGCGAACCCTTGCAGGAGCGCCATTCGAGTCCATCAGAGGCAATCATTGATAGTCAAAGTGTGAAAACTGCTGCAATGGTACATAAAGCTGTGGGCTACGATGCGGGCAAGAAAATAAAAGGGCGCAAGCGATTTATGACAGTTGATACCTTGGGTTTAGTTTTGCGGGTCTTGGTAACAGCAGCCAGTGTGGGTGAGCGTGTTCGCGTTAGCGTCCCGCAGGGAAGGGGGCAAAAAAGTTCTTAAACGGGTCAAGCAATCTAGCAACCAGGTTTCTCGTTTGACAACCATTTGGGTGGATGGCGGCTTTAATGGTGATCCGTTCATGCAGTGGGTGATGGACTTCTGTCGTTGGATTGTGCAGGTGGTTCTGCGACCAGAACAAACCAAGGGTTTTGTGCTGCTCAGAAAACGTTGGGTCGTGGAGCGGACTTTTGGTTGGTTAATGGGGTGTCGGCGATTGGTTAGAGACTATGAATTATTGCCTGAAACATCGGAGACATTTATCTACCTTGCCATGATTCGGATCATGGTGAGGCGATTAGCATAAAATTTGACCCCTCAAAACTTTTCAAACAGCCTCTTAGCTCTCGGATTGTCATCACTTCTATTGCAGCGGTTGCAATACGGTTCGGTTAAGCCAAAAACCAGATAGACTGAGGGTTATCACCCAAATGTACTGAGATTGAATGCAACTTAAAGAATTCTCA
>JAHHHS010000044.1 GCA_019359215.1 Nostoc indistinguendum CM1-VF10 | reverse complement strand
TTACCGTTGTGGATGCGACCATTCTTAACCGTTTGAAAAGATGCACAAATTGGGCAGGTAGGCATGAGAGGAAACTATCACCAATAAATTCTACTTCTCCATCATTACATCTTTAGCACTACCAATTTTTTATATCTTCTAAAAGATTTGGCAGGTGTTCTTCTGCTTTATAACGCCCTTTGCCACTCATGTTATCAACACAAGTAATACCACTTTCTAATTCTCTTAAACATTCCTAATAGTATCTCGATTCCATCCTAATTGTGATTGTGCAAGCCTTTGCCCTCCTAAACCTAAGCCTTGAACTGTCTGTGCCATAAATTTGCGTTTTGCTGCACCTTTTAATTGAAATGCAGTTTCAATCAACAACTTTTTGAGAGAATCAGTTAATACTATGGCCATCAGTTACCACACTCAAAAACAAGCGTCATTATTTAAATTACTACAAAAGGGGAATGAAGGGGCTGCCGTCGGCAGCCCCTTCATTCCCCCTTGAAAATGATTATTATTCTTGTTAGTGGAATAGTTTATTTTCTGGAAGTCCCTAACATTGACATTGTAGCTTTTGCCCTCCACTCCAGCGTATACTGGCACAGCAAACAACATCATTTGTCCAAGTAAACAAGTGAAAACTAAACCACACTTAAATCGGATGATTTGCACTAGCATAGTTGTTTACCTCAGTTACATAATAAAGTAATTGCTTACTTTTACCCATTGATATTCATTCAGAATCGAGGTCGGAAACGCAAATTTTCAGCCTACGATGCCGTACCCTTCCGGGTGAAGCGAGCTTATGCATAGCGTCTTGTAGGGAAGGCTGGCTATGCCTACGCATCACAATTTAAAAGCATCATTTATCCTTGCGTTAAGATTTAGTATAAAGCTTAATTAGATACTTGATAACATGAATAATTTACAGCGTAATCACTATTGACAAAACGAATTATATCTTAAACTGTCAAGAATGTTTTCCTTCCTTTTCATTCAAGCAAAAACCCCGCCTGCGACTTCAAGTAATTGCCAGGCGGGAGAAATAAAAATATTTTGCAATATCTGAGGATAAGTGCCCTCTCTTCACGGCAGATTAAAGTTTGACGAGGCTTGGCGAATCTTGTTGAATATGTTCAACCAAAAGCTCATCTGATTTATCAAACCTGCGTAGATTACATTATTTTAAGAAGGGATTTTCTCGACTTCCCCCAAATTGAAGATTTGATGGACTTAGCGGACATGTTGGACTAGATAAGAGTGTTCCATTTAAAGTAAAAGTAGTTCCATTGGAATTCATCCCATTACCACTTATCCCTGGAGCTGAAACAAAGTCTCCTATTACTTGACCGTCAAGTGCAATACTTACTAATGCTGAAGGGGGGGTGACTGCTCTCCAAGTTGCCTGATTGTTACCATTAGAAGTAGTATAAGTAGCGTTTTGCCCAAGAAAGCGTAAGGTACCATTGGTGTTAAATTGAAAACAAGCAGTAAAATTATCTCCTAAACTCGAATTAACACTGACAGTGTAGCTTTTGCCCTCCACTCCAGCTTGTACTGGCGCAGCAAACAACATTATTTGTCCAAGTAAACAAGTTAAAAATAAACCACATTTAGATTGAATGATTCGCACTGACATAATTGTTTGCCTGTTTTACGTAATTAAGTAATTGCTTGCCTTTGCCCATTGGTGACAGCTTAAGCTAAGTTTATTAACCATTTGTTAATAAATAATGGCGCTTAAAATCTACTCATAACCGAGGTTGAAAACACAAATTTTCAGCCTACGATGCCTACGGGTCATATTTAAAAGCATCGCTCGTTTTTATCTTTAAAGCTTAATTAAATACTCGGTAACATGAATAATTTATAGCCTAATTACGATTTACAAAACGAATTATATCATCATGAATACTTTTTTTGAGAGAGAAGAATAAGAGTCAGATCGAAGTTTATTCCATATCAAAGACGTGGAGCGGCTACTCTACGAGTTCTCCAACGTAGTACCCGTAGGGCACCAAAACTGCTATAGTTAAAGCTCTTGAGTAGGTATTGGTACAAGACAAGACTGAAAACTTATCCTCCACTCCCGCTCTCTACTCCCTTTAATTAATATTCTGGAACGATCGCAACACCATCCCTAAGATTAAGCAATCCTGAGATAATAACTTTATCTTTTGGCTGTAACCCTTCAATAACTTGATAATTATTATCTTTGATCTCGCCTAGCTTCACTCGCTTTTGCCGAGCTACTTGTTGGGATACACCTTGGGGAGATGTTTCTGTTTCAACAACATAAACAAAAGTGTCTCCCCCTATACGAGTCATTGCAGTTGTGGGGATTAAAATTCCGGGGCGCTGATTCCAGAATACTCTAGCCCTTACCAATTGATCTGCACGTAACTGACCATTAGGGTTATCAAAAAGTGCTTTTATCAGTATTCCTTGTGTTTCATTACTAGCACTAGGTGCAATAAAAAATACTCTACTTCTACCCAGCTTTTGACCTTGTGCGTTCATAACTTCCACTGGCATTCCCTTACGCAATTGTGGGCCTTGCTGTAATGGCACAGAGATATTGACTTCTAAAGGTCGATTTTGCGTGATATTAACTAATGGTGTGGAAGTGTTAACTAAATCACCTACTTTCACAGCGATGTTGCCAACAGTGCCACTAAAGGGAGCAAGCATTTTGTCAGACTGGAGATTCCCTTGTTGTGGAATATTTACATTAGCTTGCTGCAAAGTTTGTTCAGCCTGCAATATGTTGGCTCGTTGTGCTTGAATCCTAGAATCAATTGCATCAAGATTAGTTTTAGCATTGGCGAGCCGATCAGCAAACTGATTGCGAGTCTGTCGAGATACGGCTCCTTCTTCAGCTAGGGTGACAAACTTTTCGTAGTTCTGCTGGTACAATTGTACATTGGCAACAAAGGATGGTCGTTGTGCTTCCAGAGATTTGAGTATGGCGCGGGCATTTTCCAGTTGCACTAAAAATCCTTGAGGTATAGCATTGCTTCCACTTACACCTGCTTGTGAGGTAGGATCTACTTGGAGAATTGCTGCTCCTGCAGCGACTCGATCTCCCGATTTTACAAATATCTGGGTAACTTGGCCCTGAATCCTCGCCTGGAGCGTGACTGAGCGCTGGGACTTGAGGCTAGCAATAAAATCTGAACTTTCCTCAATAATACCGCTTTGTACTGTCGATATTTTGACTCTTACCCCTTGAGGTTGAACATTAGCAGTTGAAGGTACTGGATTTTGGGGAGTGAGCAAACGCCAAACTAGAGTTGCTCCGCCTCCTAACAATAGTAGTGCAGCTAAAACCCAAACCCACCGCCGTTTTCCAGAAGGTGGCTCAAATGAGGTTTGTGGAGCTTTTTCTCCAAAATCAGTTTGAGGCTCAGGGGATGTCATGGCTTATGAGGAACTTAAGGAACTAACTAGAATTCTAGGACTTACGCACTGTACAAAGGAATCATCTTGTGTATCAATGTAAAGACGTTGTTTCAGGCTTTTATAAACCCCTTTTGTTGGTTGAGATCGCTTGATGAATAATAGAAAAATCAAGTTAGAAGCGCTGAAAATCATACCTCTTATTTTGATTTTTATGTCAATGCGTAAGTCTAAATTCGCTCAATATTTTATCTGTTGATGTGGAAATTACTGATTTAGCATGAGGTTTTGTGGCAAATTATCTGTTATTACATTCAAATATACAGTTTTGATGATTCTGTCTAAATCTACCCAAAGGTGAATCCGTTTCTTAAAACCTATGGAAACATGCCGTTGTAGAACAGTGGTATGAATGTGAGGGGATCTTTACACTATGCACCTTAACCGAACCGTATTTATACTAATCCTGACTTCGACAATTGGTAGAGGTTCGCTTGATTTTACGTGGCTTGCTTGCTCATCAAAGGATGCTCTGGCATCAACATCACTTATGTCAATTCCTCTTTACCTAAATCCTTACCTAAATATCAATTAAGGAACGCTCCATTTTACTCAAAGTTTACATGAAATGAATCGACGCACAATTAGTACAAGTATGTACTTAATTTTCTGCAATCTAGGGTTCATGACTAAATTACTGATGCGGATATTACTGAACTTGGGGTGAGAAAACGGTAAATAAGTATTCGTTATTAAATAGAAGATTTCTTCTGCATAAGACAAAATCGGCTTGAAAATTTCCCAAGCTGTCCATCCTGCTTGCCTATATTTTGCTCTTGCTCATTAGTAAGGCAGTAAATAAGCATGACAAATTTCCAATCCGAGCATCGTAAAAGGAAAAACAAAAAGTTGTATGAAAAAATACATTAAAACTGTCAAGCGTTTTTTGGCACTGGTTACTCCAGCGATCGCTGCTTCGATATTGGCAACCTCGCCGAGCCAAGCTGCTACCATTGCATATTCTAAGTCAACATTCAACATAAACAACTTTAGTAGCAGCCCTTTAAGGATTAGCACTCTGACTGAGACTGTGACTAAAGCAATTAGCACAGGTGGTCAAGTAAGTGCTGATGCTAAAGCTGAGGCTAAGTTTAATGTCGATGCAAACAACTCTGCCTCCAATTGGTCTTTCAGCCAAGCTGAAGGTCAGGGTTATGGGTATACAGGGTCGGCGGAAAGCTTGGCTGCGATTATTGGTTATGACTTTACAGTAAACGAAAAGTTTTCTTTTGATTTCAGTGGCCTATTTAAGCTTGGAACATCCATTGATGATGCATTCACTGAACGTGCAAATGCTCGTGGAGAGTTGTCATATAAGTTATACGACAGCGACACTAAGGAGCTTTTGGACTCTTTCAAGATTTATGGAAATTTATCAACTCTAGGTAACAATGATGCTTTTGTATTTGAACCGAGTAGCAGCATAACTCTTGATTCAAGTCAGACTTCTCGTAAGAAATCTTTTGGCGGAAAACAGGAATATGCTTCGACTAGCTTTAAAGGTAAATATTCCCGTACTTTCGATAAGTTAACTCGTTTAACCTTAGTAGAATCTAAAAGTAATCAGGTGAACGTCTATACTGTCCCAGAACCCTCAACAATTCTAGGCTCACTGTTTAGTTGCACTATGCTTGGTGCTGCCTCGATACGCAAGCGTAAAAGAGCTTCTTCGGCTACGTTGTTGGTTAATAAGGATTAAAGGGCTGTTTAGTACATTTGCTCCGGGGGAAGTTCAGCTTAAGTTTTAGCGATCGTTGAAAATAATTTTTTTGTTTTCATGCACCACGTATTCTAGTTAACCCTCATAAAGGATTGGTATTACTTCAAACGAAGGCAGGAGGCAGAAGGGAAGAATTTGGTGGGGGTCTGAATCCCCCACCAAATGAGTGCCATTGAATCAGAGATTTCAGTGGGGGACTCAAACCCTCGCTAGAAAGCGGCCGCGGCAGAGGACAGAGGACAGGACAGTATTCCAACTGAGCCTCCTGCCCTCTGCCTTTCCGGTTGAAGTCGCTGGCGGGATTTTTGCTTGAATGAAGTTGGCACTTTACCAGCGATCGCTAAATTTAACCTTGGTACAGTATGTTAACAGCAGATAATCACTTTGGCGAACCAAAATAAAACTAGATTAATTTATGGCATCAATAGCCGGGAAAGTTGCAATTATTACTGGTGCATCGCGGGGAATTGGGCGAGCGATTGCACTCAAGTTAGCTGGTAACGGCGCATCTATTGTCGTTAACTATGCGGGTAATGCAGGCAAAGCACAGGAAGTTGTTGCAGAAATAGAAAAGTTGGGAGTAGAGGCGATCGCCGTACAAGCTGATGTTAGCAAAGTACCCGACATCCAACGGTTATTTGAGCAAACACTTGAACGCTTTGGTAAAGTCGATATTTTGGTCAACAATGCCGGAATCGCCCTCTATAAACCAATTACTCAGGTAAGTGAAGAAGATTTCGACGCGATTTTTGCCATTAACGTCAAAGGCACTTATTTTACTTGTCAACAAGCCGCGCAACACATGGCAGAAGGGGGGCGGATTATCAACTTTTCTTCATCAACTACGGCGATGATGCTGCCAACTTATAGTGCCTATGTCGGAACCAAGGGTGCTGTTGAACAAATCACACGGGTACTAGCTAAAGAATTGGGTGCAAAAGCGATCGCAGTTAATGTTATTTCTCCTGGCCCCACCGATACAGAAATGTTTCGAGAAGGCAAAACACAAGAACAGATAGATCGTTTAGCCCAAATGGCTGCTTTTGGCAAACTAGGAGATGTGCAAGAAATCGCCGATGTAGTAGCGTTCCTCGCTAGCGACGAAGCCAGATGGATCACTGGGCAAAACATCCGTGTAAACGGTGGAATCGCATGAGGTGATTGAAGCTTTCCTCATAAAAGCAATATTCCCCGTTTCAAAACCTCAGCCAGTAATGTATAACACCGTTAATCTACCAATGAGATTTCAGCCATGAATTCCAATATAAATCTTTTCACACCAGTTCAGCTTGGCCCTTACACTTTACCAAATCGGATCGTAATGGCACCGATGACGCGTTTACGGGCAATTGCAAGCATCCCAAACTCGCTGATGGCAACTTACTACGCGCAACGAGCCAGTGCTGGGCTGGTCGTTACTGAATGTACAATGGTTTCACCTCTGAGCTTAGGATACATCAACTGCCCAGGAATTTACTCAGAAGAACAAGTGGCAGGATGGCAGTTGACAACTAATGCAGTACATGAACAAGAGGGCAGAATTTTTTTGCAACTTTGGCATTCTGGGAGAGTTTCTCACTCGGCTTTATTAGATGGAGAGTTGCCAGTTGCTCCTAGTGCGATCGCTGGAGTTGGCTCACTCCATACACCCGTAGGTAAAGTATCGTTGGAAACTCCTCGTGCTTTAGAAACCCAAGAAATTTCCGAGATTGTCGAGCAATTTCGTAAAGGCGCAGAAAATGCCTTGGCGGCTGGTTTTGATGGGATTGAACTTCACGGTGCATTTGGATATTTAATCGATCAATTCCTCCAAGATGGCTCGAACCAGCGCACAGATGAGTATGGCGGTTCAATAGAAAAGCGCAGCCGATTCCTCTTAGAAGTTGTCGAAGCAGTGGCTAGCGTTTGGGGTGCAAACCGTGTTGGGATCAAACTTTCACCAAGTAACACTTTCTACGGGATGCATGACTCCAACCCTCAAGAAACTTTTAGTTATGCCATCAACGCTCTTAACCCCTTTGGACTTGCCTATCTTCACCTGATGGAACCGAATGAAGTCGATTTAGCAAGCCGCGAAGTCATGAACCCCGTAACACCTTACTTCCGCCAAATATTCCAAGGTACTTTAGTTACCAATGGTGGCTACGATCGCCTAACAGGAGATAGTATTCTGTCCAGCAAAAATGCAGATTTAGTTTCCTTTGGCAAGTTATTTCTTGCTAATCCTGACTTACCAAAACGCTTAGAACTTAACACACATTTGAACACCCCAGATTCAAAGACATTTTATGCCCCTGATGCAACAGGATACACTGATTACCCATTTTTAGAATCATCTCTAAATTCAAAATAGAATTCTTTTAAGAGGTCTACAAAATGCCTAAATCCAGGACTTATGTCTGGGAATTTTCACCGTTCCCTAGATGGCGTACACAATGTCAACTATGGTCAATGGCGTAGCTTTGCAGATTTCGAGGAACTCCTCAAAGATCCAAAGTATGAACCTTTAGCTGAATATTAGCAAGGTTTAGCTGAAAACGAGTTTCATCTCTACAAGGTTGTGTTCACCGAACCTGTTGATTAATTGGAATTTAAGTTAGTAAGCTGATGCGCGCCTAAATTGTATAAACACTCTGTACGGTCGTTAACTGTTAAAGGTTATCAGTCATCAGTCATCCTTTTTGCTAGAAACCTCAAGTGTATATTCATACCATTTCTTTGTGAGGCTGCGCCAAACCTTTTAACTTCTTTCTTCGTGTCCTACCCTGGGGGAAGCCGCTTCTCTACGAGACGCTGCGCGAATGCGTCTACGTTTTTATTTCTTGCTTCTTGCACTTAAATATGATTTAGCGCATCTTCATATAGAATTGGTATCAGAATAAAATTTGTCAAATGCAAAAGTTTTCAGTTTTATAATTGTCCAAGAGCAGATCACAAAACGGGTTACTAAATATGAGCCAATCAACTTTGTATAAAACGTTTCTAAAATTGTACAAAGAATGGCTCATCTATCCGGTTGTAAAGTCTGTATTTTCATGCTAAACATCACTTTGCAGGCATCCAAAAATTATGGATTTGTCCAACTTTACTACACTTCAAAACTTAGAAGCTGCTTTCGGTGGTGAATCGATGGCAAATCGCAAGTATCTGTTTTTTGCAGATGTGGCGCGTCAACTTGGGTTTACAGACTTGGCGAAACTTTTTAAAGAAACAGCAGACCAAGAAACCGAACACGCTTTTGCACATTTTAAATTGCTGCATCCAGAACTTGTGGTAGAAGATTCAGCTGCTTTAAGTGATGAACAAAAACGGGAAATTATCTCTCGCTGTTTATCTTTGGCAATTGAAGGGTAAACCTACCAATATACCACAATGTATCCAGAATTTGCCGCAGATGCTCAACGCGATCGCGACAATCCTGCGGCTGAAGAATTTCTCAAACAAGTTAAAGAATCTACCGAACATGCCGACACATTTCGGGAAGCTGCACACCGTTTTGGCTTGTTAAAATTTATCGAAAATTACCACGCCGATCGCTACGCTGAAGCCTTAGAAGTATTGAATGGAGGACAAACAGCAACCAGAGTCGCAGGTGAAGATGCCAAAACTCGGAAATGGATTTGTAAAAAATGCAGCATGATTTACGATCCGGTTGCTGGCGATCCTGATTCGGGAATTGCACCTGGTACACCTTTTGAAGAAATTCCCGATGACTGGGAATGTCCGATTTGCGGTGCTAGCAAAAAAACCTTTAAACCATTTGAAGAAAAAGTTGCAGCTTAAGACGACAATCAATTAGGCACTCTTGTTAGCACATAAACGCGAAGCGTCTTAAAACGCTTCGCGTTCTTGATTATTTATACACTAAGGTAAAATCATGCATTCACCAGAAGATAACAGCCAATTTCAACGACAGAGGCCAATTTATCTAGAGCTAAATTTTCAGATTATTTGTGCAGTTGCATTGATTGCTGTTATCGGAGTTTCTAGCGTGACTCCGGCTTTTCCCAAGTTAGCTAAAGAATTAAACATCAATCCGAAAAATTTGGGTTTATTGATTACAGCATTTACATTACCATCTCTGATTTTAGGGCCAATTATTGGTATTTTTGCTGATAGATGGGGCAGAAAAAGAATTATTGTTCCTTCATTGTTTTTATTTGGCATAGCTGGTACAGCCTGCGCCTTTGCCCGCGATTTTAATTTATTGCTATGGTTGCGTTTGCTGCAAGGAATTGGTGCTGCTTCTTTGCTTTCTCTGAGTATCACCTTAATCGGCGATTTATACACAGGAGACAGGCGAATTACTGCAATGGGTTACAATGCAAGTATTAGCAGCGTCGGCACATCTAGTTATCCAATAATTGGTGGCGCATTAGCAACAATGGGCTGGTATTATCCCTTCATGCTGCCGATATTAGCGATACCTCTTGGGTTACTGGTGTTGTTTGCACTCAATAATCCAGAACCAAAAGGCGATCGCAATCTCCAACAGTATTTAAGCAATGCCGTAAAAGTTCTGAAAAATCGTCAACTATTTGGACTTTTTATTGCCAGTGCTGCTAACTTTGTGTTTCTTTATGGCGCTTACGTTACCTATTTACCACAGCTAATTAACGATACTTTTAAAGCGCCGCCTACTATTATTGGATTGCTACTTTCTAGTGTTTCTGTAGCAATTACTATTACAGCTTCCCAATTAGGTAGATTAGGTAGAAGATTTAGTGGCACAAGTTTAATTAGTGCATCTTATGTTTTTTATGCTTTAGCTATGTTAATAGTTCCCTTTGTGTCAAATATCTGGTTATTATTAATCCCTAGTACAATTTTTGGTATTGGACTTGGTATTGGTTTTCCTACTATCCAAACACTTTTAGCAGATTTAGCACCAAAAGAATATTTGGCAACAATTATATCGGTAAACGGAACATTCTATGGATTAGGACAAACATTAGGGCCATTGTTAATGGGCTATGCGTTTGGTTTTGGCGGAATTAATAGCGTATTTTATGCGGCGGCTGGTTTTGCAGTCCTGGTATTTTTTGTGTTTAGATATTGCACTTGTGTGAAAGGAGTTTAATATCGCTCATCAGATTATGGCAGTTCTCATTTGCATAAAATACAAAAAACTTTATCCCGTCCTATTAGATATCTCTGTTTGATGGGGCGAGGTTTTTAGATAAGGTAAGGGAAAAGAAGGGGTAGATTTGTTTTTGCTAGTCGAAACAATCACATTGTCAGGCAAAACAATCGCATTGTCAGGCAAAACAATCGCATTGTCAGGCGAAACAATCGCATTGTCAGACGAAACAATCGCATTGTCAGCCAAAACAATCGAATATTGAACAAATACGTTCAGGGAGTGAGAGTATTTTCAATGCGACGGTCAGGGATGAGCCACATAACTGCAACCACAACATATAGTATACAGGCAAGCCATGAGTTTACAAAGGCAAGTGGAATTGCCACTGCATACAACAGCACCGATATTTTTCCTTTGAAATTTCGGCCTACTGCGATCGCTAATGTCGAATCGCTGCCATGATGAGAAATTAGGGTGCGGGTAAGGATAAAGTAAGCAATCGCTGACAATAACAATACCGTACCATAAAGGGCTGCTGGCATAGCAGCAAAGTTATTCTCGCCCATCCAGCCAGTGACGAAGGGGATTAGAGACAACCAAAACAGCAAATGCAGATTCGCCCAAAGAATACGCCCATTAACGTGTCGGACTGCCTGTAGGAGATGATGATGATTGTTCCAGTAAATGCCAAGAAAGATAAAACTCAGCACATAGCTGAGAAATACTGGAATCAGGGGACGCAGCGCAGCTAAATCGAACCCATGCGGCACTTTGATTTCCAGCACCATAATGGTGATGATAATGGCAATCACCCCATCGCTGAATGCTTCTAATCTCCCTTTTCCCATGTACGCATTCCTTTTTTATTTACTTGAAAGCAAGTTGTGACACTCTGCACTTTATCGTACCAAGTAGCCGCCGTTGATGAAGATTGTCTGCGCGGTGATCTTTGATATGCTGTGGTTGCTTTCCCTTAAGCTACTCCATACCCTGTATACGGACGCTTATACGGCGGATGTAAACCCAGAATAATATTTTCTTTCGGCACGCCAATTTCTACTAATTCTTGCGCAATATTTAATTCTCACTGGCCAATTTCCGCCGTAATTCCCGAATAGCAGCGCTAGTATTACGCTCGTAGGCAATTTTCAAAGACTCTGTTACTATCTCTGACACATTGATGTTAGGAAAATAGCGGCTACTGGTTTCAATAGTGTAGACATCGCCTTGCAATCTGTAAATCACAAGCTGACTCTTTCTAAACAACCAAACTTCTGGTACTTTATAAGGCAGGTAGTCATTTACATCGGTGTAGCTGGTGATGTCTATCTCCACCACTAAATCGGGTGATGGATCAACACCCCAATTGATGCGGTTTTTACCTGCAATTGCCTCCCAGTTTTCAATATAAAAACAATAGTCTGGTTCTATACCACTTTCCTGTGGCAGTTCCATTGTGATTGGGGTAAATGCTTCGTATTCTCGCCCCAGATGATCGAGTAAAACTTTGATTACATCTGCAATTACGCTTACTTTTCGCCCATGTTCTGGTAGCGGTGCCATCAAGAGAATTTCTCCATCTCGATACTTAATGCGAGGAGAGGAGCGATCGCCTAGTTGTTCATTGAGTGCTTGATAGTCTTGCCAACTTCCGGGTAGGCGTACTACTGCGCCTGGGGGCAAATGGATTGTATCGGGCGTGACAACAGCAAACATAGAACTGAACCTCCACCTTCACTGTAATGCTTAAATATCAACTGCTACGGCTGAAAAATACAGCAGCGACAATAATTAAACCTAAAAGTGCCAAGGGAACCCAAAGATTAGGGATATCTGACAAACTCATTTTAATTACGAATTACGAATTATCTTAAGCCAATGCCTCCTTTAGCGAATTCTTCAACAGTTTTCTGTGAGAATTCGTGAGTTGCGATCGCTTGCAACATTGCCAATGGTAAAGTCAAATGATCCGCCCCAGCTTGCAATGAAGCGGCTGCTTCTTCGGGAGATTTGATACTAGCTGCCAAGATTTCAGTATCACTGCCTTTGAGTACACTAGCCATATCTCGCACCAAAGCAATACCATCACCTAACAACCGCGTAGCTCGATTTACATAAGCTATGGCAATTTTAGCTCCCGCTTCCCGTGCTACTGCTGCCTGTGCTGCACTGTAAATTGCTGTCACCGAACAGGTAATTTCTGGTGATAGACTCGCCACCACTTCAAAACCTAACGGTGTTGCCGGAATCTTTAAAATTGTTTGTGAACCGATAATCTCGAAAGCTTTTCTACCTTCAGCTAGCATCCCGGCTTTATCAGCTGCCACGAGTTGATAGTATAAGGGGCCATTTGTCAAGGCAACCAATTTTTTGAGCGTGGTTTCTGGTGGGGTATCGCTTTGAGACAACAGCGTGGGATTTGTGGTAATGCCTTTCACCCATCCCCAAAGCTTAACAACTTCAGCTTCAGATGCGATCGCTGAGTCTAGATATAGTGCCATAATTTCTCCCGATCAATTCCCCAATATTAATATGCAATAGCTGCACATGAGTCATGACAAGTTACAGCAGTTTTCAATTGGATAAATTTAATTTCTGCTCAAGTTTTTCAATCAGGCAACCAACAGTATATCGTTACGTTTTATACTTAATAATCAAGAAGCGAGTATTTATCTTAGTGTTATTCGGCTAATGTGTACAAGTATCAATTACGTATAGCCAGTTATAGCATTTCTCATGAATCGTTACTCGTTAGCCAAACGATGTTTTGCAGAAGCTCTAGGTACAGCTTGGTTGGTTCTAATGGGCGTGGGTACTGCGGTTATTTCTGGTACAGTCCCTTGGGTTGGAGTTACTGGGGTGGCGATCGCTTTTGGCTTAAGTTTGTTGACTGCTGCCTATACTTTTGGGTCGATCAGTGGATGTCACATTAACCCCGCCGTCACAATTGGTTTTTGGGTAGCCAAGCAATTTTCTTTCCGAGACGTTTTGCCATATATAGGAAGTCAAGTTCTCGGCGGAATTTGGGGAACTACTATCCTATTTTTGATTTGCATGGGCAAGCCTGGGTTTACAACAGCCGACTTTGGTTCTAATGGGGTGGGAATTCACTCCCCTGGTAACTATAGCTGGTGGGCTTGTGCATTAGCCGAACTCATTGTTACCTGTGGCTTTGTGCTGCTGATCTTGAGCGTCACATCTTCTCCTGCCCTCAAGCAGTCTGCACCCATCCCCATAGGTTTAGGGCTTACCTTGGCGCATCTTATCCTGATTCCGGTGACAAATGCCAGCGTCAATCCGGTGCGATCGCTAGCCACAGCTGTCTTTACTCGTGATTGGGCATTGGCTGACCTTTGGATTTTCATCGTGTTTCCAATTTTAGGTGGAGTTTTAGCGGGTATGGTCGCGCGATGGCTGCAAGAACCAGACATTTAACGAAGAGGCAGGGGGAAAAGCATTCTCCCCTTTTCTCTTTGCTCCCTTGCCTCTTTTTCAATAACTACTCACAACTTTACTGATACCAATTCTGTATTGTTACGCATCGATCGCTAGATACAGATATTTTGACCTAGTTTTCAAGGGATAATTCGTTTTATACAGCAGCCTATACGGAGAAATTAATATGACATCTCCAGAAATGGTTACATGGCTACAAGAACGCAGTACTTTAGGAATTCTCTCACATGAGGTGTTAAATGCGATCGCTCAAGTAATTGAAGAACAAGTGGTGAGTGCCAAAACTGATTTAGTTAGCGAAGGCACTCCTCCAGAAGCCCTTTATATTCTCCAAGAAGGTCAACTCGAAAGCAACAGCACCAATAAAACTAACCCAGCCTTCGCTTGTGGATTTCTCCCCGGTGCAGTGATTGAACTCAAAGAATTGCTGTTGGATGAATTAACTCCATTCACAATTACTACAGTAACTGAATGTCATTTGTGGGTTGTACCCGGTGATAAATTTCGTGAATTAGCCACTCAATACCCCGAAATTGCTCAGGCTTTTTCGCGTCAATTGGCTCAAGAATTAGCTCAGGCAACATCTGCACTTGGCTATGAACAAGAACGTTCCGTAGCTTTGCGACCATATTTAGTTACCAAAGCCCAACGCGGAATTGTCGGTACAAGTCGCTATGCTGTAAGGCTACGTGAGCAAATTCGAGAAGCGGCGGCTGACCGTAAATCTGTGGATATTTTTGGAGAACCAGGGTTAGAAAAAGACAATATAGCAGCCCTCATCCACTTTGGTTCTCCAAAACGGCGAGAACCAATTATTAAAGTAAATTGCGGTATTCTGCAAACTAGCGGTGCAGATTTATTTGGTCGCGCCGGCGGCAAACCAGGATTGTTGGAGTGGTTGGGAGAAGGTACTTTAGTTCTCAACAACATCCAAGAATTGCCCGAAGAATTATTACCTTCTGTGACGCAGTTGCTCAAAACTGGCACATATACCCCCGTCAGCCGTTCTGGAGAATTAGCACCTGAACCTCGTCCCAGTAAAGCCAGAATTTTGATTGTTTCAGAAAAAACTCAGCCGACAATTGAACGCTGTATCGGTCACATTATTAAAGTCCCACCGCTACGGGTGCGGAAAGCTGATATTCAGGCACAGGTAGAATATTACACTAGTCTTTACATTCGGGCTAGAGGCATTCCGAAACCGCGCATCACCCCAGAAGCTTTACGTCGCTTACAGTCTTATGATTTTCCTGGCAATCTTAAGGAATTAAAAAATCTGGTAGAAAGAGCGATCGTGCAAGCGGAAGGTGCTAATGAATTAACAGAAGAAATTTTCTGGCCAGCCGAAACGAAGAAAAAACGGTTTCGGGTGAATCTGTTAAATGCGTATCCTGGTTTGCGGCGGTTTTTGCGTAGTCCCTGGTGGCCGGATCGCATTAACTATGGTTTTACTGCAACGGCTTTTGCCATCATCGTTGCAATATTATTTATTGGGCCACAAACCCGCGATCGCAACTTCGTATTAAATTTATTTTGGGCTTGGTGGTGGCCCTTATTCTTATTTCTCTTTCCCTTTTTGGGACGTATCTGGTGTTCTGTTTGTCCCTTCATGATTTACGGGGAAATTACCCAAAAGTTATCTCTCTGGCTGTGGCCTCGACAACTCAAGCGCTGGCCTAGACAGCAAGCTGAAAAATGGGGCGGATGGTTCATGTTTGGTTTGTTCTCCCTAATTTTCTTATGGGAAGAACTCTGGCATTTAGAAAATACTGCCTACCTCAGCGCTTGTTTGCTACTGTTAATTACTGCTGGGGCGATGATTTTCTCTGCGATTTTTGAGCGGCGATTTTGGTGCAGATATCTCTGTCCCATCGGCGGGATGAATGGTTTATTTGCCAAACTCTCAATGACGGAACTCCGCGCCCAGCAAGGGATTTGTTCTGCCAGTTGCACCACCTATCAGTGTTATAAGGGTGGGCCGCAAAAGGGCGAAGGGATGGAAACTAATGGATGTCCTTTATACTCGCACCCAGCGCAGTTAGAAGATAACAGAGATTGTGTACTATGCATGACTTGCCTTAAAGCCTGTCCCCATCGTTCCGTCGAATTCAACTTGCGTCCCCCTGGTATTGAACTATGGACAACTCATGTACCCCGCACCTATGAAGTAGCATTATTGTTTTTGCTGTTGGGTGGGATATATCTGCATCGCTTGCCAGAATTGCAATCTTGGTTGGGGCTAGAACTGGATTTAACTCAGTTTTGGCAGCATTTGGGATTATCGCTGCTAGTGTTAATTATCCCAGCGATTTTTACCTTTGCGGCTTATGGCTTACTGCAACTGTTCAACTTTAACCGTAAGTCTCGCTCATTTGTAGAACTTGCCTATGGCTACCTACCATTGGTGTTAGGGGGAAACTTGGCTCACTATCTGCGTTTGGGCTTAGGCGAAGGTGGGCAGATTTTACCTGTAATCTTTGCTACTCTTGGCTTGAGTGGTGAACAATTGCCAATATTGGTGGCTCACCCGGCTGTGATTGCCTTTTTGCAAGGTACAACGATAATTTTCTCAGTATTACTGACTATATTATTAACGCATAAAATTGCAAAGCAACCACTGCATACACCGAAGGGGTTAGCGAAGCTATCGCTCCTTTGGCAACACCTAGCAGCGATCGGGTTGGGAGTTAGTATGTGGGCGATTATTGTGTTTTGAGCTTCACAAATCCCCTCCTCGCTTGCGGGGAGGGGTTGGGGGTGGGGTGCAATGACCGTGAGAATTGTAACTAAGGAATGCGGACATGATATAACCGAGTTTGCGATCGCATCGGTGTTCGTACCCGCTATTACAGCACCAGCCAATGAACCCGTTAGTATTCTCCTTTTTGGAGTGGAAGAAAAAGCAGTTTTAAAGCAGGCGATCTGCTGTATTTTACCAGACGCCTTGTAAGTTTAGAAATTTGGTTACAGGTGAATCAAAAAGCGCATTAGCCAAAGCAAGAAAAGCATACGCGATCATTATTAAGTAAGAAGCTTAGACAGTTAACTTTTTATGAACTGGATGAGTTATTTCTATCTTCTTACAGTAGCCGTATAAGTATATTTCTAATTATAATATTAACTTCTTCTGGAATTTGGATTTTATAATCTGTAATTACACGTAGAAAAATCAAGTTTAAAACTTTTAATAAAAATTGTGAGCAACAAACTAATGACACAAGATAACTCGCAAGACAAAGATAGCTTTCTTTACCCTCGTAGCCGATACTATGGTAAATTCCAGCCAGAGACTTTGGCATTTAATGCCAACCTCCAAGAATTTGCCCAAAAAATTAGTTACATCACTTGCCTAGAAACAGGCGGAAAGCTTTCTCCAGAAGAAGCTTACCAGCAAATAAGGATGCTTTGGAAACAGTTGAAACATAGCAAGAAGGAACTGGCTATTGGTGGAGATAAAGAAATTTAAGCTTTCAACACGATGTGCGAACTATTCTAAGCAAGTCTTATCTAATTTTATTCTTACTAAATAAAGCCATAAAAGGAGGTTAGCCCAGCTTATATCTTCTTGCTAAAACTTTGTGTCCTAACTCACAATTATATTTAACAATGAGTATTCCTTTTGAAGGATGTTGCTACTAACAGCAGCTATTATCGTCCTGATTAATAGTTTTGTTGATCTGAAATTAGTTTACTAACGTTTAAGTTTCTTAAACAAGTTGGTGATTACGCCAAGTACGCCTTTCAACGCAAAAGCAGGGGAGAAAAGAGGGTTATTGTTTGGTAATTCTCCTCTCCCGGTCATGGGCAGAGTGCAGGAGTCAGAATTTCCTTCTGCCTTCTGCCTCCTGCCCTCTGCCTTTCTAGATAAACGCTTGATTGGCTCAAATTACTGAAAGCCTTACGAATCAAGGACTTTACTCTAGTTTATAAATTAGCTCTAATCTGTCAGTACGTAAGTCCTAATCATTTCAAACCACTATAGTGCCATTATTAACTGCCTCAGCCAAAGCTGAAGGAAAAGAACCTTCAGACTGAGAGTTAAATATGCCGCCAAGACTAGAAACGATCTGTCCATAGTTAAATGCACTGCCGCTAGTAACGATTCCCTCAGCAGGGTTAATGCGGTTATCGCCTTGAGGCAGCCTTTCGCTAGTTACAAGTTCGTTAGTAATATCAATGGTGGGAATTGATTCAGGAGCGGCAATACTGATGACATCTGAACCGCCGATAAATTTTTGCAGTTTTCCGTCCTTGACGTCAAGTTTAGCCAACCAACCGTCCAGAGCCGAGGTATTAACGCCACCACTGTTCCCTAATAAGCTATCAGTAGCTCCAGTCACGAAAAGACTACCCTTGGTATCATTAGTAACACCTATAGCGTAGTCAAGATTATTTTTGCTTCCAAATTGTTGAATCCAGTTGTTATTGCCATCAGTGTCGAACTTCGCCACCCAGGCATTATAAGATTCATCTTTTTGGCCTTTTCCTAACTTCCCATTAGATTCTCCGATAATAAAGATGTTGTCATTTTCATCGATCTGCATATCTGACAAGTACATGCCATCATCATTTGGAGAACCAAACTGTTTAGCCCACACTTGAGAGCCATCTGGGTTAAGTTTGCTAATCCAAATATCACGACCCCCAATTCCCTTTTTTCCTACCGTTGTGCCAATATCCCCTGTAGTCCATCCTGTAACATAAATATTGCCCTTGCTGTCAGTATCAGCACCCCAAGCAAAATCAAGTCCCTGATTTGTACTTCCAAGCTGTTGAACCCACTGTATTTCCCCTGCGGTATTGACTTTTGACACCCAAGCATCGTACTTCAAAAGTTGTCGTGATGGGTCTGACTCTCTGAGTAAGCCCTGAGTCCAGCCTACAGCTATGCTGTTGCTATCCTTATCAACGGCAAGGTCGTAACATTCGTCAAAAAAGGGAGTTATATCAAAAGGAAAGGTGGCTGAAGGATCTTTAATCAGGGTAAGCCACTGCTGGTTGCCATTGGTGTCAAACTTAGACACCCAGGAATTATCCTGAACGGCAAAATTGAAAATGTCTGTTCTATCATTGTTGTTAATTTCTATTCCTGATAAGTAGACATTTCCTGTTGGATCTAGATCAATAGCAAAGGCTCCACTACTAAAGCCACCAGCAGTAAACTGCCTACCCCAAACCTGGTTGCCATTGGTGTCATATTTAGCCACCCAAACATCAGTTTCTGTTTGCTTGGTTCCAAACAAGTTACCCGACGTGCCACCTGCCATGTAGGAGTTACCATCCTTGTCTGTAACCATCGCAAAGTTAGACTCATCACCAGAAGAGCCAAACTGCCTACCCCAAACCTGGTTGCCATTGCTGTCATATTTTGCTAGCCAAGCATCTCCAAAACCAAGATTTGTTCCAAACAATGGCCCGGTGGTAGTTCCTGATATATAAACATTGCCAGCAGCATCTGCACCCGTAGCAAGACTGAGATCGTTTCCGGTAGTCCCTAATTGCTGAATTTTATTGTTTTTTGTTGGTTTTTTTGCTGGTTTTTCACCGACAAACCGGAAATTATTCGATGTCAAATCTAAACTGACTTCCGGCTTGGCAACTACGAAAGTTACAAGGTCAGGTGCTCCCTGTTGTAGTGAAAATATCGCTTCTCCAGAAAGAGGTTGTGCTACTCCTGCAATCTGTAATCCATTAATTTTTACGATTCGATAGTCTGTCGATTTACCATTTAGCTGGATGACATCATTATTGATACCGAAATCATAAATGACAGCAAACTCGTTCAAACCAAGGAAGTTTGTAGTTAGTAGAGTATCTGGCTTAGAGGTAGTGTAGTAGGGCTGACTTGTATCACCAAGAACAAATCTGTCTGCCCCTACAGATGGGATATTTCTATTTAGGATCAGAAATGGATTTCCACCTTGTTGAGCATTCTGAATATTCAGAATAATCTCATACTCTTCAGCAGAGTTGTCAAATATATCGCCGAACAAATAATCTACATTTGTTGCTTGAGTAACGCTTGCAATCGGATTGTCAGGATAAATGGTATCGTTTCCGGCACGACCAAAAAGGGCTTCAGAATCATTTGTACCCCCTCCAAGGACTATATCGCTGGCAGGTGTCAATAATGAGATTGCTAATTTTTCATCAGCCATTTTGTTGAAATCCTTTATTTGAAAAACAATCTAGATTTTTTCGAGACTCAGTTTCGGACTTATGAGAGGATGTTTTAAAACTCGCAAAATCTACTATTTTGATAAAATTTTTACTTACTCGAATGAAACGTCCCTGGAGACTAAGGCAGGGCTGTTTCATTCGATAAGATCATGATTTTGTCAAGAGTATGAGCGATAAATTTAGGAAAGTGGGAAAAAGAAAAATTACTTAAAACATCCTTTTACTAATTTTCGTTAGCTGCTATCGATGGATGCTTTAGTGGTTATATTTAGGTATCTCCAAAGAATAGTATCCAATAATTAGACCAAATAGTAAATGATTTATTTTTCGCAGCTTCCTTAACAGTCTCAAATAAACTAAACGATAAATCCTGATTTTTCCGTTTATACATAAGTCATCTTTTTTGTAAAGTATAATTTAGATGCGCTTATCCTGCTTCTTGTATTTAATAGAAAGAAAAGAATTTTTAGTGACTTGGTTAAAAGTTGGCTGAACAAACACCAGAATCAAAAATGCCCCACCGCAGAGGGCAATACTAGCTACAAGCACAGTTGCGTGTAGACCCGACACAAATGCATTGCTAATCGCCTGATGCATAGCTTGGCCCGAAATGTTGATTGGCAGGTCGCTGGGGACTTTAAATCCACCATGCAAAACATCAGCGATGAGGCGATCTTGGAGGTTTGAGGGGAGGCCCCAAGTAGAGAGTGATCGCGCCAGATTTGAGGCTAGCTGTTGCGTGAGAATTGTTCCTTGTATAGCAACTCCTAAGATATTGCCTAGACGATTACTAGCGTTGATTACTGCTGAGGCAATTCCCACTTTTGTGGAGGGTGCAGAACTCAGACCTACTGCTGCTAAGGGTGCGAGTGTCAAGCCGCTACCGAACCCCGAAAGAATCAGGCTCCACAAAATCACTCCATACTCTGTATTGGCATTGATTCGGATCAAGGAAAACGTAGCTATGCTTGCTAAGATCAGTCCTGTTGTGATCGTAAAGCGCCACCCGAAGCGAGAGGCAAACCACCCAGAACATATAGATGCAATTACAAAAGCTCCATTCATCGGGAGGAAGCGCAAGCCCGCCGCCGTTGCCGAGTAACCCTGCACTTGCTGCAAGAACAGGCTGAAAATAAAAAGCAAGCTGACAAGAGTGAAGAATACCAAAATTTCAACGATATTGACTACAGTAAACGTTGAATTTTGAAATAAGGATAATGGCAGCATTGGGTGGCTACTGCGGGACTCAACAAATAAAAATGCTACCAAGCTAAGTCCAGCAACCATCAGCAGCAAGATAATGAGCGGCGATCGCCACAACCCGGCATTACCCTCAGTAAGTGCATAGGTAAGTGAACCCAGAAAGATTACACTGAGCAATAAACCGGGCAGATCAAGACGTTGCCTGTTGGGATCTTTACTTTCCCTAACAACACGCGAAGTCACCCGAAAAGCGATCGCGCCCAGTGGTAAGTTGAGAAAGAACACACTCTGCCATCCCAAAGTATCCACTAGCAGTCCGCCTAATACTGGGCCAGCAACGAGGGCGAGTCCTGACACCGCAGCCCAAATACCAAGGGCTTTAGCTTTTTCCTTAGGTTCAGGAAACGTATCAGCGATGATCGACAGAGAACCAGGCACTAAGGCAGCAGCCCCAATTCCTTGAAGAGCTCGCCCAGCAATCAATATACTTAAACTGGGGGCGAAACCACAGATTACAGAAGCGATCGTAAAGATAACTAGTCCTGAGAGGAAGACTCGCTTACGTCCATAAATGTCTCCTAATGTTCCACTTGGCAACACTAGACTAGCCGCAGGTAGGGTGTAAGCATTAAGAATCCACTGCAATCCTGACAGACCAGAACCCAGACTTGTCTGAATCTTGGGAAGCGCCATATTCATTACAGTGTCGTCAAGATTGGCCATGAAGAGGGCGAAACACATTGCCGCCAGCGTAACTGCTTTAACACGATCTTGATTCATCGCTTTCACTACCTCTGCTGGAGTGGTTCTGCCACTGTTGTTTTATAATTACTAGCCAGAATCTTCTCCAAAATATCGGGAATTTCAAATACGGCTCTATTGTTTACCGCAGCAACATTTGCACGGTAGCGGGCAAAATTCTCCGGCTGAAGAAACTGCTCAACTGCTCGATCAATATCTCGAAAACTGGGGATAACCAAACCCACCTGCTGCTGTTGAACCCAGTCAGTGTTGTATCGTTCCTGTGGCATTGTCGCAGCACTGCGTTCCACAATCACTGGTAGCTTCATGACTAACGCCTCGCTGATGCTACCAGGACCTGGTTTACCAATCATGAAATCACAAAGATGCATATAGTAAGGAATGTCTTTTGTAAAGGTGGTGACAAACCTCTTCTGGATATCTTGGCTCTCACGTAAAGCTAAAGCTAGTTCTTCATTGCGTCCGCAGATAAAGACGAGTTGTAGCTTTTGTTGAAAACGCTCCAGACGCTTGGCAATTTCCAGCATTGCTTTGGAGCCATTACCCCCGAATAATACAAGTCCAGTCAGACAGCCTGGATCTAAACCCAACCGTTGCCTTTCTTGGGTGCGATCGCTGACAATTGGTTCATAAAAGCGAGGGTTAATCACTAGTCCCGAAGTTTTAACGATCAGTTCCTCCTTTACTCCCAAAGAACGAGCTTGCTCTACTGCTTTTTGGGTGCCACAGACTATATAACTTCCTGTTTCCGGTTCTATCCAATAAGCGGACGGAAAATCAGCAAAATCTGTCAGAATTGTCACCAAAGGTGTGTCTGGTTTTACTCTCTGTAAACTTTCCCATATCATTTTATTAAACAAGGGCACTACAGAAACTACTATATCTGGCTGTTGTTCGCGCCAATGTTCCTCGAATATCCTCACACCAGCATCGTGATTTAGTTTGATAAGTAGTTTATTAAAGGGCATCGTCAGATGGTGAATCCATGTCCAGCCGCTTTGCATGATCTGGTTGAGAACTTGATCTCCACTAGTTCCGAATAGCCTGTAGATATCTAGTGTCTTTTTTCCTTCTGCTAAACGCTGCGCTAATACGTCTACATCGGTAACACTAATTTGACAGGGGAGTTGTTGCTCAATGATTGAAGATATGGCAGTAGAAGTAGCGATATGTCCTCCACCGCTATTTCCGGTGACAACATTGATCAAAAACTTTTTTTTGGGATATGAGGGCGATTGCATTGTTTCCATAAATACAAAATATCTATTAAAAATCAAACTTTTTTTGTTATAATGTGCGAATTTGTATTCAACTCATTTCTCCAGCGAGTCCATAAGGAGGCGATCATTGGATTAAAGACTTTTGCGGAACATGATACTCATCCCAGAGTGGAAACTTAGCCAATAACCAAAAATAGCGTAGAAGAGGAATTTACAACGCTTTCCCTAGTTTCAACGGCTCAGTAAAAACGTCTGGTGAGTTGTCAAAGAGGCTCATGTAAACGTTATAAACTCGATTGTTGAAGCCGAACCAAGGTGTATCATCATATTTCCGGTCAAAGAAATCTACTGGTTCCCATCCCTGATCTTTCCCTAAAGATTCGAGGGTTTCACGCGTGTATACATGAAGGTGGTAGGGGATATGCATACAGTTAAAGTGATCGGGTAAATCGGGTCGCTTAAGGTCGATATTAGCGGCGTTAGGCGTACTGATTAGAATGTAACCACCAGGGGAAAGCATATTGTTTAACTTACTTAACAGCTCATTAGGACCTTCAACATGTTCGATGACATCTTGGAGCGAGATGTAATCAAATGGACTATGCTGGAGGGTTGTTATATCGCCAAAGCCGTCTTCTGACCCATAAGGGTCATATCCATAAGAATTGGCAAAGCCACGTTCTTGCAGATATTGTACAAACAGACCGTTAGCACCACAGCCATAATCGAGCAAGGAGTGAGTCTTGGAAAACCCATGCTTTGTCAACTGGTGGCACAGATTGCCATAGAGAAATCGATATGACCATGTGAGTGTTGCCTTAGCAGTCGGGTATTGTGCGTAGTAGTGGTTAAGGTCTACAACATCTAAACAATGTATCGTCTTGCAATCGGGACATCGCCAAACTTGAAACTTTTCGCCTATAAAGGCTCTGACACTACAAGGAAACGTAGAAAATGCAGATTCATCATTCGGATTGACGCGATAATTGCAAATGAAACATTCAAGGCGTTGCTTGGTTGTACTAACGAGTTGTTGTTGCACCATAATCCTTCTGTGAGAAAATATTAACAATTTTTTAGTCAGAACTTTAAAGAAAAAGTTCTATGTTTTTTTATCCACCACAAGCGCGATCGCATCTTTTTCGCACTTTCTAGATAGAATTCGCTATTTCTTTCTCAAACAAACCAAGTGCCCGAAGTACTGCATGATCCATGTCATAGTACTTGTAATCTCCAAGTCGCCCTGCAAAGAGTACTGTACCGTTGAGTTTCTCTACCTCTTTAAGGTATAAACTCAAGCGATCGCGGCTCTCTTCATTGAGAATAGGATAATAAGGATCATTTTTCCCTGGTACATAAGCCTGGGGATATTCCATCACCAAAGTAGTTTTAGGAGAAGTTTGTCCTGATAAATACTTATGTTCAGTGATGCGAGTTATGTCGTAATCATTGGGGTAGTTAACTGTACCCACTTCTTGATACTGTTCTTGATCCAAAGTATCGAATTGAAAGCGCAGACTACGATAAGGCAATTCACCATACATATAATCAAAAAAGGTGTCAATCGGCCCAGTGCAAAGTAGCCGATGAAACTTAACATCTTTGATAATCTCGCGGTAATCTGCGTTTAGCAGTAACTTAATGTTGGGATGAGCAAGCATCCGCCGGAACATTTCTGTATAGCCTAACTTAGGCATAGCCTGATAGGGGTCTTGAAAGTAACGATCATCCCGGCTGATATAAACTGGAACACGTCCCGTTACTCCCCGATCTAGCTCCTCTGGTTTCATCCCCCACTGTTTGATTGTGTAATGGAGAAAAACATTTTCATAAATGTAATCAGCTAAAAAGCTAAGATCCCCACTAGAACTTTCTCGCAGTTTCAAAATGGGTACTTTCACTCCAAAACCGAAGTTTTCTAGAAGCAAATTCTCCAACTTATCTGCATATTTCTCAGGAAAAAGTGCATAGAGAGAACTGAGATTAAAAGGGATAGGGACTTTCTTACCCTCCAATACTCCCAGCACATGATGATAATAATGTCTCCATTCTGTGAATTGAGAGAGATAATCCCATACTTTTTTAGACTTAGTATGAAAGATGTGAGGGCCATATTTATGAACGAGAATACCATGCTCATTGTAGTAATCGTAAGCATTACCCCCAATATGATCTCGCTGCTCTACAATAAGTACTCTCTGCCCAAGCTGAGTTGCTAGCCGTTCAGCCATTACACAGGCTGAGTATCCAGCCCCTACAATCAGCCAATCAAATAGCATATTATTTCACTCCGGTTATTTTTTTCGGAATTCATCAAACTGTTGAGGATAACTGCTTATTTATCTCAACTGTTGGAGAAGGCGCAACTGAGAAGGAGTTTTCAAGTATTTGTTCCAAAATATCAACAACCTCAAATACTCCTTGATTGTTGATCGCGGCGGCGTTGGCACGGTACTGAGCTAGGGTTTCCGGTTGGATTAGCTTTGCTACAGCTTGGTTAATATCGCGGAAATCGCGGACTACAATTCCAATTTCATTTTCTGCAATCCACTCAGCCGAAGGTCGTTCTTGAAACATACTTAAGGCGTTGCAATCTGTAATTACTGGCAAGCTCATTGCCACAGCTTCGCTGACACCTACAGAGCCGGATTTACCAATGAAGAAATCCGATAGATGCATGTAGTAAGGAATTTCACTAGTAAAAGTTTCAATGAACCTAGGTAAACGACTCTGTTGACGGCGCAAAGTATTTGCTATCTCTTCATTGCGTCCGCAGATAAAAATGAGTTGTAGATTCAGTGACGATTTCTCTAGAGAATCGGCAATTTCTAGCATTGCTTTTGATCCCTGACTACCAAAAGTTATTAAACCTGTAGGCAAATCTGGATTTAGACCTAAGCGTTCTCTTTCAATTTTGCGATCGCTATTTACGGGTTCAGAAAATCGAGGATGAATTACTACTCCTGAAGTACTGAAAATTCGCTCTTGCGTATAACCCAAATTTTTTGCTTGTTCAACTGCTCGTTGAGTAGGACAAATTAAAAATTGTCTTTGTGGATCAATCCAGAAGTTGGGTGGACAATCGGCATGATCCGTCATTACGGTTGTAAAAGGCACATTAGGCGATACTGCCTGCAAGCTTTGATTAATCAGACCGTTGATATAAGGCAGTAATGAAACCACCATATCAGGTTGATGCTGCTGCCAGTATCTTTTAAAACGTCCTAGCCAAGCAAAACGAGAAAGACGTATTTGTAATTTGAATGACGGAACTAAGAAAGGGTCATTAATAATTTTTGCCCAGTCTTTTTTGAGTATTAGCTGATTGTAAACGTAGTGGGGAGCAGTTGTGCCAATAATTTCTTTGAAAGCATCTATTATATGAATTTCCCAAGGCAATTGCCGCTTCTCGATCACTTTTTGCAAAGCATTGGCTGTGCTGCGATGACCTGCGCCTAAATCATAAATCATCAAATATACTTTTTTCATGGCTTTTCCAGTAGGTTTGTATTTGGGTTTGAGGCAATCTTTTTTAATTTCATATCTAAATTCAACAATGTCATCTTTCAGTAGTTTTGTCTGTTGCTGCTACCATTGATTTACTTCCACTAAATTTCAAGGCAACGTGCTTTTGATTCTTGATGCGGAGTTGATTGAGCTTACCTACTCCCATCCACTGATAAACTGCGTCGCCAAATAGGGGAAAAATTTGCCACAGCCCCATTAGCAGTTTTGATATAGTTTCTGTTGTTGGATCTTGATTGACAATCACTTCTGCTTGATTCTGCTTAATAGCCCGGATGACGGCTTTTGCTACACCATCCGGTGTAGATGCGCCTGCTAACTTTGGTATAGGTACGCCAGTATCGGCAATCATTCCCTCACCAGAAACATATCCCGGACAGATTGCAGAAATCTCCACGCCAGTACGAGCTAGTTCTTGTCTGAGTGCATCAGTCCATATAAGAAAACCAGCTTTGCTCGCAGAGTAAACACTGTTGTAAGGGTTTCCCTTTTTACCAGCTAGAGAGGCAATATTAACAATGTGACCCCTGCTTTGGGCTAACATCGTTGGTAGTACCAAACGACTTAATTCCATCCCCGATAGCAAGTTAATTGTTAATATTGACTGTAACTCCGCAGTTGAATAATCTTGAAATTTTTTGTATATCTCTATACCTGCGTTGTTAATCAAAATGTCAATTGGCCCTGCAAGCTGATTGATTTGCTGAATGAGGTTTGGCAGATCCTCAAGCTTGCTGAGGTCATATTTAATACCTAACCAACGGCCTCCTAAAGCTTTGACTTCGGCAGCTACTTGATCTAGTGCCTCTTGCGATCGCGAAACCCCAACTATAGTTGCTTTTTCTTTTGCCAAAGCACGAGCAATAAAGACTCCTATCCCGCGTGAGGCTCCTGTCAAAAGTACTGTCTGACCTGCAATAATTGACATGATTGCTTAACATCCTCTTTCATCAGTACCAACCTATTAGTCCGCCAAGTCAACAATGCTTAAGTAAACCAAGTTTTAGAATCTTTCTCTGTGTTCTCTGTGCCTCTGTGGTTCGCTAACCACACTCACTAGGGAGTAGCAACGCTCTCTTTGAGAGAAGGGAAATGCTTGCCACCCAATTCAATTTGTTCCTGTTCAACTCCAGTTTTGATTCTGGCGAGTAAATATTTCCAGTCAGAGGCGATGATATTTGTGCCATGATCTGGTTCTATCAAACTAGCTAAGGCAATATTGCTGCCATATTTATTCACTAGATTGTATATACCTAAGAAATTAAAAACTCCTGATTCATAAGTTCCACAAGGAACCGAGGGATTTTGAACTCCAGTGCAGTATTCATGGGGTTGCAACCACTCTTTTGAAGGATATCCGTGGAAATGAATCATTGGCATCCCATTTTCAATTAACTCTGGTGCGTATAAAGCAGCAGCCAGTGCGATCGCCACCATGACATAGATATCATAAGAGGGTTTGATATCGCCGACTACAGAATCAAGTCCTTTTGGTAACTGGAGTAATAACCTATCTTGTAATCCAACCCTAAACACGTCTGTTTCTAAATTCAGGTTTGTTTTATTTGAGCCTGAACGAGAACTAGCAAGCCAGATATCTGGGATTTGTTTAAATACGTATTTTTCGGCAATCTTGGTTTTGATATACCTTCTACCAATTTCATTTTGACGCAGTTCATCACGGCTGAATCCTGCGATCGTTGATAAGCTGTCCCACTCCCTCTTGGATATTTCTACAGCACCGATATATTGTGGCGGTTCAGCGTAAGCAACAAAACCGTAAGAAACTCCGGTTCTGCCATTTATCATCCAGTCTACAATATCACGGTGAGACTTTCTTTTCATCACATCGTTAATTTTAAAACCAGAAGGTAGTAAGTCTGTTGATGCTAATTCTTTACCCAATTTGACTAATTGACCTGCGTAGACAGATGCTTTCGCGTCATATTCACCAATTTCAAATCGACTTAAAGGTAATGGTTGAATTGGTACAAATATTTTAGGAATTAAAGACTTAGAAACGAACTCATCAAGGAACTCTGTAGAAAATACCGAGTCTGAGAGGTTCATGTTTAAGATAGAGATATTGGTGTTGTCAACCCCAATCACAATTTCCGAAAAGTTCTTGATGAGGGTATTTACACCAATTGGTATTTTTTGCTGATAAGGTATTTTTGGATCTACTAGCTTTGGATTCAGTTTTGTTAAAACGATCGCTTGAGTATTTGTTGGGTCTTCAAGTGGTTGAACACTCTCTTCAGCCCAACTGATAAATTGCATGATTTTAGAAGCAGATATCGGGCTATTGTTGAAAACAAAACGAGAATATAATCGATAGAGAAGTTCTGCTAAAAGTATCTTTACTTTACCAAATAAAGAAGGATGTTTTTCAACATCTACTACAGCATTAACACCTGATTTAACTACTCTTGTGGTAATATTATTTTTCCAATTAATCAAAGGAATAGTAATTTCGTAGTTAAACTCTTTAGTTGCTTCTTCCCAAGATAATATCTGAACTCCGTTTTCTTGCAGTTTATGTTCTAGCTCTTTCCTAAACTGTAAAACTGTTTCTTCTTTGTAACCATTAGGCAAAGGTCTAAAGGTAACTTTTAGCTTATTTGCCATCAGCTTTGGATCGATGACAGGAGGGATAAAGCCTGTAATTTTACGACAATAACCACTAATCAAACGCCCAATTGTTTGCAAACTCAGGTCTTGACCTTTAGTTGTAGAACTATCACTAACGACATCGTTACTTTTTTGCAGAAAGGCGAGGATTTCTGTTTTGCGTTCAGCTAGTTCTGTGCGGATCTCTGCTGTTAGTAATCCTTTGGGGGAATTAATCTTGAGTTTATCATTATCAGCCCACAACTGAACGCCTTGATGATTAAGATTTTCCAAAAGTTCTGATACGTTCATAGATTCACCATTTTTGTTGTTATGTAAATAGAATTCAGGAGTCAGGAGTCAGAATGGGCTAAACGCCCCGCTACCGCTAACAGAATGAGTTATGTGTCAATAGGCTTGGGTAAGAGGCAATTTTTTGAACGTGCAAAGCGGCTTGCCGCAGGGTCAGAGAAGAAAGAAATACGAAAAATCGAACCACAGAGCCACAGAGAGCGCAGAGAAATAAGAGTTTGAGAGGTATTTTGCGTTAGTTGTGAGAAAGAAATGCTTAACTTAAATTTCAAAGGTTTCTGATTCAGAAGCTTCTACTTCTTTGGCTAAGTGCTGTGAAAGTGACTCTATAGTGGGATAATGCACTAAGAGAAGTGGAGACATATCAAGTCCGAGGAATTGTTTTCCAGTACTAGCGATCGCGATCGCTAGCACGGAATCTAAGCCGTAACTGTCAAAAGGTAGCTGGACATTGATTTCATCGGGTTTAACTCCTAGTTCTTGGGCAATTTGGTTAACTAACCAAGCTTGAATATCTTCTGCTGTCAAAGATTTGAGACTTAGCTGCTGCAATGTTATGTTAGTTTCCTCCTGAGTTTCGGTCTGTTGGTGTTGCTTTTCTAGTAGCTCAAGCAGTCTCGGCAGCAAATTCAACTCTGCTTGTGAAAGTTCTGCGGTCATTTCTAACTGCTTGACTAATTGCTTAAAGTCTGCATTATTGAGAGATTTATTCGGGGAGACGCTGTCAACTTTCTCTTGCCCATTACGATTAGCTCCAAACCAGTGGCGCTTTCGCTGCCAGGGATAGGTTGGTAATTGCAGACGTTGAGGCGAGTAATCCAGATCAAAAGCTAACCAGTCTACTTTTGCCCCATGTACATATAAAGTCCCCAAACTTTCTAGTAGCTGTTGCCAATCTTCTTTTTCTGGATGCAGACTAGGAAGCGAAATTTTTTCATTCTTAGATAAGCGATCGCTACCTATTTCTACAAATATTTCGTACCCCTGTTGAACTAGAATATCTACGCTGGCTGCATTTACGGGTTTTCGTACTTGCTCAGACCAATACTCAGGGGTAGCTATTTCACCAGTTCGATGAGAAACTACAGGAATTCGTGGTTGGGAGTACGTTACTTCCCTAGCGATTTTCTCAAACTCGTCTACTTGGGACTTGACAACCAACTTTAAGGCATCTTCCAAGCTGAAAACTCCAGCTACACAGGCAGCAACATATTCCCCGATATCGTTACCCATAACTGTGGTGGGTTGTATACCCCAGGATTTCCATAACTGTAAAAGGGCATACTCTAGGGAGAAGAGGGCAGGGGGAGCAGGGGGAGATTGAGAGAAAAGTAGCTCTGGTAATGGTTGCTCTAGGTAAGGACGCAGGATTTTATCGCAATGGTCGAGGGCAGCACGGAAGGTAGGTTGAGTTTCGTAGAGTTTATGCCCCATTCCTAGATGCTGGTAGCTCAAGCCTGTGAAAATGAAGGCTATTTTAGGAGAACCTGCGACCTTTCCTTTAAATAACCCTGTTACTTCTTGCCCAGCGCGGAAGGCTGCTAGCTTTTCATAAAGTTCGGTAGATGAAGATGCTACCACACTTAACCGATGCTGAAAGTGCGATCGCCCGCTATTGGCACTAAAGCAGATATCTCCTAAAGCTAAGTCTGGGTTAGCAGCCAAGTGCTTCTCATACCGTTCGGCTAACTGGATCAGAGCTTCGTCTGTCTTCGCTGATAGTGCTAGTAAATGTAGGGGGCGTTCTATTGACCTTGGCACTACTTCTGAGATTGGAGCCTCTTCCAAAATCACATGAGCGTTAGTGCCGCTAAAGCCAAAGGTATTAACTCCCGCCAGTCGGCTCTTTGCTCCTACAGTCCAGGGCATTCGCTCAGTTGGAACTTTTAGCCTGAATTCATCCCATTTAATGTTAGGATTAGGCTGCTGAAAATGCAGATGCGGTGGGATTTCTCCATGTTGCAAAGCCAGCACCACTTTAATTAAACTGGCGATCCCAGAAGCGGGTTCTAAGTGACCAATGTTGGTTTTTACTGACCCAATAACCAAAGGTTGATCTTGAGGACGACTCTTACCAAATATTGTCCCCAAAGCTGCCACTTCAATCGGTTCTCCAACTGATGTGCCAGTACCCTGAACTTCTACATAGTCAATCTGGGCTGAGTCTACGCCACTATTTTCTAAAGCTTGGCGAATTGTAGCTTGCTGAGACATCCCATTAGGAGCAATTAAGCTACTACTACGCCCATTGTGGTTAACCGCAGAACCCCGAATCAAGGCTAAGATATTATCCCCGTCAGCTAAAGCATCTTTGAGACGCTTGAGGACGACGACACCACACCCTTCTCCTTTGACAAAACCATTAGCAGCAGCATCAAAGGTTTGGCAGCAACCGTTAGGATTTAACATCCGTGACTTGGAAAGAGCAATGCTGGTGTCTGGGACGAGATTCAAACCAACTCCGCCAGCTAGGGCTAAATTGCATTCTCCCAGCCGCAAACTTTGACAAGCCAAATGCACTGAAACTAATGAAGAAGAACAAGAAGTATCGATCGCCATACTTGGGCCTTTTAGCCCTAAAATATACGACAAGCGCCCAGCCGCTACGCTCAAGGAGTTGCCGATCGCGCTAAAAGCGTCGATTTGGGTTGAGTCTCCTACTGACGACATTACCTTGCTGTAATCATTAAGGTAAATGCCGATAAATACTCCTGTAGAACTGTTATACAAATGCTCTGGTGCAAGAGTTGCATTTTCTAAAGCCTCCCAACCAACTTCTAGTAACAGGCGTTGTTGAGGATCTATACTTGCTGCTTCTCTAGCTGAAATCCCAAAAAATTCTGGGTTAAAGCCATCTACCTGAGTCAAAAAACCGCCTTTACGGGTACACACCTTGCCAGGAGCATCAGGATCTGGATCATAGAATTTTTCAATATCCCAGCGATCGGCAGGAACTTCAGTAATAGCATCAACTCCGTTGCGTAACAGTTGCCAGAAAGCCTCTGGATTCTCAGCACCGGGAAATCTGCAACCCATACCAATAATTGCAATTGGTTCTCGTTTGGCATACTCCAACTGGTTAACTTTGGCTTCCAGGTCTTCAATCGCCCGAAGTGCCCGCTTGATGGGTGATACACTATTTTCTTGTTCTGACATCTCTTCAGTACCTCATGCTATTTAATTTACCAAGCAGCAGTTCTTCCGCTTCGCTGTCTGATAAATCGTCTAAATATGAATCAGTTACAACTTGCTCCTCATGGTTGGTTTCTTGTGACTCGACAGCAGATTCATCAGAAATTAAAGATGCGATCACATCTTTAAGTAGATAATCGACAAGTGCTTCGATTGTGGGATAGTCAAAAACTAAAGTTGCAGGTAGAGAACAACTCAGAGTGCTTTCCAAACGGTTTTTCAATTCCACCGCCATCAGAGAATCCATGCCGAGATCAAGAAAACCTTGTTGCGGCTCTAATTCTGATGAATCAATCCCTAAAAGCTTAACAAGTTCAGTTTGGATGTGAGCAATTAAAAGAGTTTGCCGCTCGTTTACAGGGCTTACCTCTAACTGTTGTAAAAATTGTGTTCGCTGGAACGATGGTTTTTTATCTATGGCAATGAAAGATTCCAAAAATGGTGAAACCACACCTTCAGGAAATTGTTCGGAGAACTTAGGCCAGTTGACTGGCAATACTCCTACCTGGTTTCTATCCTGTCCTAGCAAATTTCCTAATATCTGCAATCCTTGCTCTAGTGGTATTGACTCCATCCCTTGAGCTGCTAATCTCGCTTGGTCGCGGTTTCCCAGACTTGTAGCCATGCCAGCATCTTTCCAAAGTCCCCAGCTGATGCTCAATCCTGGCAGTCCCGATGCTCGGCGATAATCGGTTAACGCATCCATGAAAGCATTAGCGGCTGCATAATTTCCTTGACCTGGCGAACCTAATAACGCCGCAGCCGAGGAAAATGTGACAAAGAAATCCAGTTGTAACTGGTGGCTCAATGTATGCAGAATCCAAGTTCCTTTAACCTTTGCTGTCATAACTTGCTCGAAGGACTTCCACTCCTGCTGTCGAAGGATGCCATCGTGGAGCATACCAGCAGCGTGGATAATTCCTCCCAGAGGCGGCATTGAGGTTTTAATTTCCTCGAATACTCTGACCATATCGCTCCAGTGGGCAACATCAGCTTGAGCGATCGCTACTTTAGCTCCCAGATTTTCCATCTGAGCGATCGCTTGGAGTACTTCAGCAGATGCCTCTTTGCGCCCAGTCAGCATTAAGTGCCGCGCCCCTTGCTCTACCATCCACTGTGCTACTTTTAGACCTAATGCTCCCAAACCTCCAGTAATTAGATATGTGCTATCCGATTGCAGGTGTGTTGAACGAGCCTCTGGTACTTCGCTGCGGATGAGACGAGCCACATAACGCCGTCCTTCTCGGAAAGCGATTTGGTCTTCCCCTTGAGAATCCCAAATCTCTGCTAACAGATTTACTGCTTCATCTGTGGGAGCATCGGGAGCCAAATCTAGTAGTCCTCCCCACAATTTGGGATGCTCCAAAGCAATAACTTTACCCAATCCCCACAAAGAAGCCTGGGCTGGTGCTTGCAATGAAGATACTGCTGGTACTGCTCCTCTAGTTACTAACCACAAACGGGGCGAGGCGAGGCGTGAGGCAAGAACTTGCACTAGATGCAAGGTACTGGCACAACCAAGAACCTGAATCTTTTCTATTAAAGGGACGGTTAATTCTGAAGTCAATCCTGCTTCTAAACTCCACAGGTGAACAACTCCTTTTAACGGTAACTTGTTAGTTCCCACTACCTCTTGGAAAAGCCGCTCAAAATCGGCTGGATTCGATGGGTTAACACTCCAAGTTCCAGGCTGTTTAAGTTCATAGCTGTCCCCAGGATAGACCAGAAAACAACTTTCACCCTGCTCTTGTAAAAGATGCGCTAAAGCTTGTCCAACACCCCGTTTGTCAGCTAAAATCATCCAGCTACCAGGTTCTTGAGCGCTGATTTGTGTCAAATGACGGGGCTTGGGCTGCCAACTAACTTCGTAGAGCCAATCTTTGTAAGATGCTGCTGTTAATTGTTGTTGATGTTGGTTGGCTAATATTTCTAGCAGCTTAGGCAGTACTTTAATTTCTTCTTGGGAGAATTGTGTTGCAGTTTGTAAGTATTTGGCTAATTGTTGAGTCTCTCCTTGATGTAAGAGATTGAAGATTTGAGTCTGAATACGATCTTGGGATAAAAACTCTGTTTTTGAATGCCCATTCTTAACTGCTTCAAACCAATAGCGCTGGCGTTGAAATGGATAATTTGGTAAAACAACTTGACGACGGGCATAGTCTCGATCAAAACCATTCCAGTCTACGATCGCGCCACTAATGTACAATACCGCTAAACTGTCAAGGATTTGTTGCCAATCTTCGCGCCCAGTCCGCAGGCTAGGCAACCAAGCTCCCTCTCCTTCTGGTAAACAATAACGACCCATTCCCATGAGTATTGGCTTAGGGCCGATCTCGACAAATATCTTGTAGCCCCTCTGATACAGAGCCTCCATACTGTCTGCAAAACGTACTGGCTGCCGCACATGATTGCACCAATACTCAGGGGTAGCCATTTCATCTGAGATTGGTTGACCAGTGAGATTGGAAATTAGGCTAATTTTAGGTGAAGAGTAGGTAACATTTTTGGCTACTTGCTCAAACTCACCTAGCATTGGTTCCATTAAGGGAGAGTGGAAAGCATGAGAAACTTGTAACTTTTTCGTCGTGATTCCTTGTGTTTGCAGAATGTTGGTAACTGTTTCTATAACGTGGCGATCGCCAGAAATTACTATATTCTTAGGGCCATTAATAGCAGCAATGGCGACTTGGGCATAAGGTTGAATAATTGAGGTTACTAAAGCTTCCGACGCAAACACCGCCACCATTTCACCATCTTGGGGCAACGCCTGCATTAGACGAGCGCGTTCGGCAATTAACTTTAGACCATCTTCTAAACTAAATATCCCGGCAATACAAGCAGCTGCATATTCACCTACGCTATGCCCCATCACTGCATCTGGTTTGATCCCCCAGGATTCCCATAACTGAAATAGAGCATATTCCAGAGCAAACAAGGCTGGTTGAGTGTAAGCAGTTTCATCTAAAGGCGAAGATTTGCCCACTTGGGGATAAAGAATCTCAAGTAAAGGCTGGTTAAGATATGGATGCAGAATTTGGGCGCATTTGTCAATAGCTTGCCGAAAAATCGGTTGGGTATCGTAGAGTTGACGACCCATACCGACATACTGCGATCCCTGACCGGTGAATAAAAATGCTAGCTTCGGCAACTTCTTTTTCTTTAATTGCCCACTCCTAAGACCGGAAGTATCTTCTCCAGCGCCAAAAGCACTCAATTGCTGACACATTTTTACAACAGATTCGCCAACAACAGCGAGGCGATGCTCAAAATGCGATCGCCCCGTATTGCCACTGAAGCAGACATCCGCCAACGATACTTCTGGATGAGACGCAAAGAAATCTTGATACTCTTGTGCTAGTTGCGCTAGAGCCGGAGCAGTTTTTGCCGATAGGGTCAGAATGTGCTGGGGTCGTTCTATCGAACCAGAATCCCCCAATCTAAAATCAGATGGTGCTTCTTCTAAAATTATGTGGCAATTGGTGCCACCGAAACTAAAAGCACTGACCCCTGCCAAGCGAGTTCCAGGGGAAGACCAAGGCTGACGCTCAACTGGAATGGCAAAGGGTGTGCCTTCCAGAGAAATATAAGGATTAAGCTGCTTGAGGTGCAGATGGGGTGCAATTTCCCGTTGCTGCATTTGTAAGACCACCTTGATCAGGCCAGCCATGCCAGCAGCACCTTCCAAATGACCAATGTTGGTCTTGACTGAGCCAATCCAACAGGGTTGATTTGGGGAACGACCTTCCATCAGTACAGCTTTGAGGGATTTGACTTCAATGGGATCTCCTAAAGAAGTGCCAGTCCCGTGAGCTTCCACATAGCTAATCTGCGCTGGGGCGACTCCAGCCTGTTCTAGGGCTTGGCGAATAACTGCTTGCTGGGAAGGCCCATTGGGGGCTGTCAGTCCATTACTCGTACCATCTTGGTTAACTGCCGAGCCTCTGATTAGCGCCAAAATGTTGTCTCCATCACGGAGGGCATCTTCTAGACGCTTAAGTACGACTACGCCGCAACCTTCTCCTCTGCTATAACCATCAGCACTAGCGTCAAAGGTCTTACAACGACCATCAGGAGTCATCATCTGAGCTTGGGAGCAAGAAATTGCAGGTTCGGGAGCTAACATCAAGTTAACTCCTCCAGCTAGGCAGAGATTGGACTCTCCGTTTCGCAAACTTTGGCAAGCTAAATGAATTGCCACTAATGATGAAGAACAAGCCGTATCTATAGCTATACTGGGGCCACGCAGATTTAGCAAGTAGGATAGACGATTGGCGGCAATGCAAGGGGTAGTCCCCGTAGCACTATATGCACCGATTTGGGAAGAGTCTTTGTAGATCAGTTTGTGGTAGTCAGCGTTGGTAACACCGATAAACACCCCTGTTTGGCTACCAGATAGAGTTTTTGGCACAAGTCCAGTATTTTCTAAAGCTTCCCAAGCTACTTCCAAGACTAATCTTTGCTGGGGGTCTAGATGTTCTGCCTCGCGGGCAGAAATTCCAAAAAAGTTGGGATCAAACAAATCTACCTGATCTAAAAAACCGCCCGAACGGGAGTTCATTTTTCCTGGTGTCGCTGGCTTAGATTCATAAAAGGCGTTTATATCCCATCGTTCTGGCGGTACTTGTGCGATCGCATCTACTCCATCACGTAAGAGATGCCAAAAGGACTCAGGATTTTTAGCTTTGGGAAAACGGCAACCAATGCCAACAATTGCTATGGCTTCCATCAAAATATTATGCCTCTTTTTAACTAATTACTAATTCGTAATTAAGAATTTAATTACGAATTGCGAATTAGGGATTTCCAAGAAATAAATTACCCAAATAAACCTAGACGCCGAGAACACAGAGAACACACAGGAATAAATAAAAGTGAGTTTTTTGGATATTTTTTATTTGGAAGTCCCTTACGAATTGCTTTAACTGCCTTGAGCTATAACCGATTTTTTGAACTCTTTAAAAACCGGAATAGTGTTTTGAATTGCTTTGTCAATTGAGGCTCCAGCAGCCATAATACTCATGTTACGGTTGACAGCCCACTGATAGTCTAGGCGATTAAATAATCTCCGCATCAATTCCAAAAGACTTTGATGATATTTCAGTCCGGTTTGATAACCTTCGTGTTCTTGGCAGAAGCATTTTTCCATCCAATCAAGTGCTTCTTTTGTTTCCATATCAAATAAAGGAGACTTCAAGAGCTTGTAATAAAAGAGCATCAACATCCGGTCATCATAAACACAACGACCAGGTAAGACTCCAGAAAGTCCGCTCAAAAGGTTACGTTGGATTTGATAGACTATCGAACCAGAGATAAATTTCTCGTAAGCAGTTGGCTTCGGAAAATCCTTATACATATCTCTGGCAATGGTTTGAGAGATCGTGGTATGGAAAGCCTCGTCCAATAAGTGGTAATAAGAAACAGCTGTTGGGGCCGGAATATATTCGCCTTTTTGCTCTAACTCTCGGTAATACCTGACATAAGGATATTCTTGATTCTTGAGAATTGCATTAGCCGTATAGCGCAAGGAATAGTATTGACACGCCATAAACGGCGACATACCCCAGTGAACAGTAAAAAACCGTAACCAGTGGCGGGGTGCGATTCGTCCTGCTAGTCCATCTGCTGGTGCAGGAATCGGCTCACCTTTTTCTTCTAAATTTCTCAAATACTGAGAGTAATACTGTTTATTATCGCTCAACATTGTCTTAGCGATCGCGCTTAAGGTATTGTCTCGCTGTATTGAAAAGGAAGAACTTCCTTGACTAGAGGTGAAATACTCTCGCACAGGTTGAGGAATCAAAAGATTAAGCCAACTATTGTTGTCTTTTGCTGTTTTGCCATAAAGGGAATTACCCAATATGGTTTTGCCGACAATAGCCATTTTCGATTTGTAGCCTATCTTTTGAAAGGTACGAATGTGGTAGCTTTCCTGCTCGGTTTCAAAGTCCAGTTCATCACAAAGTGTTTCATAACCACCAACGGCACGAAAAACACCAGAAGTGACCATGTTGTAAATACTTGTACTGGCTTCGCTAACAGCAGTATGGTTATAATTTCCAACCCAATAAAGATGGTTAAGGGCTAGTTTTTGGGTTTCAGAAGCAGCATCATAAAGAGGAGTCCCATACAGAAGCGAAAGGTCAGGTTTACTCCAATAATAATTGCTGTTTTTGGCGTAATTAAATTCGTTACCCAGTTCTTTGAGTTTCTCAGTATAATCTGAGTCTTTATTATTTTGGTAAGTTTTTTCAATCCGATGGAAGTGCGTTGGCTCCTGCGCTTCTAACGGTTTGAGAGTCTTATTTAGAGTTACCATGATTTTCTCCTGAATGCACTAAATATGAAGAGAATTGAGATTATTTTTCAACTTTTAACTCTGAGACTAAATGCTTAACTAAAGCCTCAACAGTTGGGTAATCGTATAGTAGGGTTGGATCGAGTTCACATCCCAACCAGTCTTCTAAGTCACCTGTCAAACCGACTGCTGCTGAAGAGTCTAAACCGTAGCGGTCAAAAGGTATTGTGACTTCGATTTCGTCTGAATCGACTTCCAGCAAGTCAGCTAGATATGAGACTATCCATGCTTGAATCTCTGCTGCTGTTGGGATCTGCTTGGTTACAACTGTAGATGTGGTATTCAATTCAAGATTCTGCATTGTCATAATTTAAGTCCTCGTCTATGTAGATGTTTCAACAATCAAATGTGTTCAATTTTTCACTGCAACCATACCTGTCTTAGGAATATTCATATTCCTAACCAAGCTAAAAAACTCTAGAAGATAAATAAATGATCCCCGTATCTGGAGCTATCTGCCACCATTGCAACTAAGCTGGGATCGCTTTCTTCTGCCTCTGATATCATGATCGATAAATTACTGAGGATTCCTGCACTACCTCTGCCTAGTCGGAAGACGAGCCTTTACCTATAGGCGAATGGCACTAAGATAAGCCCAAAGTTGTCTTGCCTTCCTCGCAGACTGGAGGCTAGGAGCGAGCCAACCAGCCCTTGCCCTGGCTAGTTTATAGCTGCTTGGCAGGTGTTAACTGCTTGAGAACAGAATCAACTTCTGCTTCTAGATCCTTAAACTTAGCTTTGTTCTGAGGATTCTCACTCCAATCCTCCATAACATCCAAGGTGCCGGCAAGAAATGCAGTTCGACAAGCTTGACGGCGAATTTTACCACTAGAGGTTTTAGGGATACTTCCAGTCCTGATGAGTACCGTAGCAAATATATCCAGTCCATGCTGTGCAATCACTGCTTGTCTCACATTTCCAAGAATTTCTTGAACGTTTAACTTCCGCAAGTAACTCCGTTCTACCTCCTGAACAATAACTAATCGTTCGGAACCCTTAAAATCGATGGAAAAGGCTGCTCCTGAGCCAGATTTAAGGGCTGGATGGCTCTTTTCAACAGTCAGTTCAATGTCTTGGGGATAATGATTTTGCCCTCTGACGATAATTACATCTTTGAGCCGCCCTGTAATAAACAACTCCCCGTCTTGCAAAAATCCCAAGTCTCCCGTGCGAAGAAAGGGGCCTGAGGCTGCACTATTGTTAATATTTGTATCTGCTAAGTATGCATTGAAAGTTTTTTCTGTCTCTTCAGGTTGATTCCAATAACCTTGAGCAACACTCGGCCCAGCTACCCAGATTTCTCCCACTTGCTCAGGATCACAGAGGGTTAGTGATTGGGGATCAACAATGATCACCTTCTGATCAGAAGGACTTTGCCCACAACCTACTATCGTCTGGCTATCTTTGCGGTCCTCGGGCTGCTTGACAATTCGATTTTGCTCTAATGCTGCTTTTTCTACGTTGTAAGTGATTGGTAAAGCTGTTTTCTCACCCCCGGTTACTATCAGAGTGGTTTCTGCCATACCGTAGCAGGGATAAAATGCTTCCTTGCGGAAGCCACAAGGTGCAAAAGTAGAAGCAAACTGCTCCAAAGTCTCGGCCCGGACAGGTTCAGCACCAGTAAAGGCAACTTCCCAACTGCTGAGATCGAGAGTCGCTAACTGTTCGGGTGTCACCTTGCGAATGCAGAGATCATAAGCAAAGTTTGGCCCACCACTAGTTGTAGCTTTGTAGCGGGATATTGCTTGCAACCAGCGAATTGGTTTTTGGAGAAACTCAACTGGAGACATCAGAATGCAAGGAACCCCTAAAAATATGGGCTGCAACACATTTCCAATGAGTCCCATGTCATGGAAAACAGGCAACCAACCAACAACAATAGTTTTGTCTGTATGTCCGAAGGCTTTCTCGATCATCCGCTCGTTATGCAGCAGATTCCCATGAGTGATCATCACGCCCTTTGGTGTCCCTGTAGAGCCAGATGTGTATTGGAGGAAAGCTAAAGTATTACCGTTGAGTTCCGGCGGTTGCCATGCTTGGGCTAGATCGTTACTCAAGTCATCGGTAGCTAGCCAATGCAATCCAGAAAGTTCTAAATCCTCTTCATTGAAGCTGGTTTGTAGGCTATGCAAAAGAGATTGAGAAGTAAGTACAATCTTGGCTTGGGCATCTGCCGCTATAGCCTGCAACCTGGACAACTTTTGATTTCGTCTAGGTGGATATGCAGGAATAGCAACAACGCCGGCATATAAACACCCAAAGAAAGCAGCAATAAACTCTATACCCGGTTGATATAGGAGCAAAGCACGTTCGCCAACTAGATTTAAAGATTGCATACTAGCTGCGATCGCTTGCGCTTGCAGATGTAGCTCTTTATAAGTCAACGATACTGCTTCTGTCTCTGTACTTTGTAAAAAAGTATAAGCTTTCTGTTCAGATTGATTTTTTGCTCTATAACTCAGCAATTCTACTAACGTTGAAAAATGGTGCTGCGTTATCAAGCCATTAGAATCAGTACTCATTTAATGTACCTCTCTCTATACTATTACAGTTCTTTTTGTAAGGTAGACATATTAAATCTGTGCCAAAAATATGGATTCATAGCAGGCTTCTTAACACACTTTTAAGATGTTTACGCTAATAAGATTAATTCACCTACCCTTATAGGTTCTATTCTGCCTGTAGGCTTGCTTTACAAAATTTATTTTTTTACCTTCTAGATTCAGATTACTCTTATTTCTTTAACAAGTCAATACATTAAATAGAGCAAACTTATATGTTTATGTGAAATTTATATTTGATCATTTTAATCTTTATACTCCTTAAGAGCTAAAACTTTGCATGAAAAATTAAAACCTAATACACCAATTAGGCTGTCGTATTTTAATTAGCTTTTTACAGCTTATTTCAAATTAATTAATAAAAGTAGTTTGACTCTACAAGTTATATATACAGCTCGTTCTATTTGTAACTATTCGCTAAAATTACTAAATATATGCTATTGTATTTTGCTATAAATTTACTTCAAAAAAATTGTTTTATCATTGTAAAGCTCATCCTTAAATAATGAATTCGATAATTTGATTTGCTCATAATATATTTTTTCCTAAGTTAAATTCTGTTACAAAGTCTGTTTTGTTCACTTTAAATATAGATCAGTTAACATTTGTATTTCTGTAATTTAATTACTAATTATTTGCAAATACTAAATAGCCTTAGTAGTTACAATTAACTAGGGCAATTTCTAAGTTAATAATGGCAATTGGCGTTGTACCAACTTTGTAAGCAATATTCATTCTGTCCTGTATTGCAGCATTGGTAATTTTAATAAAGTTCTTAGAATGGATGGAAAATCACTCTGGTATCACACCGCTTAAAAAATTGCAGATACTTGGTACAGTTATGCGATGCTGGCGTGAGTTACCACAACAAGCCAGCAATAAATCCCAAAGTTCAAAGCGAAAGAATAAGCGATCGCGAATTGATACTTGAAAAATATAGATAGCACCTGTTCATCTTTAAAAACGGGATACAGGATTAAAAATTTTGATCTCTGTTTTCTATGTACATATCTTGCTTGGAATGCAATTATCCTGCTTTAACTCAAAAGAAATCATCAATGCGTAAACAAGTAATTCCCGCATATGTCTATTTCTCTTGATTGGAGATGTATAGGTGATTAATAATCTACAGAATTCAGATTCGCTAACCTAAGTCGCTAGTTATTAAATTTCGCGTTTTTAGCAAAATGTATGCTGCCACATAAAAATTTACATTAGCAAATCTTATCTATTAAAACCCAAAATTAAGCCTCTTTGAGGTTTTAAAGATTGTAGCTAGCACCTATATTAGCGAGAAAATCAGCCTGGCGTGCTAAAATTTAAAAACGCAAATTTCGTGGCGAATTTGCAATTTTTTAATTAATAGAGAAAGAAATTTATATATTAAGCCAAAATTTTGGTTATTAAGGCAAAATTCTAGTTTCAGTACTAGATTTGTCAAATAATCAGTGTTGTAAGCGTTATACCTTACAAAAGGTTGCTTAATTGAAGCTTGATTTTGAGGAACTTTAAGTGTCATAATTGAAATTAGTTGTAGTTCATGGTAAAAGAGCAGATGCACGAAAGTGCAGCAGCTAAATTCTGAATTTCTCTTGCCCGAGATTTTGCAGAAAAATGCACAAAAACTTAACCCACAAAGGTTATTTTTTAGCAGCCTGATAAACAACTAAAACTGGGATGATCCCTCTAGTACTTTCGGAGGCTAGGGGGAAATGTCCTGGTTTAAGTCATAACTTAGATTTTACCTTGGTAGCATTTTGGATGTTTAAAGGTAAATCCAGATTTACTATGGCTCTTAGTTGATTTTTGAAGGAGAACTACTATCTCAAGTAAACATTACAGGGATTTTATCTAAAGATATCATGTGTATCTAAAGATATCATGTCATGGTTAACAACTACTACCTTTGAATAGATCCCTTAAAACACGAAAAATTAGCACATTGGGTAAATGGAATACTTATTCGTAAAGGAGAATCTGGTAAAGGGCAGGTTAGCACTGTTAATCAATTAAGCAAAGTCATTTTATCATCCTTACTATTTGCGTATCTACCGTTAATCTTTTTAGGGAGATCACCTTTAACAATACAGCTATTTGACAGTTAATGCAACACTTTTTAAGTAAGATTACTAGGTTTGAAGAAGCAGCCCTCTTAAATGTTGACAAATGAGATGTTATTTGATTCTTGTAAGAGGATAAACCTAAAGCTATAGGGATATTTTACAAGGTTAATTTTCTCTTTTTAAGATTTAAACTTTTATTACTGTTTTATTTATCTACCTATAGACATAGAAGATTAGGTTTACTTCTATAACTAAAGGCATAGAATATATTAACTTTATTGGGTAATCAAGAATACAAAACCAGCAATGGCTGATGTATTTTAATAAACTCAGTGAGTAAGTAAACACGAAAAAACCTAACTATAAACCTATACCACTATTAAAGGAGGCAGTTATTGCTAGAGGAGCAAATCAGTTGGGGATTCGGTACAAGTCAGCGAACCACCTAACGCGTTGCTTCATGAGTTGCGACCAGTATAAAACTGACCGCAGGGATACTTCTACACAGATTTCTTTGACGGCGAGACTGTCAAGAAAAAGGATTAGCTTCTGTCACTACTTCTGGTAGTGGAATAAACTCTGTTTCATCTGGCACAGAAGCAAAGTGGCAGTCGCGCCAATCAGCTTTAGCTTGCTCTATTCGCTCTGGTCGGCTAGAAACAAAATTCCACCATTTGTAGCGTGTACCTAACGGCTCACCCCCAATAACAATACACTGACCAGCAGCAGTAGCAGAAACCTTGATCTGCTCACCTGGTTGTAAGATAGCGAGACGATATTGCTCTACTGGTTCATCATTAATCCTCAATCCTTCTGTGACACTGTATACTGCTCTTTCTGAATAATCAGTAGGAATAGTGAAGTGAGCATTGGCAGACAACACCGCATCTAAATAGAGGATAGGTGAGAAAACTTTCACAGGTGAGGCGTAGCCAAGTATTTTTCCCGCGATGAGTTTGATGAGAGTGCCATTCTCTTCCCAAGTAGGAAGGGTTTCAGCAGGATAGTGGATGAAGTTTGGCTCGGTTTCTTCGTGTTCAACAGGCAGAGCTACCCAAGTTTGAATGCCATGAATGATGGCTTCATTGTAACGATCATGGTCGGGCGATCGCTCTGAATGTACAATTCCCTTTCCAGCTGTCATCCAGTTCACTGCACCTGGTTGGATTTCTTGCACGGTACCCAAACTATCACGATGCATCAAAGCACCATCAAATAAATAAGTCACCGTTGCAAGATTGATATGGGGATGTGGTCGGACATCGATGCCTTGATTGGGGGGCATAACGGACGGGCCAAGATGATCAAAAAAGATAAACGGCCCAACCATTTGGCGATTAGGATATGGTAAACTGCGGCGGGCAAAAGACTCACCCAGATTTTTAATTTCGGGTTCAATCAGTTGGAGGATTGTCATAAGTCATAAGGTAAATGCTAAAATTATTATAAGTATATATACTTGAAAACAAGCTGACCTTTTTAGGCCGTCAACAGTCTTTCGTGTTATCCCATCCCCTTTTAAAGGATGTTTGAAAAGTCCTCTTGTCGGTATCAAAAGTTCTAAATATTAACTGGAACGGAATCGAAGCTAGCTTTTACGTCAACCTCACGTCCAGCAATTAATAAAAGCGCCGCCAGAATAAATGATTCATTGATTTGACAAAGGCAAGCAGATGGTGAAACAAGTTTTACCTGGCTGCGACTCAAATGAGAGCGTACCGTGATGGCGATTTTCTACAATCCGGCGAACGGTTTCCAAACCAAGCCCTGAACCACGCCCTACTGATTTTGTAGTGAAAAAAGGTTCAAAAATGCGGGTTTGTATTTCAGGTGGAATTCCACTACCAGAATCGATGATGTCAATATGGGCAAAGCGATCGCAATGGTGTGTTGTAATTTCCAGCAGTCCTTTACCCCCCATTGCATCAATGGCGTTGTCGATTAAGTTTGTCCACACCTGATTCAGTTCGCTGCCATAAGCCAGGATTTTAGGAATATGTTGATCGTAATTGCGTTGTACTTGGATGCCGCACTTGAGTTTATGAGCAAACAATCGCAGGGTATCTTCTAAAGCTTGATGCACATTTACTTCTTGCTGAACGCCTTGATCGAGGTAAGAATAAGACTTCATCGCTTGCACAAGTTCGGAAATCCTCTCGGCTCCTCGCAAACCATGTTTAATCATCGACATGACTTCAAAGGAGAGCGATAGCCAGTGCAATCCCATTTCACGCAATTCAGTGCCGTCATTGCGCCAACGTTCCATTATCTGATCTAAGGTTTCGACCTCAATGCCGCCTTCGGCTAAAGGCTCTGCTAATTTCCATGCTTGTTTTACACCATAATCTTCTAACCAATCTAGCAACACGGTTTCGCGATCGCTTAGTGTCACTGGATCTAGACGATTATTTAAAATCGCATCATAGCCTTGATCGCGCAATCTCAACCAGTCTTGAGTATGCGCTTCCTCAACGTTGCGTTGCCCATAAACTAAGTTCATTCGTTGTAGCTCTAAGATCGCGGCTGGCATTTCTCCTAAAGTCCGAACAAGGGCTGAGGCTGGGTTGTTGAGTTCATGAGCTAGACCGGCGGCAAGTGTCCCTAAAGCTGCCATTTTTTCTCGCCCCCGAATAAAAGATTCTAGTCCCCGCAGACGACGTTCCATAATGCGGAAGACCATCCGCTCAAAATCACGACATTCATGCAGCAGCTTACGGAAGTCGTCTGGTTTAACTTCATAAAGGTAGCAATCTTTGAATGCCCGCATTGTCACAGGTGCAGGTTCATCTGTGAGGACTGGAATTTCACCAAAAAAGGATGGGGCTTCGTGTTGCCCAATGGGAATTTCAGCTCCTTCAGTGCGGCGGGTAATATTCATTTTTCCTTTGACTAGGATAAATAAGCCGCGTCCAGAGTCTCCCTCATGCACCAACACTTCTCCGGCACGGAGTTCAACTGTACCAGCGCGATCGCACACCCACTCCAATCGCTCTTTGGGAAGCCGTTGAAACGGGTCTAAGTTGATCAAGTCCTCAATACACAACATTAATCAATCTCCTTAGTTTTTCCCGATCTAGCTAAACATTGCTTAGATAGCGGTGAACAAATTGAATGGCGATCGAACCTTCACCCACACCAGATGCCACCCGCTTAATTGACCCAGAACGGACATCTCCGGCTGCAAATATGCCAGGAACGCTGGCTTCTAGTAAGAAAGGTGAGCGTTCCAAACCCCAACCTGGATGAGGTTTGCCATTGTGCATTAAGTCGGGGCCTGTGATTATGAATCCCTGAGCATCGCGTCGAACAACACCATCGAGCCAATCAGTTTTAGGGCTAGCACCGATAAAGATAAAAAGCGATCGCGCTGGTACGGTTTCAGTTTGTCCCGTCTTGGCGTGTTTAATCACAATCTCTTCTAAAGAATCATCTCCCTTCACTTCCACGACGCTGCAACTTGTGCAAACTTGGATATTCTCAGTAGCCGCAATCTGGTCAATCAAGTATTGGGACATACTCAATGAAAGCGACTCACCCCGCACCAACATGATCACTTTGCTGGCATACTTAGAAAAGTGCATTGCTGCCTGTCCAGCAGAATTTGCCCCACCTATTAAGTAAACTTCTTCATTGGTACAGGCGATCGCTTCAGTCATAGCAGCACCGTAATAAACTCCTGCCCCTGTCAGCTTCTCGGCTCCTGGGACATCTAGCCAACGGTAGGAAACACCAGTTGCAACTAAAAGTGCATGGCAACTAATCTCGCTGCCATCGGCCAATTGTAGAACCCGATAAGGATCTTGTAGCTTGACTCCAGTTACTACTTGAGGAGTAAGAATTTCTACCCCAAATCGCCGCGCCTGAGTGACTCCCCGCCTGGCCAAATCGCTGCCGCTTAAGCCAACAGGAAACCCTAGATAGTTTTCAATGCGTGAACTCGTACCTGCTTGTCCACCTGGTGCTTCACGCTCAATTAAGACAGTACTCAATCCTTCAGAAGCCCCATAAACGGCGGCTGCTAGCCCAGCAGGGCCACCACCCACGATCGCTAAGTCATAAAATGGTCGCTCTGCCTGGGTTTGCAGTCCAATTTTGGCAGCAATCTCTAAATTTGATGGTTGGATTAATCGGGAACCATCGGGAAACAGTACCAGGGGTAATTGCTGTCTGCCATCAGCTTCTGCGTATTCCACTAATTTTTCTGCATCCGGCTCCAGTTCAATATCTAACCACTTATAGGGAATCTGGTTACGCGCTAGAAAGTCTTTCACGTGATGGGAAAAAGGCGACCAGCGATTACCAATGACTCGAATCCCTTCAAAGGGTGGGCGGAATCCAGCTAGCCAGTCATCTAGCAAATCATCTAAAATCGGATATAACCTTTCTTCTGGTGGATTCCAGGGCTTAAGTAAGTAGTAATCAAGTTTGGCACTATTAATTGACTTAATTGCAGCATCCGTATCTGCATACGCCGTTAGTAAAGCACGTTTCGCATCAGGAAAGATGACTTTTGCTTGTTCAAGAAACTCCACACCTCCCATTTGAGGCATTCTTTGATCCACCAAGAATAGAGCAACTGCTTCATTCCGTAATTTGAGTTGCTGCACCGCGTCCAGAGCAGTAATACCGGAATCTGCCCGGACAATGCGGAAGCGATCGCCATACTGATGCCGCAAGTCTCGTGATACTGCTTGCAACACTTCTGGATCATCATCGACAGTTAAAATTGCAGGTTTCGCCATAACTACTGTTACTTAACAATTGCAGTGCCAAAGCTGTTGTCTTCAAAAACTTGCCGTCAAAAAATCTATTGTTCAACCAATTTTTTTAAACGAAAGTATGCCTCTTCTGGTGTCAGTGCTTCTGATTTACTTTCATTAGGTATATAAAATACCCAGGTATCAGGAAAGTAATGCACCACAAAGCTGGGAATCAAACCCAAGTTTACTGCTTGCTTTCCGAGTTTCTCAGCTTGTTCTTCTAAACTCAGTTGGTCATGAAATGGGTGTTCAGCCATACTTTTTCATCTCCCTACACTTCATATAAATGATCCCGCATGAGTTAGTGCGAAAGCGTGCCCCCTAGCTGAAATTTATGTTTTAAAGTGGGAAATAGATAAACAGCGTTTGTTAACAAACCAATGAAAATGTTAGGGTTCCTTCTGCCAGTCCTGTTGCTGCTAGGTACGCCTGCCATAGCAGTTGAGTTCAAAGGCCAGAATATCGATGGTCAAAAGTTGCCTGCGAGAGCTTACTATTATGCAACTGGTGGGGTTTATAAAGTTCAGGTACGCTTTCATAAAAAACGAGCCACAATTTACTTTGATGACGGCAACCAAATAACTATACAGCTGAACCAACAGGTAATGACTGACTCAAACAATATTGAAGGTTTTGGAAAAATAGGGCAATATCCTGTAAATAATATATTCAGTATTGGGTTAGTATATGGCAATAATTGGCCCAGCACGAGTGATAGTCAATTGCAACAGTCCAATCCGCTAGAGGGGTTGTGGAAAATTAGTTTGGAGTGAACCTCAAAGCCGTGGTAGTCAATGAAGAAGGCAGGGGGCAGGGGGCAGGGGGGAGAACTCTATACATAAATGCAGGGGCTTGGAACAAGGACGTATTATTTCTCGCGCTTGTGCGCCTCGAAATAAATGTTTCTATCCTACGCATAAATAAATTTAGGGGCTTGAATGCCCAAAAACTCCATCCACAAAGGGATGGAGTTTTTCATTTTGAGGCTGATGTTGCATTGCCAGACTACTAGACTTGCGCTACAACTCCCTGATTTGGCAACTCGAAAGAAGCTGCTGTAATCACAGGTGCATTTGGATCTGACACTGTAATTTCAGTAGGTTGAGACTGAGGCAGCAGTCGGTAGTCAGTACGCCAGCGCTCGCGGTTGAGATCGCAGCGAACATAACCACGCAGTCTACCATTGAAATATTTCACCCACGGGTTCTTGGGCAATGCTGCTTCTACGTCAAATGTCCAGGGACAACCTGAACTGATCGAAGTACCGACAAACTCAGTCGCTACTGTTTGTGAGTTGGGGTCGTTAAAGTTAGCCTTAAGGTCATTAACCCAGCTAGAATGCCAGTCACCAGTAATGACTACGGGGTTTAAGGGGCGGCGTTGCTGGATGAAACCGAGAATGCGATTGCGAGAGGCAACATAACCGTCCCATTGGTCAAGGTTGAAGACTTTTTCAGCTCCAGTATTGTAGTCAAACTGAGCCATGATAGTCTGTTGTGCAATGACGTTCCAGCGTGCGCCAGAGCGATTTAGTCCCTCAAACAGCCACCGCTCCTGCTCGGAACCAGTCATTGTGGCAGTTGGGTCAGTAGCTTCAGCACATCGCGGCTTACGTCCATCACCACAGGGCTGATCGGTACGGTACTGGCGAGTATCTAGGACATTGAATTCAACAAGATCGCCAAAAGTCAACCGTCGGTAAAGCTGCAAATCAAGACCTCTAGGTTTTGAGAAGTCCCGCAATGGCATATGTTCGTAATATGCCTGAAAAGCGGCAGCACGACGGGCAAGGAACACCGAGCGTGATTGTACTTCGGGGTCTTGAGGAATTTCGTCTGCCCAATTATTGTCAACTTCGTGATCGTCCCAAGTGACTAGCCAAGGAAATGCAGCATGAGTTGCTTGTAGATGTGGGTCAGTCTTGTAGAGAGCGTGGCGGTTACGGTACTCCTGCAAGGTAAATGGTTCACCATTGCCATCGTGCGATCGCAGCGCAGTTGTACTTGGCGCGCCTTCATAAATATAGTCACCCAGGTGAACCACTAGGTCTAAATCCTCTTGAGCCATATTTTTGTAGGCGGCATAATAACCATTTTGCCAGCTTTGACAGGAAGCGAAGGCAAAGCGGAAGCGATCAACGCGATCGCGGGGATTAGGAGCAGTACGAGTCCGCCCAATAGGACTGACTTGATTACCTACTTTGAAGCGATACCAGTACCAACGGGCGGGTTGTAGTCCCTGCACTTCTACATGGACAGAGTGGCCAAATTCTGGAGTAGCCATCTGTGTGCCACTGCGGACGACTTGCTGCATCTTTTCGTCGGTAGCAACCTGCCACTGCACTGGAACATTATATGGTGGCATCCCACCACCATTGAGCGGATCGGGAGCTAAACGTGTCCACAGCACTACATTATCTGGAAGTGGTTCACCGGAAGCGACACCCAGACTAAAGGGATAATTAGAAAATCGGGGCTGGGCGAGAACTTTGTTAGGCCATTGATTGGCGATCGCCAAACCAGTTAAGGCTCCAGTCCCAATCAAAACTTGTCGCCGTCTCACCCGATTTGATAGCAAGCGATCAAAGTTCAAGTTCTGCATATACTCCCCTTATTGTCGCATTTGGATCACAGCAAAGTTTAACAGCTTAACTTTAATGCTTCTTTGCAATCAGGTTAAGTGTTGATTATTCCAATAAGATCCTAATTTTGTACCTAAATTAATAGCGCGATTTCTGACTATGTTTAAGCGCAGAAAATACTCCTACAATTCCCAAAATTAACAGGCTGACTGTTGAATTTGTTTCGGGAACAGCTTGCACCTTATCAACAAGCAGCCCTGAAATGATTGTTGGTTCACCTACATCTACAACCCCAACACCTAAAGTATATTCTCCATCAGTTGGTAGGGTAAAGGAAAAAGTTTTAAATCCGGTTTCTTCAAAAAACTTAGAATCAGAATCTCTAGCCAAAAAATCTGTAGTGGTATCTGCTAATCTGAAAAATAAGTTTTGATAATTATTACTCACAGTTGCGAAAGCGAAATCATTAAAATCAGGATTGCTATTATCGCCAATTGATTCATTGGTGAGGAAGTTCCAAGCAAAAGATAAGGTTTCTCCTGCTTGTGCTGTGAATGTTTGTTTAATAGCAGAACCCTCAATCGCATCTGCTAGTAAGCCTTCTCCAAAGAAAGATGATACATCTAAAAAGTTCTCTAATGAGTTTTCAGCAATGCCTGTGATGTAGGCAGCAGGAGCGGCACTTCCTCCTATAACTTCTCCACCATTTTCGTCAACACCAACCACTTCATTATAAGCAGTTGATAGAAAAGCTTGAGAATTTCCTTCTACTGTTTTGCTCCTGAAAGCTGAAGTTTCTATTCTGTAATCGCCTAACGTTTGCCAACTCTCAAAGCTATTTTCAAAGCCACCGTTGAAGATTGCGGCTAGAGCAGCAGTAGGTAGAGCCAAACTTGCAAAGATACTAACAGTAGCAGAAATAACTATATTCATTATTTACTCCTTAATTTTTAGCTTCAACTTTCAATACTGTATTTTTCATAGGTATTTACATAAAAAATTACTGCAAAAAGCATCTATACATTTTTCTATAACTCAAATTAAAAAGCATAAGGTTAACAAAATTTTAAGCAAACGTTAAAAATAGCAAATTATCCAACAAACACCCTTGAGGTAGAAATATAGTTATTTCTTAAGATTGATGTGATTGGTAAAGATATACCTACATAGTTATGAATGTAAATTAATATTCTTTATGCCGAATAGTTGCAAAATTAAAAGTAATTAGTAAGTCTCCAGAACAATATTAATTATTGCTATATCTGCATCTTTATTTAATATTAATTGGCTGAAAATCCGAGTGGCTAGATGCAGCAAATAGTCGAAATATCTGATAACGATGGATAAAATTAATCATTTCTAGAGAAGAAATGGTAAAAATTTTAGGCTAATCATTTCCGCTATTCCTAACAAGAGGTAACCTAATGACTAATTTTACACGTAGACAGTTACTCGCTTTCTTTGGTGCAAGCGCTGGTGCAACTGTCCTAGTTCCTGCTTTTGGAGAAAAACTTTTGGGCGGTAATGCTGCTAATGCGGTTCAACCCTTAAAATTTACCCCAATTCGCTTGCCTCATCCTTTACCGATTTACACACAACAAACAAGCTACTTACCAACAGGAATTGGGCAAGGAAATGTATTACAACCCTCTGCTAATGCCCAGTTAAGTAGCTATAGCATAGTAGATGATGTTGTGGTTCCACCGGAATACGAACGGTATGTAATTGTGAGTTGGGGCGATCGCGTTTTTCCAAATCAAGAAGATTACTTTGGCTACAATAGCGACTACACAAGCTTTATTCCCGTTGATGGTAGAAGCCCCAATGACGGCTACCTTTGGAACAATCACGAATACATCTCTTACCCATTTTCTACAACTGTACCTGGCTTCTTAACTGATAGCGGTTTAGGAGGATTCCCCACATCTTACCCCCTAATTATTGGTCGCAATTTACCAGAAGACAGAACTAATATCGAAGTCTTGGGTGAATTCATGTATAACATCGGTGGCTCTGTTGTGCGGATTGCCCGCCCAAACCGCAGTGGCCGCTTTGCTGTGGTGCGTGACCCGAATAACCGACGCATCCACGGACTTTCTGGTTTAGGAATTAATCGCGATCGCACTGATAATTATAAAAACATCACATCTTGGGGTGACAGAAGTTATCAGCGAGGAGACAACAATTATCTGATTGGTACTGGTCCAAGTGCGACAGAAGTTTTCCCCCTCAGTTCTGACGGACTAGGTAACAAAATCATCGGCACCGGATTTAACTGTTCTGGCGGTACAACTCCTTGGGGAACTGTCTTGTCAGCTGAAGAAAACTTTCAAGCCAGTCCAAGCTCTTTTGTAGGAGTTCAGGAACTTGTCAAGCCCAATGGCACACAAACAAGCTACATCGAAGGCACAACAGGCGCTACATTTGGCTTAGTTGGCGAAAAATACGGCTGGATGGTAGAAATTGATCCAGCTAACCCCAGTTTCCGCCCACGCAAACATACTGCTTTAGGTCGCTTCCGTCATGAAAATATCGCTGTGCGTGCGAAAGCTGGAAAACCATTAGTGGGTTATATGGGAGATGATCGGCGCGGCGGGCACACTTGGAAGTTTGTCAGTTCTGGTACAGTTAAAAATCCCACTGATAAAAACAATAGTCGCTTATTTGAAAGCGGCACTCTATATGTCGCCCGTTACAATCCCAACGGTACAGGGCAATGGATTCCTCTCAAACTAAATACGCCGACAAATCCGATTCCACCTTCAACTCTTGCTTCTGTAGAAATTGCTGCATTGGGACAGGCTTCTAATAATGGTAATACTCGCCTACCTAAACGCAGTGGGATTTTAGGACAAACTGAAAATGGTGGATCAATTGTTGTCACGATAAAAACAGTTACTGATTCAGGCGGAACTATTAGCTCTTATGGTGAGACTGAAGCTTTACCTGCTTACAAGGGTAAGAAGTTGTCAGATTTCTACACGAGTCAGGGTGCAGTGCTAGTTGATGCTTTTTTAGCTGCTAATCTCATCGGCGGAACTCCAACGGCTCGTCCTGAAGATTTGGAAATCAACCCCAGAAATCCTAATGAAGTCTTTATTGCTTACACAGACGGTGCGCCATCAGGAGATGGATATCCTGATTCTCGAATCTTTGTGGTTTCCAAGTACAGTTCTAATGTCAACGCTGCACAACCTTCTGGTGAACTTTTTAAAATTATCGAAGATAGTGCTGATGGTACAGGTACAACCTTCCGTTGGCAGCGATTTGCTAAAGGTGGAGAAGCGGGAGCAGAACCGGGAGATGGTTTTGCTAATGTAGATAACTTAGCATTTGATAGCCAAGGTAACATTTGGGGTGTCACTGATATGTCTACTGAAGCCCACAATGGTTTCACCACAGGCGCTAACCCAGAAGTATTACGGGTAGACCATCGCGTAGTGGGTTCTAACTCACCCAGCGCGGATGATTCTAATTTTAATGTCAGAACTTCTAACCTGATTGGAGTTTTTGGCAATAACTTTCTTTTCTTCATTCCCACCAGCGGCCCTGATGCTGGGGAAGTTGTACCTTTTGCTTATGGGCCACCACGCTGTGAGTTGACCGGGCCTACTTTCGTTGGCGATACACTAATTATTTCAGTGCAGCATCCTGGAGAAGAAGTTCCATTCACCCCTCAGCAAACTCTCAGCCGAGATATTGAGATTTTGAACTTGGATGGCACTTTGTTTACTCAAAAACGCAGTGTACCTCGTGGTAGTAATTGGCCCAGTAACATTGAGGGGAATTCTGAGGGACCACCGCGTCCAAGTGTGATTGGGATTCAACGCAAACAATCAAGCGGTCGATTTGTTTAGGGACATCCAAAAATTAAATTACTCAATTCCTGCGTTCAATAGGACTGTCCGATTTCTTTAGGACTTACGCACTGAAGCCTGAAACCTAGATCCCCCCTAGCCCTGCCTTAAAAAGGGGGGAACTTCTAAAGCCCCCTTTTTAAGGGGGTTGGGGGATCTGAGTGCGTAAGTACTGTTCTTCTCCCCCTGCTTCCTCTGCTTCCCCTGCCACTAAAGCGATTGATTATTTTATTTGAAAGTCCCTCCCTTAGTGGGTGTACGTCTGTGGTGTGCGATTTGTTGGTAGCGGTGTAGGTTATCGAATGCTACACCGTGGAGGCAATGTGAGAGCTTTTGCACAGCGATCGCTTATGGTAAGATGCGTTATAATTTTAGTTCTAGCTAGTTGCTCTCGCCCAACAAGTGTGCTATGTCAATCTTGCTTGTCGCAACTACAGCACTCTCACAACTGGCCCACGCCAGGACAATGGAACGACGATGAACCACCCAAAAGATTGGTCATGGCCATTCTGGGCTACTGTCCCACTCTATCCCTACGGCAGGCGGCGGACACTTCGCAAGGAAATAGTTTTTGACACTATCTGGACATTCGATCAGCTTCACGGTATTCTCTACACCATCGTGCCGATTCGCATGACTATCGTCAAGCTCGCTGCCGGAGGACTTCTGGTCTATGCACCTGTCGCTCCAACAACTGAGTGTATCCGCTTAGTTAATGAGTTGGTAGCAAAGCACGGTGAAGTTAAGTACATCGTACTGCCAACCAGTTCTGGTCTGGAGCATAAAGTCTTCGTTGGCCCCTTTTCTCGCCGCTTTCCTCAAGCACAAGTCTTTGTTGCGCCGCACCAGTGGAGTTTCCCGTTCAACCTGCCGCTTAGTTGGCTAGGCTTTCCCCAAAAACGAACTCAAGAACTGCCAGAGGACTCAAGCCTTGCTCCCTTCGCTCTAGAGTTTGACTATGCAATATTGGATATCAATTTGGGACGAGGATCTTTTGCAGAAGTTGCAGTATTTCACAAGCGATCGCGCACTCTGCTTGTAACCGATTCTATACTTTCTGTACCGGAAGACCCACCAGAAATCACACAATTAGATCCTTATCCCCTACTGTTTCATGCAAGGGAAAACGCCTTGGAGACGGTCGAGGACAATGAAGACAACCGCCGCAAGGGATGGCAACGCATTTCATTGTTTGCGCTTTACTTACGTCCAAGTGCGCTAGAAGTTACTGCAATCGGACAGATGTTTCGTGATGCTTTCAAAGCGCCACAGCGATCGCTAAAAGCATACTTTGGTTTATTTCCTTTTCGCTGGCAAGAAACCTGGAAGCAGGCATTCGATGCTTTACGAGGTCAGGGGCGACCATTTGTCGCACCGATTCTGCAAATCCTCATTCTTCCCCAAGCACCAAGACAAGTCCTCGACTGGGCTGATAGAGTTGCAAGTTGGGATTTTCAGCAGATTATTCCCTGTCACTTTGACTCGCTAATTAAAGCAAATCCGCGTCAATTTCGGCAAGCATTTGCTTTCCTTGAGAAAAATCCCTCTGTAAGTAAGGACTTTTCTTTTAGCGAAAGCCAGCCTCTATTGGAGGAAGACTTAAAATTCATTAAGGAACTTGAAGGGAGTCTAGTTAAGCGCGGTATCGCAACACCACCTAAAGAGAAAGTGTAATCAACTGAATAAGCTGTTATGCACTTAACTTGAACATTTACATGAAGGCTGATAACTGATGACTGATAACCGTTAACCGTCAACACTTAACCACCGTAAAGAGGTTTATACAATTTAGGCACGCATCAGCTTATCATAAATGCCATTCGCTTTGATATGCACTTTTTGAACCATCAGGGCGGATGATCCGAATTCTTTAAACGTCTTCTGAGTAACGTGGTGAAGCAAATAATTAACTCCATACCAGCTAAAACGACGCGCAAAGGATTTGTATCAGTCATTAGAAATTACAATAAAATATTCCTTAAGTCTAATGTAATGCACATCTGGAGTATGAAGTCATAATCTATCAGGTGAAATAGACTTGTATAGTATTCTTAATGTAGTTTCAACTGTTCATAGTATCTGGCAGCTTTAAAATTATAGCTGATTTAAAGTTAACTAAGAATAATGTCAAATAAACCAATTAGTTTTGGTCAGTCAAAAATGCTTTTTTATTTAGCGATCGCTTGTAATTATCAAGTAGGTAGATGTGAATAAATAAAAGGTTTTACTGAATTTTTGGGAAAGCAAGCTTAACGTCATATCTTCTATCTATGGCTTTAATCGCTATTTATGGCCATTTCATTGAATTAGTTCTACATTAATACGTAGCATAGTTTTATTTATTCTTAGAGGCTGTTTGAAAAGTCGGAGAGATAGTAAAAAAGCTCTCTCAGTATACGCTGTGAATAGATAATAGACAGCACTGAGAGAGCAACATGAGTAAAGCATACCCCAGCAATCTGACCCGTGTTC
>JAHHHS010000043.1 GCA_019359215.1 Nostoc indistinguendum CM1-VF10 | reverse complement strand
GCATGTGTCAGAAAATCAGTTATGTTCATTGGTTTGAGGAGATGATGTCATGTTGACTATTTTAGGCTTTTTAGAGTTAGTGTAACTAGATATGTAAAGTTTTGTATTAGGATTCAACATTTCTGGTATTGAGCCTTAGTGACGCACTAGCCGCAAGCAGTTTTTGGAGGAAGCGATCGCGCAGCTTGAACGAAAGCTTGAAAAATTTTTTGATGACTAGGATCAGAAATTGAAAGCTCAGGATGCCATTGCACACCAATTGCCCAAGGATGATGTTTATGCTCCACAGCTTCAATTACCCCATCATCTGGAGCATGACCAACAATCCGCCAAGAAGATGGTACTTTATCTACTGCTTGATGATGCCAAGAAACTACAGATATACGAGAATTCTGTACACATTTAGCTAGACGGCTTTCTACATCTATTCTGACAACATGTTTTGTCGGTAAGCGTCGTCCAGGTTCAGGCTCTAGACGATGTAATGTAGATGTACCATAGACATTTGGAATGTGAGGAATTAGAGTACCCCCACAAATGACGATAAGAATTTGTAAACCCCGACAAATACCAAATATTGGCAAATGGCGTTCAAGGGCAAACTTGGCAAGCTGCAATTCAAAAGCATCACGTTCGCGATCAACAGAATAAATAGTAGGATCAGCAAAACCGTTGTAACAAACAGGGTCAATATCTCCACCACCAGAGAGAATTAATCCATCCAAAGAGTCTAGAACTAAGGCAGGGTCAATTTCCCCTGGTGGTAACAATATGGGAATACCACCTGCGGCACGGACTGCATTTATATATTCGCTTGGTAGAGAAAATGGTAATGCTGCAAGGCGGCCGTAAGTTGTAATGCCAATCAATGGTTTTCGAGATTTTCTACTCATCTTGATGCTATTTCAGTATTTCGTTTAGTAGTTTAGTCAGTGGTGCTTGACGATCGCTGTAAGCACGAACTAGACGTACTAGACTGCTCACCCTAGTCGTGATCTCTAGTTCTTAACTTGTCACCAATTCTCCATCAAATTGTTAAAGCAGGGAATGTTCGAGTAGAAATATAAAAATGAAAAATTTATGATAGTGGAAAGGCAGATGCTAATACCCAACCAAAAAATAAACTACTACCAATAGCATAAGCCCAAGCATTATTCAGTAACCCAGAGCAAAATGAAAAAATCGCCATAAATACAGGAAATAATGGCATTAAAAGGTAAATAAAGCTTAGTTGTGGCAGAAAATAAAGCACTAGAATAAAACCACCAACTAAGACTGTGCTTTGTCCTAGCCACCACAAAGTTCGCTGACCAAAATTAAGATTTTGCTGTGCCACTCCAGAAGCTAAAAACCAAGGAAAACAAGCAACTGCCAGGATAGGAAAAATTTGCAAACGTGCCGGGATTAACCACCACTCTAACCATACTACCTGTGCCATTGCCCCAAAACCAATCGATAATATGATAAACAAGGTTATGCCAATTACCAAAGCTCTGGCTGATGGCAGTTGTAGTGGTGCCATAGCAATCAGCCAACTTAAACCTGCTACTCCAAACCAAATACTAACTGCTCCACCTACTAATACTCTACCCAAGCCATCAATATCGCTTACCCGATTGATAAACATGAGTATACCAGTAGCTACAAAAGGTGCTATTAATAAACCCATCCAGCTTTTTAACTGTCCTGTTTTGTAAGTAATAGAAGAATCAGCCAAAATAGGGGCGATCGCTGCAAGCAGAGTTAACCATGCCAGCAAGTGTAAAAAATACCACAGCATTCGGTAATCAACATAGTTACTCTGGTTGTTTATCCCGAAGGTGCTATTAAGCCAATCTTTAGCAGCCTGATGACTAAAATGGCGAAACAAAATTGTAATATGTTCGGCATTGGGGATAACAACTAACTTTCTTGCTTTCCCCTGAGCAAAATTGGAATTTTCTCCACCACCAGCTTGGAGTAAACGCTTTGCATTACCAACAAATCTATTTTCCCAACTTCCTGCCTGTAATAAGAGGTTTCGGGGTACATTTGCTGTAATTGACGCGCCTGTAGGTGAGACTGCTACAGTTGCAGCATAGCGCGAAGCCTGATTGATAGCGGCAGACATTACAGCACCACTACCCATTGAGTGTCCTAATGTGGCCAAACGTGATTTATCTACCTCTGGTTGCTCTACAAGTACTGTATATGCAAGATTTAAATTGTGCTGAAGTGAGTTTTTTTCTAGAGGTTTGGTATTAGCGGCATGGCTATTAAAATCCCACAGCATGGTAGCATAACCTGCATGAGCTAAAGTGTAGGCATAAGCAAGCATTAATTGTTTAGAGCCTGCATAACCATGTGCAATTAAAACACCAGGAACATTTTGAGCATTCTTTGGCGCTATATATAATAACGGTATCTGTTGACGTTCCATCTTGCGTACTACAAGAGAAGTCTGCACCCTAAGCACACTCCACCATGAAAGAGCAATTAACGCTAATGCAATAACTGCTAAGACTAAACGTAGGCTTTTTTTCATATTTTAGCGTTGCCAGTAATCACAAATATTTCATCTGTTGCATTATCGCAAAGATAAATATTCAGTGTACAAAAATTCAAAATAGTACAAACGTAACTAATAACTAAGGATTTTCATGACTTGTGATGAAGTTGCTGATTTAAGAGACACAATAACATGAAAAAATTCCAGCTTACTTTCTTAAAACTTTCAGCTAGAGTATTTATTTTAAGTATTTTTCTTTTGCTTATAACGTGGTTGAGTTCACCGCTTATGCCAATATTAGCAAAACCAGAAACTCAAATTTTTGAGCAAGTTTGGCAAACAGTAAATGATAACTTTTACGATCCTAACTTTAATGGAGTAGATTGGAAGGCTATTAAAAAACAATATCAACCTCAGCTAATAAAAGCTTACTCAAGCAAAGATGCTGCTGTTGTGCTTAACCAAATGCTTTCTCAGCTCAAATCTTCTCATACTCGATTTTATACTCAAGACGAACCTGCTTACTATCAACTTTTAGGAATTTTCTTACCTCAAAGTCCTGACTTAAATAAGCAATTAAAACAGTTTTTCCCCAAAGGGAAACTTGAATACACTGATATTGGCTTGTTCACCAAAGATATCAATGGCAAAACATTTACTAGCTCTATTCTTGATGAAAGCCCTGCTGCAAAAGCTGGCTTAAAGGTAGGGGATCAAATTTTAAGTGTTGATGGTTATCCATATCACCCAATACACTCTTTTGCTGGAAAAGCAGGGCAAACTGTCAAAATGCTGATACAGCGATCGCCCGAACTGAGCAGCCAGCAAGAAATTGCTGTCGTACCAAAAATTTTTGATCCTAGGACGATGTTCTTGCAAGCTCAGACAGCCAGTATTAAGCTAATTGAGCAAGATGGCAAGAAAGTTGGTTATATTCATATATGGTCAAATGCAGCAGACCCCTACCAGCAACAACTTCAAGATGAACTGATTTATGGTCGCTTAAAAAATGCAGACGGTTTAGTTTTAGATTTAAGAGATGGATGGGGTGGAGGAGATGTTAGTTATCTCAATATGTTTACTGCCAAACATCATCTCAGTGTCACTAACATTCCACGAAACCAAAGCCGTTATACCTATAACTATCAATGGAAAAAACCTGTAGTGATGTTAGTGAACTCAGGCAGTCGTAGTAGTAAGGAAATTCTCGCGTTTGGGTTTCAACAAAGTAAGATTGGCCCAGTGATTGGAACTCAAACGGCGGGAGCCGTACTTGCAGGTCGTCCTTATTTAATGCGAGATGGCAGCTTACTTTATGTTGCAGTTACGAATGTATTTGTAAACGGCAATCAAAGGCTGGAAGGTAAAGGCGTAATACCAGACATTAATATTCCATTTCCCCTAGAATATGCCCAAGGAGTAGATCCTCAAAAACAAACAGCTATAGAAACTGTGTTACAAGCAAAATTCCCACCAATAGATAAATAGCTCAAAATGCTTCTAGAGAGCTAAAATTAATTTCTTCTGTTTATCGATGAGTTTGCTTGCTAGGTTACTAATGTGAGGCACTTACTTTTCCTCATTCCAATTGCAGATAATGGTGAGCGAGAGGAATAGCTTCACCATCATAATCAAATCAATCCTTCTAATGCGTGCTGCAAATCATTTGTCACATCAGCAACAGCTTGTCTAGCAGCCAAGCGATTTTCCTTATACGCCGGATAATGCTCAGAAATAGATATGGGTTTACCCACAGTAATTTTTACCTTTTGCTGACCCAACTGCGGACGCTGTATACCTTTATCGCCTTTGATTTTAGCAATCATTTGCCATAAAATTAAAGTCGTTTCAGCAAACCTTTCTCCCGTCGGTTTTTCACGAATATAATTACCAGAAACTGCCACAAAACTTTCTACTAAACGCATGTGCCACATCCGCGCATTCGCTTCTTCAGCCACGCGATCGCCTAAAGCTCTTTCTACAGCAGATACACCTTTGACATCTTTAAAATCTTCTCTAAATATATAATTCCACCCTGCTTGTTCTACTCGCCGACATCGGTCGCTTAATGTACCTTTTGACTGTAAATCAAAGTACTGTTCTGATATTAGTAGTGCTGCATTCAATAAAGCTTGTAAACGAACTGCTAACGCTTCATTTCTATCTTCGATTTCTCCGACTAATGTTTTGGCATCTGGCAGCTTTAGATGATAAAACCGCGTGTAAAATTTTTCCATTAGCGAAAGTAAATGTTCTGCCAAGGTTAATAATCGCGGATAAAGCGACTCTATAGAAGCATTTTCTGCTGAATTCACAGGTAAACCACTAGCCCCTTCCAATTCACTTAAAAGATTTGTGATCGCACCCCAAGGAGCATCAACGTAACTATATTTAATCCCAACTGGTACAATTAGAACCTGTTCGGGGCGTTCAGCTTTGTGCAAGTCTTCAGCACACCAGAAGCCTAATTGGGCAATACCGGGTTCCAGGGGGCTGATATTTTCCGATAAACCATTAGTTGCACCCTCTGGCGCAGCAGCCATCGGAAATTTCCCATTGGCAAATAAATCACGCGCCGAACGTAACCCTGTCCAGTCAGCCTTACCTCGCTGAATCGGAGTCCCACCTAAATGAGAAGCAATCCAGCCTACGTGGGAACCTGCCCACAGAGGAATGCCGCGATCGTAGATAAAATGAGCGTGAATCGGAAATTTTAGCGCTGTGTTTTGCGATCGCGCTATTTTTGGTACAAGCTGAGACAGCAAGTAGGCCAAACAAAATGGATCGTCTGTTTTAGGATGGCGAAATGCCAACATAAAACGGATTTTACCCTCCTGAAACTGGCGATAGAGATCCACCAGAACCTCTACGTTGTCTGCTTCAATTTGGGTAATAGATGTTTGCCAATTTATCCAACTGGGTAGCAACAGATGGACGACTCGTAAAAATAAGGGATTAAACGCCGGAGGAATAAATTCTAAGGGTGGCTGTGCTTGATAAATTACATCTGCCAAGGTAGTTTTCTCCTAAAAGGACTGAGGAGTGGGGAGTAGGGAGTGGGGGAAGCAGGGGAAGTAGGGGGAGAAATCAATTCAAAATTTAAAATTAAAGAACTTCTGCCTTATGCCTCCTCTTTCCCAATGCCCAATGCCCCATGCCCTTTGTACTTCATCCTTAATACTTCATACTTTAGTTGACATAGAAATTAGTGATCAAAGAAAGGCTATAAACGATGCGACTGTCACAAATGTTATTCGTTACACTCCGGGATGATCCAGCTGATGCTGAGATTCCTAGCCATAAATTATTACTCCGTGCAGGCTACATTCGTCGCATCGGTAGTGGTCTTTATGCTTATTTGCCTTTGATGTGGCGGGTATTGCAAAAAGTTTCCCAAATTGTGCGGCAAGAAATGAACGCTACAGGCGCACAAGAATGCCTCTTACCACAATTACAACCTGCTGATTTATGGAAAGAATCGGAACGCTGGGACACTTATACCAAAGCTGAGGGGATTATGTTTTCCCTAATTGACCGCCGTGAACAACAATTAGGATTAGGCCCAACTCATGAAGAAGTAGTCACAGCGATCGCTCGTGATATGATTCGCTCTTATCGCCAGTTACCACTGCACCTCTACCAAATTCAAACCAAATTCCGCGATGAAATTCGTCCCCGCTTTGGTTTAATGCGCGGACGAGAATTTATCATGAAGGATGGCTACTCTTTCCATGCCGATGAAGCCAGCCTCAAAGAAACTTACCAGGATATGTATAAAGCCTATAGCAATATGCTGCGGCGTTCTGGTTTAGCTTTTCGGGCAGTGGAAGCTGATTCTGGTGCAATTGGTGGTTCTGGTTCCACAGAATTTATGATTTTGGCGGAAGCTGGTGAAGATGAAGTTCTCTACACTGAGGATGGTAAATACGCCGCTAACGTAGAAAAGGCTGTTTCTTTACCAATTGATGCCGAAACTTCACGGTTTACAACCTACGAGAAACGCGATACACCTGGAACAGAGACGATTGAAAAGGTCTGTCAACACCTCAACTGTTCTCCCACTCAATTAGTGAAAAATGTCCTTTATCAGACAGTTTATGATAATGGTATGACGGTGTTGGTTCTGGTGAGCATCCGAGGCGATCAGGAAGTTAATGAAGTTAAGTTGCAAAATGAATTGACCAAAGTAACTCCTGAATATAGCGCTAAAACTATTATTAGTTTGAATGTGCCAAATGTAGAAGCCCAGCAAGCATGGACAGCTAAATCTCTACCTCTAGGCTACATTGCGCCAGACATCGCAGATGAGTATATTACCGCCAACAAACAGATCCATCCCAAGTTTTTGCGCTTAGTGGATCAAACAGCCGTTGATTTAAAAAACTTTGTTACAGGTGCGAATGAAGCTGGTTATCACGTAGTCGGTGCTAATTGGGGTGAGAAATTTACACTACCAAGGCGAATAGTAGATATACGTAAAGCAAGACCAGGCGATCGCGCCATCCATAACCCAGAACAAACCTTACAAAGCGCCCGTGGAATTGAAGCAGGTCACATCTTCCAATTAGGCACTAAATATTCCCAAGCGATGGGAGCAACTTATACCAATGAACAGGGTGAAGAAAAGCCGCTATTTATGGGTTGCTTTGGTGTAGGCGTGTCACGATTAGCACAAGCTGCCGTAGAGCAATCTTACGATAAAGATGGAATTATTTGGCCAGTTGCGATCGCACCTTACCACGCGATCGTCACAATTCCTAACATTAAAGATGCTCAACAAATTGAAATCGCCCAAAAACTTTACACAGAACTCAATCAAGCGGGAATTGAAACCCTACTAGATGACCGCGATGAACGGGCTGGAGTGAAATTTAAAGATGCTGACTTGATAGGCATACCTTATAGGATTGTAACCGGGCGGGCGATCGCTAATGGCAAAGTTGAAGTTGTAGAAAGAGCCACCCGCAAATCTCAAGAAATTGTCATAGAGGAAGTTACAACTACACTTCATAAGTGGATTACCGACGCCATTCAGGTAAAAAATTAAAGGCAAGGTTTTACCCAAAGCTTCGCAGAGGAATAAATATTTTACTTTGCATTCCTCTGCGTTGTAAATTTCATCTCTAAAAACAATGAGATTTACATAATTTGGCAGGTGACGGATTAGAAATAGAAATTCTAAAATTAAACCAGAGACTTGCACAACTAAAAATAAATTGCCTTTTGAGGCATAAAGTCTCCTTTAGATAGTGGGAAACTCTTCAGTTACAAGTATCGTCGTTAACCAGGCTGCTCCCCATATAACTACCATATCAGCCCTCAGTCAGGAAGGTTTTGAACATGAAAGACCAACAAGGATCTAATCGTATTTCTTCAGGCACAATCGCAGGTGTCTCAGCAGTGGTTTTAGCGGTAGGTGGTGGTGTGGCTTGGTTTACTTCCCAATCCAACAATATTCCTACACCATCAAACCCCTCTGGGCGCATCGAACAGCCAGCACAGCCATCAACTATACAGCCAGCTAATGAGCAAACCCCTAATGTTTATTGGCTCAGATCAACAGACAAAAATGTTGCTTTAGTCCCCCAGCCTGTTAGAGTGGCTTCTATACGACCCAACCAGCCATTAGAAGCAGCTTTCCAAAGTTTGTTGGCAGGGTCACCAGCCGAAGCGACAGATTCCACAACTATCCCCAAAGGAACCAAACTTTTGGGGCTAAAGTCAGAAAATGACGAAGTTCACGTTAATTTATCTGAAGATTTTACCAGTGGTGGTGGTAGCACTTCAATGATGGGTCGCGTAGGGCAAGTTGTTTATACTGCGACAAGTTTAAATCCCAAAGCCAAGGTGTACATTGACGTAAACGGCAAACCGTTAGATGTTTTAGGTGGTGAAGGTGTAGAGTTACAACAGCCACTAACTCGTGAAAGCTTTCAGAAAAATTATCCGCTTTAGTCATTAGTTTTTTACAAGTGACAAAAGGCAAATGACAACTGACCTAACGTTTACTATTTAATACACGAAAATTACGGGCTTGTTCTTCTAACCTTGTGGCAAGGCGATCGCAAACCCGATTACACAAATCAAAAATCATTTCATCTTCCACCCGGTAATAGGCGCAAGTTCCTTCACTGCGGCGGCTAAGGATACCTGCTTGCCACATTACCTTCAGGTGTTTTGACACATTTGCCTGAGAAGTCTGTGTTGCCTCTACCAACTCTTGCACGCATTTTTCTTCATCCCGTAATAAGTGGAGCAGCCGCAGACGCATCGGCTCACTTAGCAGGCTGAAGTATTCAGCTAGTTGTTGCACCACTTCTGGTGGTAAAGGCAACGTTTGTTTCATCAGGATTAACCCGCAAGGACTGAAGTTTTAACGATGACTCATTTGGAATGACTCATTTGATATATAGATTAATACTTAATCAGGGTTAATTCGCATCAAAGGTTGACCATATTCTACAGCGTCACCATTTTGGAGAAGAATTTCCATCACCTGTCCAGAGACTTCGGCTTCGATTTCATTCATCAGCTTCATCGCCTCAATGATACAGACAGTTTGACCCTTGCGGACGCGATCGCCCACTTCCACAAATGCCGCTTCCCCCGGCGCAGGAGCGCGATAAAACGTTCCCACCATTGGGGAAGGCACTTCTACTAATCTCTGGTCAATGGTTGAGGGAGGATTTACTGACAACTGCAATTGTGTGCTAGTACCAGTATTCTCAAACACACGAGATGTAGATACCTCCGTTACCTGACTTGCGTTTATCTGGTTTCCTCCAGATGAACCCGATGTCAGTCCCGAACCTACCACACCGCCTAAGGTCGGTTGACCTACCGACAACATCTGATTGCTGACGCTCACAGCCTTACGGACTGTTAGTTCAAAATCATCGCTTTTGAGTGTTACTTCTGCAATATCTGTTTGTGCGATAGTTGCCAGTAGTTGGCGGATTTCATTAAAGTCCAATGGCACAGTTTTTATTACCTCGACCTATCCGTAAATGAGCATCTTAAGTGTGGCAGGGATTAAATCCCTATGTAGGGATTTCCATCGGGAACAAGCATCTCCGTAGAGATGAAAGTTATTCCCTGCTGATATACTTATCTTCCTGGGTATCAACTTTGATGCGTTCTCCTTGGGAAATAAACAAAGGAACCATCACAACTGCACCAGTTTCTAGAGTTGCTGGTTTTGAGCCACCAGTGGCAGTGTCACCTTTTAAACCTGGATCTGTTTCTATAATTTCCAGAACCACAGATTTAGGCAATTCTACTCCCAGTACCTGGTCGCCCCACTTAATAACTTCAGCTTCCATACCTTCCTTCAGGTATTTGACGCGATCGCCAATTTGTGCGCGGGTCAATCTGCCTTCTTCGTAGGTTTCCATATCCATAAAGACGAACTCATCGCCCTCTTTATAGGTATGCTGCATCGTACTTTTTTCTAGGGTGGCTTGCGGGACTGTTTCCCCAGCCCGGAACGTTTTTTCCATCACGCTCCCACTCTGGACATTTTTTAACTTAGTTCGCACAAAGGCGGAACCTTTGCCTGGTTTGACGTGCAGGAATTCAAGCACTCGCCATACAGACCCATCTAATACAATTGAAACACCGGGTCGAAAGTCGTTACTGGAGATCATGAAGCTTTCAAATTTTGGAAGACAATCGGCATTTATTGTACCCTTCTAGAGTCGTCATTGGGCATTTGTCATTTGTCATTTGTCATTTGTCCTCTGCCCTAGACCTCTGATCCACTCATCACTTAACGTGGGAAGATTATTTATGGGTTACGTCCAATCAACAATTTAATGCTGCATTTGAGTTATCCCATGCTTAACTTATTAAAATCCTGGCTGAAGAACAGCCTAATGGCAATACTGCTGGTAACAATATTTTTAGGCATAACTACAGCTGGGTGGACTCCCTCCAGTAGCGCCGCGCTGCCAGCCGGCAACGCAATCACCGACGGCAAGGCTTTGTTGCGGTATGCACTCCCGATAGATAACAAACCTGTACGGCAACTACAAGCCAGTTTAGAGGACATCTCTGCCCAACTCCGGGCGAATCGGCGATGGGGTGCTATTTCCAAAGACATCAGCAAAGCATCCCGAATTCTCGATAAACCCTCCCAAATATTAACAAGCGTTCCCGCAGAACGCCAACCCCAAGCGGAAGCTTGGATTACCGAGTTGAAATCTGGAGTGGGTAAATTAGAAGAACTGGCGAAGAGCAAAGATAAAGAACAAATTCTCCAAGAGAGAGGCAAACTTCTTGATCTCATTACTCAGCTAGAAGAGTCAATGGTGAAAGAATTCCCCTTTGAAGTGCCTACCCAGTTCAGTAACCTGCCACAACTTAAAGGTCGTGCCACTGTAGAAATCAAAACTAACAAAGGCGATTTGACCCTCGTAGTGGACGGTTATAGTGCTCCTGTCACTGCTGGGAATTTTATAGATTTGGTGCAGAGGGGTTTTTATAATGGCTTAGAGTTTACCCGTTCTGAAGAATCTTACTTTCTGCAAACTGGAGATCCCGTCGGCAAAGACGTAGGTTTCATTGATCCAAATACCAACAAATATCGTGCTATTCCCTTAGAAGTCTTAGTTGAGGGTGATAAAGAACCTACCTATGGGATTACGCTAGAACAAGCTGGTCGTTACATTGATATGCCAGTTCTGCCTTTCTCTGCTTTTGGTGCAGTAGTAATGGCTCGTCCCGAAAGTGAAGTAAATGGAGGTTCTTCACAATTCTTCTTCTTTCTCTTTGAACCAGAACTCACCCCTGCCGGACGCAACCTATTAGATGGTCGCTATGCCGTTTTTGGCTATCTCACCGAAGGCAAAGAAGTTTTGGATCAACTGAAGGCGGGTGACAAAATTGAATCGGCAACAGTCGTTCAAGGAATAGAAAATCTGGTTGAGCCACAAGCAGCATAAGAAGGGAGCAGGGGGAGATGAGGGAGATTAATTAATAACTCCTAACTCCTGTGCAGACGCGATTAATCGCGTCTCCCCTAATTCAGATTTCCGGCGGTGAATATCTGATCAACTGCAACCGCTAATTCTGGAAAAGTCCGTGATACAATTTGCTGATTAGCAGTAAAAACTGTTTCTTCGTAGAATCCATCTTCCAGTAGTAACACTGAAATCTTTCCTTCTAGCGGATCTACAATCCAATATTCAGGAACCTCTAAGGCCGCATATTCAGATCGCTTATAGCGATAGTCCCGTTTCACCGACTCTGGACTGACCACCTCGACAATTAGTAACGGGGGTGACTGAAATACTGCTGAGGCATTCAACAATTCTCTGGCTTGTTCCACTGTCACTACACACAAATCAGTCAACCTAGATTTATTTCTACCCGTTCTCACCCCACTTTCTCGAAAACTCAGCCAAGGTGAGCTCGAGCTGCAACGTTTGATTTCTGCATCTAGTAATTGCTCAAGAAATTTGGCAATCAGAAAATGTTCAATAGTTGGTGGGTTCATTAGCTCTAGCTTGCCATCCACCAGTTCATAATGGAAACCGTTGCCATCATCATAGGTTAAGTACTCCTCAAATGTGATGCTGGTTACTGGTGTTGTTACCATCCCAACTGACTCCTAGACGATACCCTTATTTTAAACAGTAAAACAAATCATCAGTTTTCTTCGTAATTTTGCAACGCGAAAAACCGATTGTGAACAGTGAGTTATCTTCTCAACAAGTACAAGAGATTGGTGAACAAGGTCTTTTAGAAAGATTGCAGCGTTTCTGCCCACCAGAAATTATTGGGGATGATGCAGCAGTTCTGGTGACTGCACCAGGGCAATCTTTAGTAGTGACAACAGATATGCTGATTGATGGCGTGCATTTTAGCGATGTAACCACTTCCCCAGAAGATGCTGGTTGGCGAGCTGCTGCTGCCAATTTATCAGATTTAGCAGCAATGGGCGCTTCTCCATTGGGAATCACCGTCGGGTTGGGACTACCCGGTGAAGTTAGGGTGAGTTGGGTTGAGCGATTGTATCAGGGAATGACAGAATGCCTGCAAAAATACAATACCTCAATTGTCGGAGGTGATGTGGTGCGATCGCCCGTGACTACTCTGGCAATTACCGCTTTTGGTCAAGTTAACGCCAATCGAATTATCCGCCGTTCTGCTGCTGTAGTCGGGGATGCGATCGTGGTTACAGGCGTTCATGGAGCCTCAAGAGCTGGTTTAGAATTACTCTTGCATCCCGAATTAGGACAAAACCTCAAAGATACAGAACGCACGGCTTTAATCCTTGCCCACCAGCGCCCACAGCCACGATTAGATGTCTTACCAATCCTCTGGAAAATTTTAACTCCTAACTCCCAACTCCTAACTCCTAACTCCCAACTACCCATTGCTGGTATGGATAGCAGCGATGGATTGGCAGATGCAATTATCCAAATTTGTCGCGCCAGTGGTGTTGGCGCTGTCCTAGAACGCAGACAAATCTCCATGCCAGCAGCTTTTAACAATTGGCTGACACAAGAGCAAGCGCTAGCTTATGCTCTATACGGTGGCGAAGACTTTGAATTAGTGCTGTGTTTGCCACAAGAGTCAGCATTAGCCTTAGTAAAACATCTTAGTCAAGGTGCTGCGATCGTAGGTAGCATTACATCAGGATCAACAGTACTATTGCACGACGAACAAAAAAAATTCCCTGACCAAGTTCTGAGTCTCAGTCAGGGATTTCAACATTTCAATAGTTAAGAGTTATGAGTTATGAGTTTTAATTCCTAACTCCTCACTCTTGACTCCTAACTTTTTAATTAAACCCACTTCGCGGCTACTAATTCTGCCAAATCCAAAACTCGTTGGCTGTAACCCCACTCGTTGTCATACCATGCCATAACTTTTACTAGGTCATTGCCCATAACTAAAGTCAAGCTAGCATCGACAATTGAAGAAGCATCACTACCTTGATAATCGGAAGATACCAGTTCTAGTTGGCTATAGTCCAAAATGCCTTTGAGTGACCCTTCAGAAGCATCTTTGAGAGCTTGGTTAACTTCTTCAGTAATAGTACGCTTCTCAACCTGAACTACGAAATCTACCATTGAGACGTTCGGGGTAGGTACACGCAAGGCAACACCATTTAGCTTGCCTTTGAGGTCTGGGATAACCAGCGCCACTGCTTTTGCTGCACCAGTAGAGGTGGGTACAATGTTGATTGCTGCTGCCCTCGCCCGTCGCAAATCCCGGTGAGAAGCGTCTAGCAAACGTTGGTCACCTGTGTAGCTATGGGTGGTGGTCATCGTGCCTTTGATGATGCCGAACTTATCGTTCAACACCTTGGCGATTGGTGCCAAGCAGTTGGTAGTACAGCTAGCGTTACTGATAATGTGGTGTTTGTTGTGGTCATAGTCGTGATGATTCACACCAACTACAAAAGTGCCATCCTCGTTTTTGCCAGGAGCGGTAATCAGGACTTTCTTGGCTCCAGCATTTACATGCTTGAGCGCTCCTTCTTTGCTAGTAAACACCCCGGTTGCTTCGATAATTAAGTCAATTCCCCAATCTTTCCAGGGCAAGTTTTCTGGGTTGCGATCGGATACGCACTTAATGGTCTTACCGTTAACGATGATAGAGTTATCATCGGCACTAATCTCAGCACCTTTAATCTTCCCTAGCATTGAGTCATACTTCAGCAGATGAGCATTGGTTCTAGGGTCTGATGTGTCATTAATAGCCACAAGGTCGATTTGACTATTCTCTCTACCCACCCAGCAGCGTGCAAAGTTACGTCCAATCCGCCCGAAACCGTTGATTGCAACTCTAATCACAGTGTCTTGCCCTCTGTATTTATGCTTATATGTTGATATCGTTGACCCCAATCATATCGCAAAGGGGGGGGGCACTTTTAACGATAAAGTGTTAGATCAATAAAAAAACACATAATTTATTCAGATTTGTTCGAGTAGAGATTGTTGTTAGTGATATATGATCTAACCGTTTCCGGGACTAAATAACGAATTGACTGGCGAACGCAGCAAAATTTGCGAATTAGACTTGACGAAACTCCTACTAAAGGTATATCTAAGAGTTGCCAGTGAATGATATGTAACTGCTCTTTGAGTTGTTCCTCCACTTGCTTGCAGATTAATTTGCTTTGAGTTATAGTCTCACCACCTAGCAGTCGGGGTGCTATTAACCAATCACACATTTGTGCTAGTTCGTGTCCACGGTACCAACGGGGTAAGGTTTGGAAAGTATCCAAGCCCACAATCCAGTACCAGTGAGTATTTGGGTAAAAAGCAGATAAGTCTATCAGGGTGTTAATGGCATAGGAAGTCCCAGAGCGATTTGCCTCCACTAGTGAGACGGTAAACGCTGGGTTATCTTCTATGGCTAATTGCAGCATTGCCACACGATGCTCAAACAAAGCTGCTTTTTTGTGAGGAGGATTTAGGGATGGCACCCAAATTACCTTTTCAAGCGATACTTGATGCAAAGCTGTCTCGGCTACGAGCATGTGTCCCCAATGAATTGGATCAAATGTGCCACCAAAAATTGCTAATTGCTGCATCCAGTTATGCCTGGGTTTTATGCAATTGAAAAATAGTTTCATTACCAATGTACTATTGTAGTCAATTCAGTCCTAAACTTGATGCAATTTAAAATCAGTTTCACTAACAATGTATGATGTAGCCAATTCCAGTAAGGTAGTCAAAAATATGTATTTGACATTACAAGAATTTCTTTCCCGATGCGGTCAAAATTTTCAGAATAATCTTAACAACAGTTCAGAAATAGCAAAAACCTCCAACCAAGGTAAAATCATTCTGAACAAGGAAAACCAAAGCGGAATCATCATTTGGGCATTAAACATAAACATGATATAGGAGCAGTCACGGTAAAAATCAAATTCCTGTTATGATACGCGTGTCATTTGTGATTATGGTGTGGTGTGGTGTAAAAGGAGCAAGAAATGACTAATTCTGTAGATTTTAGTGGTAGACCATTTCATTTCATTGGTATCGGCGGCATAGGTATGTCTGCTCTGGCATACGTTCTTGCCAAGCGTCAATTTCCAGTATCAGGTTCGGATCTTCGTCCTAACCACATTACGCACAAATTGGAATCTATCGGCGCTCATATTTTTGGTAGACAAGAGGCAAGCAATCTTGAATTCTTTCGTCCTCAAGTATTAGTGAATGCAGTAGTATTAAATTCACAAGAACAATTACCTACTGATACTAAGTCAAAACTACCTCAAGTCATTTGTTCAACAGCAATTAACACTAATAATTTAGAATACAAAGCAGCACTAGAATTAGGCTGCCCAATTTTTCATCGTTCAGATGTACTAGCAGCTTTGATTGCCGATTACCACAGTATTGCAGTGGCAGGAACACACGGCAAAACTACAACCAGTAGCATGATTGGCTATATGCTTCTGGAAGCTGGCCTAGACCCAACGATTTTAATTGGTGGCGAAGTCAATGCTTGGGAAGGTAATGCTAGATTGGGACAAAGCCAATATTTGGTAGCCGAAGCAGATGAATCTGATGGTTCCTTGGTAAAACACGCTCCAGAGATTGGCATCATCACCAATATTGAACTCGATCATCCTGATCATTACGATACATTAGAAGAAGTAATTGACATCTTCCAAACGTTTGCTCAGAGTTGTAAAACGTTGATAGGTAGCATTGACTGTCCTACAGTGCGCGATCGCTTGCAACCTACAATCAGCTACAGTTTACATTCAGATACAGACGCTGACTATACCGTTACTAATATTGATTATCGTGCTGATGGCACCACGGCTCTAGTTTGGGAGAAAGGCAAAGCTTTGGGCGTGTTGAAATTGCGGCTGCTCAGTCGGCACAATCTCAGTAATGCCTTAGCAGCAGTGGCTGTTGGTCGCGCCTTGGGCTTAGAATTTGGAGAAATCGCTAAAGGTATTGCCACCTTTGAAGGAGCAAGACGTCGCTTTGAGTTCCGAGGTGAAGTTGATGGTATTACCTTCATTGATGACTATGCTCATCATCCCAGCGAGATTCGCGCTACTCTTGCCGCAGCACGTTTACAGGCAAGACCAGGGCAAAGAGTGGTTGCAATCTTCCAACCCCATCGCTATAGCCGAACACTCACATTTTTAGAGGAATTTGCCGAGTCGTTTACTCATGCTGATTTGGTTGTGCTGACTGATATTTACAGTGCAGGTGAACCCAATTTAGGGCAAATTACTGGCGAACATCTAGCGGCGGAAATTGCTAAACAGCATTCTCCTGTAGTTTATCAACCAACTTTACCCTCAGTGTGTGAGTTCTTGCTGCAAACACTACGCCCAGGAGACTTGGCGCTGTTTTTAGGGGCTGGGAACTTGAATCAGGTGATTCCTGAAATAATTACGACACTTTGCGAACCTGCTAAAGCCACATCTTAAGTGGAAACTTTGCGAAGTTTTATTTCTGAACAAAGCACTCTTCTAGCAACGGTTTCATTTGTGAACTCTATTACCGTATCTTTGCGGTAAATAAATGTAAAAATTTTACCAAAACAAAGTAAAGATGACCATTTCCCAGGCAGCTGGAAACGTCTGCACAGTTTCTGCTTTGAATACAAAGAAACATCAAACGGTTAATTCGGTGGACAGTGAAGTTATTTACTTACCTAATACTGATTGTACGATCAAGCCCCAGGCTTGCTTGTCAGCGTTTACTTCCTATCGAGTTGGGGGAGCAGCTGATTTGTACGTTGCCCCCCGAAATTTAGAAGCACTGCAAGCAAGTCTCAAATACGCAAAAGAACGTGACTTAAAGGTGACAACGCTAGGAGCAGGTTCTAACCTGCTAGTGAGCGATGGGGGCATATCAGGCTTAGTCATTGCCACTCGTCATCTCCGCTTCAGCAACTTTGACCCCCAAACCGGTCAATTAACCGTTGCTGCTGGAGAATCAATTCCCAGTTTGGCATGGGCAGCAGCAGAATTAGGATGGCAAGGATTGGAGTGGGCTGTCGGTATCCCTGGAACAGCCGGAGGTGCGGTGGTGATGAATGCAGGGGCACATAATAGCTGTATCGCAGATATGTTAGTTAGTGCCGAGGTACTTTCACCCGATGGTACGCTGGAAACTCTTACCCCTGAACAGTTAGGTTATAGCTACCGAACTTCATTATTGCAAGGTGGTGATCGCATAGTCACCCAAGCCACCTTACAACTCGCGCCAGGTGCAGACCCAGCAAAAGTTGTGGCAATCACTAAAGAACACAAAAAGCATCGGTTAAGCACCCAACCATACAACTTCCCTAGCTGTGGGAGCGTATTCCGCAATCCCAAACCTTATAGTGCTGGCTGGTTAATTGAACAAACTGGTCTGAAAGGCTACCAAATTGGTGGAGCGCAAGTAGCACTACTTCATGCTAATTTTATCGTTAACCGTGGTGGGGCAAAAGCTAGTGATATTTTTTGCCTCATTCGCCACATTCAACATCAGGTACAAGAACGTTGGTCTATTAATTTAGAGCCAGAAGTCAAAATGCTCGGAGAGTTTCAAGGTGCTTGTGGATAAAGAATGGAGAGTGGGGAGTGGGGAATGGGAAATGGGGGATGAGGGAGATAAGAAAGAAGAATTAATAACCAATGCCCAATGCCCTATTCCCTATTCCCTACTCTCTACTCCCCACTCTCTGATGCATTAATTATTAGTAAAAAAATAGGCAAATTACTTACCGCATCTATAATTGAATTTGATTTGTTATTCAACGCACAAGCGTAAATATAATTATGACAGGAAAAGGACAGGGATTCGGCTTTGGCTTAGGAAAAATGAAGGAACTAGCCGAAGCTTTTAAAAAAGCACAGCAAGTTCAAGAAGGTGCAAAGCGACTCCAAGAAGAATTGGAGCAAATGGAGATTCAAGGAGAATCTGGCGGTGGTCTAGTCAAGGTGATTGTCAGTGGGAACCAAGAACCCAAGCGGGTAGAAATTTCTCCAGATGCTCTAGGGGAAGGTGCAGAAGTACTTTCTGATCTCGTAACGGTGGCAATGAAAGAAGCCTACAACAAGTCCACTGCAACAATGCGGGAACGCATGGAAGATTTGACCAGTGGACTGGAACTTCCTGGATTTTAGTCAAAAGTCATTAGTCATTGCTCATTGGTCAAATGACTTTTGACTCTTGACAAAAGACAAAAAATATCTATGGCTTACAAGTTGTTATTTGTCTGCTTAGGTAACATCTGCCGATCGCCATCGGCAGAAAACATTATGAATCATCTAATTGAGCAGGCTGGCTTAAACGAACACATCCTCTGTGACTCAGCTGGTACATCTAGTTATCACATTGGTAGCCCACCTGACAGACGCATGAGTGCTGCGGCTGCTACAAAGTTGGGAATTAAACTGCGTGGTCAAGCACGCCAGTTTCAAAAGTCAGACTTTCAAGACTTTGATTTAATTTTAGCGATGGATCAAGAAAATTATGAGAACATCATCGCTCTTGATCAAACTAAGCAGTTTCAGCATAAAGTGCGTTTGATGTGCGAGTTTTGCTCTCGGCACACCCTAAAGGAAGTTCCAGATCCCTATTACGGCGGTCAAGAGGGATTTAATCAGGTTATTGATTTACTGATTGATGCTTGTGAAGGTCTGCTCACGAAAGTTAGGAGTTAGGAGTTCGGAGTTTTATTCCTCACTCCTCACTTTTTTATTCCACCAAACCATGCTTCATCGCAAAACGCACTAATTCTGCTCGGTTGCTGGTTGAGGTTTTTCTCAATAAACTGCTAACGTACTTTTCCACTGTGCGAGGACTCAGGTGTAGCTGATGACCCATATCGGCATTAGAAAGACCATGAGTCAATAACTCTAAGACTTCCTGTTCTCTATGAGTCAGGGACGAGTGCAGATGGGATTTCTGAATTTGAGTGGATAGAGAATTATGGGCATCCCCCGCTTTTGTCGAGGCGGAAATGCCCAAACTCTCTTTATGAGAAAATCGGTACTCCGATTGAATAATTTGCGATCGCTCCAAAAGATTGCGGATTGCTGCTGCTAACTCTTCCAATTCAAAAGGCTTGGGTAAGTATAAATCACACCCTGATTGGTAGCCCAAAATTCTTTCTTGGGTCTTAGTTCGAGCTGTTAATAAAATGACAGGCAATAACCGAAACACTGGTTGTTGACGCACTCGGCGCACTAGTTCATAACCATTCATCTGTGGCATAACGATATCTGTAACAATCAAATCAGGATGATACTCATCCACCATAACCAAAGCCTCTTGACCGTCATTAGCCGTGATCACTGAGTAGCCAGACAGTTCAAGATAGTCGCTAACAGACAGACGAGTGCCCAAATCATCATCCACTACAAGGATCGTCAAGGGCATGGACAATACACCCCTAGCATTTTTTTACTCAGAAATTTGCTTCTACGCGCTTCATCAATGAACACAGGCAACAATAGTGTTCTTATGTTTCATACTATGACAGGATTACCAGGTAATGAATGCCTTCAAGAGTGATTTATAAAATCAATCTTAAATCCTTAGGGAGGATTAAGGAATTTAAACTCACCTTTGACTCCCTACGCTTGGGAGGCACAGAGAGCTTGGTAATTTGTAACAACTCATCAATAAGGTAAAGCAAATGCTTACCATAGTGTAAATTAATATTGACATAATTAATAATTGCTCAAAAACTAAGTAAGTATAAGTATCCTTTCTTTGCCCCTTGTAATTAATCCTTAGTCAATCACTAATGATTATTGGCGTCATACCAATTATTTGTAAAACTACACAAAATCGGCCTTCGTCAGACTTGGAGCTTGAGCTAATTTTTCTATTCAACCTCACAGGTAATTGGGATCAGGTAACTTAAAGTTGCCAGAAGACTCTTAATTTTGAACTGAATAAAAGCTAAATTAGTGATAGACAGTTCAGAATTTATAGCGGTTCTAAGATACAGCCTATAATTAACAAGCTAATCCAAATAATTTTTTAGGTACATTTAAAGCACACAAAATTATCAATGAGCGACAAGAGCGACAGTTACAAAGTTATTAGCGACAACCGCCAAGCCCGTTATTTGTATGAAATTCTAGAAACTTACGAAGCTGGAATTGAGTTGACAGGAACCGAGGTTAAGTCGATTCGTGCGGGTAAAGTCAATCTTCAAGATGGCTATGCTTTGCTTCGCAATGGTGAAGCATGGTTGATCAATGTGCATATCTCGCCTTATAACGCTAGTGGACAATATTTTAATCATGAACCACGGCGTACACGTAAGTTGCTATTGCATCGCAAAGAACTTCGCAAGCTAATTGGCACAGTAGAACAGCAGGGTTTAACTTTAATCCCTTTAAAAATGTATCTCAAACGCGGCTGGGTAAAAGTAAGTATAGCCCTTGGCAAAGGTAAAAAGCTCCACGATAAGCGAGAAGACCTGAAACGACGCCAAGACCAGCGTGACATTCAACGGGCAATGAAAAACTATTGAGCGTTAATGCCGCTAAACTACCACACCAGAGTGAGAAACCCATTGCTGTAAGAAGTATGTTGTATGTCCACAGCGTGAGTTGTGAAAATTCTTAGTTTATAGCCGCAGATTGATTTTCTTTAGGTTGGGAATCGATAAAGTGGTAAGTAACTTCGGATGGCATAAGGAATTGTCACAACTTATGAAAAGTAATTTCATTACAGCTGTTAGTGCTGGTGTTCTCAGCTTGAGTATAGGAGTTTTACCTTTAACTCTATCCGCACAAGCTCAGACGACAAATGACCCCGGAGCAAATACTACTTCAGGAACGACCACAACGACCACTTCCGACGATCGCAACGGTTTTGATTGGGGTTGGCTAGGATTGCTTGGTCTAGCTGGTTTGGCTGGTTTGGCTGGTAAAAAGAGTGAGAGCCAACCTACTGCTTACCGCGACCCTAATGCTCCAGGAGCCACTAACTATAGGGACTAGTACCACAAGGCGGAAGTCAAAAGGAGCCAGCGCGCGCGGCCTTCTCCCAAAGCGAAAGGCTAGCGCCAAGGGAGTTTCCCCTATGACCGATTGGCGTCGGCTCTGCCGACCTGTACCCCTACTGGGAAATAAGCTACGCTCTTAGCGTTTTTGCTCTTTAACCTCAGTTCGGGTTAAGAAAATTTATTCAGCGTTAGTTGACGGAAACGACGCAAACACGTTGACATATCTCAGAATCAAGCAACGGTGTAATAAGGGTTTCAGCTTATCCCGAACTCAGGTTCTTTAGCAACTAGCTCTCAAAAGTCAAAAGGCTTTAGTTTTGGGCTTTCTGACTGTAATGAAATGGTACGTTTATTACCGCCGGACTGTTACTAGATGATTCAAAATTGTCAGTTGTTTAGTAGAAAAACAACTGACAACTTAATTATCTTAATTTACTGTTGATTCTAAATTAGATGAATTGGTCTGATTTTGACCTAAAGGTGTCCAGTAGCTAGCAATTAAGCCAACAATGAGCCACCAGAGCGTATTAACTTCAGGACGATACCAAACAGTATCTACGGTTCCATGAGCTAGCATCCCTAACAAAATAGCGATCGCTCCAATTAACCAAAATCCCTCTACATTTCTCAATCGTCGCAATCGTCGCATCTGTAGAAATGCCGTATTGAAGGTGACAATTATTAGCCAGAGAAAGCAGGCTAAACCAACAAAGCCAGTTTCTACAGCCACTTCTAATAAAATAGAATAAGCACTTAAAGCAGTGTAACGAGGGCGTTGGTAAAGCGGATAAACTTTATTAAAAGAATTATGGCCAGGGCCAATGCCGAAAATCGGGCGATCGCGGATCATATCAAAGACTGCATCCCAGACATTCCGGCGAAAATTATTACTGCTATCTTTGCGATCAGCAAAAATGCTCAAGATCCGGATCTGCACAGGCTCTACAAATATCACTGCTAGTATCAATACCCCGATCAAACCTCCTAAGACAATCGGTATTGACCAAGTGCGCCAAAAAGGAGGCATTTCTACGCTTTTCCAATAAACTAGCAATGTCATCACAGCCAAAATTGCTACCACTAGTCCAATCCAACCGCCACGGCTAAAAGTGAGGATTAGGCAAGCAGTATTTACAATCAACATTGTTAATGCCAAAGCTTTTTTAAGCCAGCTTTGCCATGCAAAAATTGCCACCAAGCTAAAAATTACTGCTGGTAAGAGGTATCCAGCCAATAGATTCGGATTGCCTAAATAACTGTAGACTCTTGTAGTCTTAGACAGAGGAGATTCTGGATCAACCCAAGTTGCTAGTGCTGTGGCTCCAAAAAACCATTGCCGCAACCCATATACGCTGACAATTAACGATATGTGCAGATAAAGTGTGATAATCCAAGATCGCAGGCGAGGCGACCTCAGTATCCTGGCACAAAGGGCAAATAGCAGCAAATACAAGGTCAACGTTGCTAAGTCATTAAGTGCAGCCTTTTTCACTGGTGATAATGCTGTTGCTACTGCGGCAATTCCCCAGTAGAGCAATACCAGTAAGTGAATGGGAGTGACTGAGGAGACATTTGCTGGTGTTACTTCATCAGATAAAGTCAACAACAGCCAAAATCCCACACAAGCCACCAGCAACAAGCCCACCAATGTACTCGAAGCAAAAGGGGCAAGCGCATATACTAAGCTGAGTAAAGCCGCTGCGATCGCATCTCCCCACTGAATCAAGATGCTGGTTTGCCGCCAAGAACTTAACAGTCCTACCAGAAAACGGTGTACGTAACTGCTAGCAAGGTATTCTTTGAGCGGTAAAGATGATAAAGTAAATCGTTGCCAGACTAAATTCATAAAAAACATTGCGATCAATTAGCCTGCCGACGCAGAACTTGGAATTGATCATAATGCCTATGGCTATAAAAAGGTAATAACAGAAATTGCACATCGCATAATGGCACTCTTATTCCCAGCCATCAGGCACTGCCTTTTGGGACTTCCAAATAAAAAAATATACCATTGCTATAAAGGCAGGGAGCAGGGAGCAGGGAGCAGGGGGAGGGAAAGTCGTAGTGAAGTCCAGAAATTGGATAATTTATTTTTTGGAGTTCCCTTAATCAAAAACCACTTTAGGCAATACGAAGTTAAGATAGTTCTTAATGTACTTAGTACAGCTTTATGTAAGATCGTGACGAATTGGGGTTGAAATTTAAACGCATGGCGCTTTATCTTCCCACAGATTAGAGACACAGAGTTAAGCACAGAGGCACGTAGAGAATTCGTTACGAATGAATGAAATGTTGTATTTATTACACAACAAGTAGATATAAAGTACGTCTTTCCCAATGCTCAACGCCGATCTGATTAGACATCGCCAATCGATTGTGAAGGGGCCGCCAGTTGCAATGGCAAAGAAAGCACATAACGATATCCTGATTCTGGTGAACCTTGAATCAAAATTTGCCCACCATGTAACTCTGCCAGTTGACAACTTAGCAAAAGACCCAAGCTTTCACGAGAAATACTTCCATGTGATTTAGCTACATTTATACCTGAACTAGCAGCAAATAAGTTTGAGTGGGAATCACTCAAGTTTTTTGAATTGTCCACTGCTACTGATGAAATATCTCGTTGCTCCTGGCTTTCTGTATGACTATTGTAAGTTGCTACCTCACCTGTAAGCTCCAGCAGTGATAAAGAATTGAGGCGGAAGTAGGGATCAACTTCAGTGATACCGTCCCCTAGCCAAGGATGGGAAACCCAAATGGTAATGTTGAGCGTATCTTCCTTGTAAGAAACATGAATGCGAACAATGCTACCTGTAGCCGAGAGTTGAATCACAGTGAAAATCAGGTGATAGAGGATTTGCCGCACCTTGTCTTTATCTAAAGGCCAAATGCGGTTGCGTCCCGGTTCAATAGAGAGGCGAATATCTTGTTCGCGGCGATTAGCTACTTCTTCAAGGGTATTGATAGCTTGTTGACATAGCATTTCGATATCTACAGGAGCTATATTTAGCACAGTTGAGTTGTCATCCATAGCTCCTAGTTCGGTAATTTCGTTTACTAGGGAAAGTAAGTACCGACCACTGTGTTGGATAATTTCTAAATATTCTCTCTGCTTAGTCGTCAAAGGCCCATAAATCTCACGTCCTAAAACACTAGCCATACCGAGTACAGATGTTAAAGGCGTGCGTAACTCTTGAGTTAGCTGATCTAAAAGTTCCAGTTTCAGTTGTTTGGTAGAAACAGAGTCACTATCTTTATCTTTAGCGACTGGGGTGATTTTAATCTCAGTATTACGTTCGTCATGAAGTGAAAATATAGGAGCGATCGCAGGAGTGCTGGATTCGAGTTTCCTTTGCAGGAGACGATTACGCTCAAATTCACTCATGCTCCAACGAGCTATGATTTGTAAAAACTCAATGTCTCGGTTTGTAAAATTGCGTGGCACTAAATCCATCACCGCCAATACACCCAAGCAATTTCCTTCTGCATCAATCAGTGGCGCTCCTAAATAAGCACGAATCCCATAATCTTGCACCAACTTACTACTAGCAAGTACTGAGTCTGTAACCTTATGCGTATCATTAATTACAAATATTTCAGAACTCTCTACTACTTGAGTGCAAAAGGATTCCCGGCGTGCTAGTTGGCGGCTTTGTGCCAAATGATTCATGAGCCCCAGCCTAGATAAGCCTACGGCTGACTTGAACCAATGGCGTTCTTGATCCACAAATCCCAATATGGAAATTGGTGCTTCCAAAAAGTGGGCAGCAGTCTGTGTGGCTTCTTCAAAAACTGGAATCGTTTCTGATTGCCGCAAACCTAAATCTGACAAAGCTTTCAGGCGTTGTTGTTCTCTCGATTCATGAGAGTCCCAACCATCCTTTAGGGCAAATAATTTGTTTTCAGGCTCTACCATTGCCACTGCTACCTTAATAATTTCTTGATCCTGTAATTGATAAATTGATACAAGTCCTATTTCTAGGTTATCAATTGCTATTTTTAAGCATTCCCTAATTTTGCCTCTAACAAACAAGTTTGGGGCAAAAATTTTTTACCCTTTCCATTAAGTTGGTAAAGCAGTCTTGAGCAGCTACTAGTTACTGGTACTGAATGTTCTCTATTTAGCACTGATGTAGTCTTTATTGCTTGAGTTTTACGATCAGACTGCGTTAGATTTGGATTCAGTCAGGGTAACCTAATGCTAAGGATACAATACCAAAGGTCTGCAATTGTTCATGTACAGAAGGGAAAATTGCTATTGCAATGTTTAAGGTAAATTTACTTACAACAATTATACTTATGTAATTTTTATAGCAATAATTACTCATGACAGTTAGCACTGATGTCTGACAATCCAAAATAGTTTATATAACTCTTTATCCGATAGATTGAACCTATTACAATTTAACACTGAAATTGTACAGGTTTTTCTATTTTTTCCATCCGAGGAAATCTCTCTTTGAGGACAACTGGTAATGAATAAAATGACTATTAGAGTTCCTTTTGTAGACTTGAAGTTACAACACGAACCAATCCAAACACAATTGCAAGAAGCAATCCAATCTGTATTGGAACAGGGAGATTTTATTTTAGGGCAAGCACTCTCAGATTTTGAAGCAGCATTTGCGGCAGTATCGGGCGCAGCTTATGGTGTTGGTGTTGCATCAGGAACAGATGCGATCGCTCTCGGATTGCAAGCGTGTAATATTGGTGCTGACGATGAAGTGATTTTACCCGCAAACACTTTTATAGCAACCTTGATTGGGGTGCAACGGGCTGGCGCGAAGCCAATTTTAGTAGATTGCGATCGCCAAACAGCCTTAATTGATTTAGAAGCCGCAGCCAAAGCAATTACGCCTCAAACTAAAGCAATTATCCCTGTACATCTCTATGGGCAGATGGTATCACCACGCGAGTTATTGAACTTTGCCGATACCTACAAACTTCTAATTTTTGAAGACGCAGCACAAGCACACCTTGCCCAAAGAGATGGATATCACGCCGGTTCAGTAGGCGTAGCAGCAGCTTTTAGTTTCTATCCCAGCAAAAATTTGGGAGCATTTGGGGATGGGGGAATGCTGCTGACACAAGATTCAGATGTAGCCCAGAAGATGGTGCGTTTGCGAAATTATGGTGCATCGCAAAAGTATTTTCATACTGAACCAGGTACAAATAGCCGCTTGGATACTTTACAAGCAGCGATCTTGCACCAGAAGCTACCATATTTACCGCAGTGGAATCGCGATCGCTTGACTATTGCCCAGCAGTATGATAAAGAACTAGCACCCTTGGCAACTGCTGGTATTATCCCTATGGAAAACCAAAGTGATACAGGCCATGTGTATCATCTTTATGTGATTAGAGTTGATGATTCTTGCCCAATAGAACGCCAGCAACTCCAAGAAAAACTCACAGCAGTAGGAATTCAAACTGGCATTCACTACCCAATTCCTTGTCATCTCCAGCCAGCATTCAGCAACTTAGGCTATCAGCCTGGAGATTTCCTTGAAGCAGAAAAACTGTCACAGCAAATATTATCATTACCGATGTATCCTGGTTTGAGCAGTAGTCAAGTCAAAGAAGTTGTAGCTGCGATCGCTCATGCAGTCTCAACAACTTCTCAGGTAGATCAATCCTCCCCTCTTGACCTTGGCAGCGTGGTAGCCTGAAGTTAATTCATACCTAATGTGCATCTAGCAATTAGACATTTGTGCTTTGTCAGTCGTCCTTTGCAAATGACCAATGACAATGACTAATGACCAATGACCAATGACTAATAAAAATCATGGCACTCCAGCAAAAGGTTAAAAACAGAAGCGCGTCAGGCTTATTATATCTAGCTATTTTAGGCATTTTGCTGCTGCTTTATGCCCCTATATTGCTACACTGGTTGGATGGTTGGCTGCACAAAAATATCAGTACAGAACACGAATATTTCAGCCACGGGATTATTGGTTTACCATTTGCGGCTTATGTAGGTTGGATGAACCGGAAAAAGTGGACACGTTTACCAGATACCATCCATCCTTTGAGCGCTGTTTTGTTGTTATTAGGGGCAGTGTTTTATCTAAGCGGTGTTACAGAGTGGGTTAACCTTTCCTTGCCCGTTATACTAGCAGGATTATGCTTGTGGTTTAAGGGAATAGCAGGTTTGCGATTGCAAGGATTTCCCCTGCTATTAGTATTTTTGGCAACCCCAACAGCAGTACCCTATCTTATTGCTCCTTATACATTGCCTCTCCAAAGCTTCATTGCTGGCACAGCAGGCTTCATACTGAATCAATTCGGTATGGATGTAACCGTAGATGAGATAAATCTCTACGTAGGAGGGCGGATTGTGGAAGTTGCCCCTTATTGTGCAGGGCTGAAAATGTTGTTCACGACTCTCTACGTCGGCTTGATGCTGCTTTATTGGACAGACGCTTTATCTTCACGCCGCATAACTATATCGTTTTTATCTCTTGCTGCGATCGTTAGTACTATTGCTAATATCATTCGTAATACTTTACTGACTTTCTTTCACGGCACAGGTCAAGAAGCGGCTTTTAAATGGCTGCATGACGGTTGGGGTGGTGATCTCTACTCAGCGTGTATGCTAGTGTCATTAGTGCCCTTACTCAATTGGATTAATAGCTATTTTTCAGCATCTCTAGAAACTGAGCAAGAAGCAGAAAGTTAGAATTATTGGGCATGGGGCATGGGGCATTGAAAAGAGGCAAAGGGGAAAACTCTTCTCCCCTGCTCCCTTGCTTCTTCTCTACTCATAAATATTACTGAACTCATGGTGTGATTTTATAAAGTAAAATTTTGCCTAAGTATTATAAAATTTTACTGATGATTTCCTTCTCCAAGTTTTTCAAGGAAAACCAATTAAGTCAGGTAGCAGCACTTTTGTTATTGCTACTGCTGCTAGCAATAGGAGGGGTTCCCGGATATCTGACAGGAAAATGGCAATGGAAGCAGCCACCACCTGTTACTACCCTTAACGAGTTAAAACAGATCCGCAAAACTGGGTTAGTTCTTCCTGGTTGGCAAACTGTTGAACAAGCAGAACAGCAAATTGGCGAACATAAATGGTCTTTGCAGGTAATTAAAAAAGAAGCTTCCGAATTTCAGGCAATCTTGCTTTTGCTGCCGCAAAATGGGCCTATGGATCAACCAGAGGTAGAGTGGACAGACGTTAACAGCTGGGGAAGATCGCGCTGGGGGAAGTGGGATATAGCTCAATATCGTTCTGCTGAATTTACTGTGAAACCACCTGCAAAGTTGGCTTCAAATGCCGATAAGAAAGTAGAAGCTAGGTTTTTTCGGGCCTCCACCCCACAACAGACCTTCGCTGTATTGCAATGGTACGCTATGCCAGACGGCGGAAATCCATCACCTTTACACTGGTTCTTGGCGGATCAATTGGCACAGTGGCGCAAGCAACGCACTCCTTGGGTGGGTGTGAGTATTCTGATTCCAATGGAACCTTTAGGGCAAGTAGAAACATCTTGGTCTTTAGCGCAGTCTATAGGAGAAACAGTGCAAGCAGCATTGATGGCGGGTCCTTTGTAGAGTCTGTTAAAGATGCCTTGGTGCAGAGATTCATCAAAAGTATCTCTACAATCGCGTTTAGGCAAAATTATGAAGTTATAAATTAAAATTGGCAAAATTTTTCTACTTTTTGTTGGTAAAATATTTGCAGACAAAAAAAACATTTAGGACATTTATTTTTAGAGTAAAATGACCACTCGGCGCGACTAATTCTTATATCAGTTTTCCTGCACCGATGTTTATAAATTCCAGTTATTATATGCGTGCATCCAGCGCCCTGTGTTTTGTCAGTCTTCAAGTTGGAGTTTTCTTAACAACACCTATCCAACTTGTTGTTGCCCAGCCTTTTCTACCTCAAGGACAATCACCAAGGCAACCCCCTTCGCCTGTGCCAGGTACTGAAGTTGTACCTCAAGGTGCAAATGACGAAATTTCTCCTCAACTCAGCCGCTATCTTTTGGGGCCAGGAGATGTAATTAGTGTTGTGCTTCAGCGTCCTCCTGGCCCGTACCGCTTAGGAATAGGAGATGGAATTAGCGTTTCGGTTCAGCGCTTTCCAGATTTGAGCTTTCAAGCTTTAATCAACCCAGAAGGTAACATTGTGGTGCCGCTACTGGGAAAAGTTTCTTTACAAGGTTTAACTTTGGAAGAAGCTCAAGAAAGAATCCGCTTAGGTTTAAATCGTTATGTGGTTGATCCAGTAATAGTTTTAGGTCTAGCAACGCAGCGCCAAGACTTAAGTTTTCAAGCTGTAATTAGTCCAGAAGGCAACATTGTAGTGCCACAAGTGGGGACGGTATCATTACAAGGCTTAACTTTGGAAGAAGCTCAAGAAAAAATTCGCTTGGGTTTAAGTAGCATTGTACCCGATCCAATCGTAGTAGTAGCCTTGGCAGGGACGCGACCAGTTCAAGTTACCATTAGCGGAGAAATATTTCGACCAGGAATTTATCCGATTAATTCATCAACACCCCGTGTTGCTGATGCCTTGCTAATATCTGGTGGTTCAACATTAAATGCAGACCTGCGACAAGTGCAAATACGCCGGAAGTTAATCGATGGTTCTGTGATTTCACAAACTATTGACTTATATGCAGCACTGCAAGATGGCGGTTCAATTCCTAATTTACGCTTACAAGACGGAGATGCGATACTCATCCCCCGTCGTGAAGTTGGTAATGATGATGGTTATGACCGCAATTTAGTAGCACGTTCATCCTTAGCTACACCACAGATTAGAGTCAGGGTTTTAAACTACGCCGCCGGAGGTCTTTCCATTCAAGCACTACCTAACGGGAGTACATTTGTAGATGCTTTAGGAGGAGTAAATCTCGACACTGCTAATCTCCGGGATATCGCTCTGGTTCGCTTTGATCCTGAACGAGGTCAAGCTGTTACCCAGAAACTTGATGCAAAAAAAGCTCTAGGAGGCGATGCATCTCAAAATGTGGCTCTTCAGGATAATGATGTTCTTGTTGTTGGTAGAAACCTCATAGGTAGAATTACTAATTTCTTGACTACCATTACCCAACCCTTCTTCAATGTCCAGTCCTTCCTCCGATTTTTTGACGACTTTGGTGGTAGGTAAAATTAGTGACTCTAAAAGAAGGATACAGACTGGAAATAGTTTGGAGTGGAAGAAGCCACATCTCCAAGTTCGCATTAAATTTATTAAAATATTTGAAGATATCAATTGAGATATACAGTAGGAAGTTAGTAGCGCCCTTGCCTTGTATCAAAGCCACTATCTTTAGTTTGGTGCTTCCTAAATTTTGAATTTTGAATTTTGAATTTTGAATTGGAGCGAAGCGACCATGACCCCACCAATTGTTAAACGCTATCTTATTGCTTTTGAAAAATACAAGTGGATTGGACTAGCTAGTTTTGGTTTAGTTGTAGTGGGGTCAACGGTGGTGGCTATGCAGCCAGAGCCACCTACTAACTACATAGCATCTGCCGCACTTACCTATGCTGGCCCACCAGTTTCTTTCTCTGCAACTGGTAGTCAAATCCAGCAGCAAGGAAAGGAACTAAATCAGGATGTTTTATTATCAAACCAGATAATTGCGACAGTGGCAGAGAAAGTAAATGTCAAACCGCAACAACTGGGTACAAATGTTGTTCTTTCTTTACCTAAAAAAAATCCCAGGACTGGAGAACTTGAAACAAGTATTTTTGAACTGAAATATGTAGATAGTGACCCCAAACGAGCCATAGAGGTCTTGACTGAATTGATGCAATCAATGATTAAGTTGAGTAGTGACATCAATACTGGGCGATTACAAGCAATTATTGAAAAGATTAATGAGCGTTTACCACAAGCTAAACGGGAATTGCAAATTGCAGAAAAGAGGCTGGAACAGTACGATCGCATAGAGCGAACGGCAATATTAGCAGCAGAAAATGGTAGCTTGTTAAGCGCTATTACTAACAGCCAAAATCTACAACGGCAAATTCAATTAACTATTTCTGGGGTTGATGGTCAAGTTCGCAGTTTAGAAAATAAGTTAGGTTTATCAGTCGGACAGGCTTATATTTCTTCTGCTTTGAGTGCCGATCCAATTATTGGTAACTTGCGAGCGCAAATTTATCAAAGTGAGTCGCAAATTGCCTTACTCATAAAAGATTTGCGACCAGAACACCCAACGATGGTTCAGTTGCAGCGTCAGAAACAAGCTGCTGAGGAATTGCTGCAACAACGTGCCTCTGAAGTATTAGGCGGTGATGGTACGGCGGCTCCGCTTCGGGGTAGCGTTGCAGGTATTCGCGCCCAAAGTAGCTTAGATCCAGCCCGCCAGCAGTTGGCAAATCAAATGGTGTCTCTGCAAACCCAACGGGAGACGCTGGAACAACAACTAGCTCAAGAAATCCGACAAGAAGCGCGACTACGGCGAGAGTATTCTCTGATACCTAATAAGCAATTAGAGCGATCGCGTTTAGAACAAGAGGTTGGACTTAAAAAAGCCATATATGACCAAATGCAGGCAAAGCTAACCGATTCTAAAACCGCAGAGGCAGAAACTACCAGCAGCCTCAGCATTGCCAGACGCCCCACAGCAGCTGCGGAGATAAAACCTCCTAAGAGTGTACCTATTACCCTTGCTGTGGGTGGTTTATTAGGTGCCTTAATTGGTGGCGGGGTAATATTTTTGTTGGGAGCACTGGAAGGGACTTTCAAAACCAGAGAAGATATTCGCGACAGCCTCAAGCAACGCGAAGTGCCACTGTTGGGAGAATTGCCTTTAATGCCAGTTGATGATTTGCCTCAAGAAGCAGTGCCGGTGGTACTTTCTGCGGATTCTCCTTATTTAGAATTTTACGAAAAATTCCGTAGTAATCTACGCCGGATTGGTGGTAACGCCTTGAAGGTGGTGTTGATTACTAGCACCAGTAGCCTAGAGGGTAAGACAGCAAGTGCGTATAACTTGGGTATAGCTTCAGCCCGTGCTGGTAAAAGAACCTTAATTATCGAAGCAGATTTGCGATCGCCTTCTCGTTGTACATCCTTGAATGTAATTCCTGACCCCGATGCCACCATTGAACCCCTGCGTTATTACGCTAATTTAAGTGAATGTATTCGTTTAGTTCCTGATGTGGAAAATTTATACATTATTCCCAGCCCTGGACCTGTGCGACAATCGGCTGCTATTCTTGAATCCAGCGAAATGCGGCGGCTGATGGAGGATGTCCGCGAACGCTTTGATCTAGTTATTTTAGACACTAGCTCACTCAGCATATCTAATGACCCTTTGTTGATCCAACCTTACAGCGATGGCATGGTACTTGTGACAAGACCACACTATACACAAGAAAATATGTTAGGTGAAGCTATTGATCAATTGGTTGAATCGGAACTGGGGTTATTGGGAACAATTATTAATGGTACGGATATCATTGTTTCTCTACCTGAACAAGCCGTACAATCATCAAGATTTACGTCTGAAGCACAAGAATCAGAAGAACTTTCAGCAGGTGCCAGCAAAAACTAATACTTTCCCAAATGTAGCAGTCTTAAATCATTTGTAAAAATAAATTAAGCGCAGAGGCACAGAGAAGCTAGTGCGTTGGGCGAGTTTCCCGACTTGTAGCAACTGGCGCGACGCAAAGAGAAAAATCGGAGATTTTCACGACTCATTTAGGATTACTACAGGGGATTGCTAAGATAGCATCTCCTCATTTTGGATTGTTTAGTATGACTTTGCGTGAAACCGTAATGAACTGAGGGTGAAAATTTCAATTAGTCCTGCCTAAACAACCCAAATAGGGGAGCGAGAATTACTCCAAAAACAAAACCCCCGATGTGCGCCCAATAGGCAACTCCACCAGTTTGCATAGTCATATTAGCGGCTGTTTGCAGGGTGGCTAGACCGGAAATTATATTCTGCACAACAAAAAGTCCAATTATTACTAATGCTGGAACTCTGATTGTGGTGATGAAAATTCCTAAAAATATTAAGGTCATGACTTTAGCGTGGGGAAAGCGGATAATGTACGCACCCAAAACCCCAGCAATTGCACCACTTGCCCCTAATGAAGGAATTTCAGAATTCGTACCAATGAACCATTGGCACAAAGCAGCTAAAGCACCACACGCCAAATAAAAAATCAGATATTTGGCATGACCCAATCGATCTTCAATATTGTTGCCAAAAACCCAGAGAAACACCATATTCGAGATTAAGTGCCACCAACCGCCGTGTAAAAATTGCGACGTAAATAAGGTTATCCACTCTCCACTCCAATTGGTGGTTAACTCTTGAGGTATTACTGCATATTGACCTAAAAACTGATTCAATTGTGCATTTGGCAGGCTCACCTCGTGAAGAAAAACTACAATATTCATGCCAATTAACCCGTAGGTGAAATACGGGGTAATTCGGGTTGGATTTTCGTCGTAGAGGGGAAACACAGGTGTTTTTCCTAATTTATTGGCTAATTGCAATATAACTTGTAAGGCTAGCAGTTGCGAAGCTTGAAAATTTCACCTTTTTAATCAATTAGCCTATTGAAAGCCCTGATGATATCTTGAAGAATTACTGATACCAAGATTCTTTTAGCGATTTGTCGTTAAACAAACCCAACAGTGGGCCGAGAATTGCCCCAAAGATAAACCCGCCTGCATGGGCCCAATAGGCAATACCGCCGCTTTCCATACCGATGTTGGTACGTGTTTGAAGACTAGCAAGCCCGTAGAAGGCTTGTTCGAGAAACCAGAATCCCAAAAAGAAATATGCCGGGACACGGAAAGTCGGGAAGAAAAACCCTAAAGGCACTATACCGAGAACTTCGGCGTTGGGAAAGCGGAGAATGTATGCTCCTAAAACGCCTGCGATCGCACCACTTGCACCCAAAGAAGGAATGCTAGAATCTTGAGCGAAGAACCATTGGGTCAAGGATGCCAAAACACCACAAGATAAATAGAACAGCAAATATTTGGCATGGCCTAACTTATCTTCAACGTTGTTACCAAAAATCCAGAGAAACAGCATATTGCCAGCTAAGTGCAAGAAACCACCATGCAAAAATTGTGAGGTAATTAAAGTTGCCCACTCTGGCACTGGTTGATGTAAAGAGATACCACCAAAGCTTAAAGTCAGTTCTCGTGGAACTACAGCCGCAAGGTGTAGAAATCCATTTAATGCTTGGGGGGGAAGATTTGCTTCATAAAGAAAAGCGAGGACATTAGCAGCAATCAGCCCATAAGTTACATAAGGCGTAATTTTTGTAGGATTATTATCTCTAATTGGAACCACGGGCGTTTTTCCTGATTTTTAAGACACTAATCCCAAAATACTGATTTCTGGTGGTAGTTTCTTCTACCTCGTGGATGGATCTGGCTTTAACTCAGTAAATAATTAATAGTTATATCTTAATGAGGCAGTGATTATGTGAGAAACATACACTTAGAAAAGACCGCTGCCTGACCGCACAAATGATTGTGCTTGTCTAGGAGATTCCAGAGGATACCATCTTGAATCTCAAAGCGTTTACCAGTGCTGGTGATCCGCACACCAGAAAAATAGCTAAAGCCTTTAGTTGCTGCTTCTGCTAAAAGCCGATCGCGTTCTTCGTGTACTAACTCTTCAGCTGCTCTTCGGGAAGGCATTTTAGTAAATTCCTTCCAAGAAAGCTCCCATAATTCTAATGTCTTGCGATTACCGTAGTTAAAAATTGGCTCGGACTCAGTACCGTGAGAAATTAAAGCAAAGGGTGCTTCAAATAGCGCCTGTGCCCTTTCAACTGGTGAAGTGTTGATATGCAGCAAAGAATTTTTTGTCCAATGCTAAAAACTATTTATTAGGTATTGGCTGTGAAGAATAATTTCCTCTTGCTGCCAAGGAAACTCAATCATGCTGGTCATAGAAAAGTGCAAATATAACGCCAAGAATTTAGTATGACAAAACTTGACTCATTTTAGGATTGACGAGTTCTCCCCAAGCCTGAAAATATTTTATTTAGTGCATATTAGCTAGACAAACTCATGTTTCCTTCAAATTCTTTAGAAAATCAACTCCAGCGCTGGAACGAAACCATTCGCAATCAGCCGAAATGTGAGAAACCACCTTAGTACGATCGCCTCAATAAGTTCAGCCCATTGTATATTGCTGATTAGTTGGCTTGGCGTGACAAAGCTAAATTGGCGATGCCTACGGCGGTCTACGCCAACCCATTTGTTATTTCGGCGAACCCATTTGTTATTTCGGCGAACTTGTCACGCCACGACGAAACTCCTAGAAGAGTTGAAACCTATGCTGGTCATACTTGTGTGTACACCGTAGCTTCCCTACCAGGGAAACAGGGTGGTTTCATACAACGAGGGAAAAGGTTTCAAAGCCTCTCTCCGTTTGCCTAACGGCAGGCTGACGCCAATGGGGAGAGGTTTGGAGAGGGGTCAAAATCTATGGTTATACATGAGAAATCAAGACTTATGTATTTTTCTTTTTTCGTATGAAACCACCCTGCCCTTCCCTACCAGGGAAGGGGATTGGGGGGTTAGGTTTCGCGTTGGTTTTTCCACATAGCGTGAAAAGTCAGATTTATACCATAATAATTGTGCAATAAACTATTCAAAAAGTTTTATGTCTTTGCAGATTGAAAAATTAAATAGGAATTCTGTATCTCTGCAAATAGTTCCGTAATTTCCACATGGTTGAATAGCTTAAGTTAAGTTTACAAATAAAGCATTCATAAATGCAGGATAGAACACGTAGGATTTTTTTATATTAAGTTAAGTAAACTTTATTTTAAAATTTAAAATAAAGTTTTCGTTTACGATTGTCCGTCATGTACTTTCTTAGGTGTTTTAAGTTCTTTCTAGATATTGAAATCTGATGCTAAAAGTTTCGAGCAAATTATTGCTTGTACACAATTTTATTATGTCTACTGTAATTAGTAATATACGCAAATGACTATTACTCTTGCTGTTGGCAAAAAAAACAAGAAGTTATATCAGACAGATAATATCCTCTGCTTATTATTGTTGTTAGCCGATATTGTGGGTTTATTGTTGAGTTTGTCTCTGTCATTATGGTTACGATTGGAGCAAAATCTGAACAGTTTTGACCCTCTCATATATTTATTTTTTTTCCTAGTTCTCGCAGGGCTGTATTTAGCAGATACTTACCATCCAGATACCCAAATAGCAGGGTTACGCGCTCCATCCCGGATATTGATTAGTAATGTTGTTGTTGCCAGCATTATTGCAATTCTCATTTACTTTACTGGGATCTGGGGTAAAGATATAGTCTTGAAACGAGGAATTTTGCTCCCCAGCTTAGGCATATTTACCATCTGGGCTATGGTATCAAGATTATGGGCAGCAAAGTGGGTGCGATCGCAAGCTCAACACAGCCGTTGGCTAATTTTGGGTGCAGGTCAAAAAGCGATTCTATTTGGCAAGACTTTTCTAAAACACAGTTCATTAGGGCGCTTGGTTGTTCTAGCAGCACCAGAGGCAAACACCAATGAGTTAGCAGAAAGTAATCGAGTTTCTGTAGGGAGCCTCAATGGCTTACCCCAATGGAGTCAACAATCTTGGTCAGGGGTAATAGTAACAACCCCAACAGAATTATCTAGTGCAGAGATACAGCAGTTGATGCAGTTACGTTTATCTAGTGTCTCCATCTACGGGATTCCTGATATTTGTGAAACCTTGTGGCAGAAACTTCCCTCATTTCTGCTTCAGGATAACTGGCTGGCTTTTGGTACTGGTTTTAATTTAACGGCTGACAGCATTAGTCAAAAGCTCAAGCGGTTATTAGACATTCTTTTGGCATTGTTATTATTCCAGTTTTTATCTCCAATGTTGTTGCTAGTAGTACTGGCAATTAAGTTAGATAGTCCAGGCCCGGTGTTCTACACACAGATGCGGACTGGTTTGGAAGGAAAGCCCTTTAAAGTTTATAAATTTCGTTCCATGTATCAGGATGCTGAAAAACGAGGAGTGCAGTGGGCCAAGGAACGAGATCCTCGGATTACTAGAGTAGGGCGCTGGTTACGCCTGACTAGAATCGATGAACTACCACAGATTTTGAACGTTCTCTGGGGAGAAATGAGCCTTATTGGCCCCCGTCCAGAACGGCCAGAATTTGATATCAAGCTGCGAGAAGAAATTCCCTACTATGACTTACGTTATGTCGTCAAACCCGGAATCACAGGCTGGGCGCAGGTCATGTATCCCTACGGCGCATCAGTAGAGGATGCTTACGAGAAATTAGCTTATGACCTCTACTACATCAAAAATTATTCCCTAGCTTTGGATTTAGCGATCGTCTTCAAAACCATTCGGGTAGTGTTACTGGGCAAAGGCAGATGAATAACAAAGTTTTAGTTACTGGTGGAGCAGGATATATTGGCTCCCATGTAGTTCGTCAGTTGGGTGAAGCTGGTTACGATATTGTGGTCTATGATAATTGTTCTACAGGTTTGCCTCAAGCAGTATTGTCTGGTGAGTTAATTATTGGTGATTTAAAAGATTCAGAACGTCTTTCCCAGGTATTTCGTCAGCATGATTTTACGGCTGTGTTACACTTCGCAGCCAGTTTGAATGTACCCGAATCTGTTGCTCATCCCTTAGATTATTACGCTAACAATACTCGCAACACCCTGAATTTACTGCGTTGTTGCAGCAACATAGGTGTGAACCGAATTATCTTTTCTAGTACAGCAGCTGTCTATGGGGAACCAGCAACGAGTGCTGTCACTGAATCGACACCAACTGAACCGATTAACCCCTATGGGCGATCAAAACTTTCTTGTGAATGGCTGATTCGTGACTATGCAAAGGCTTCTGATTTACATTACGTAATTTTGCGATATTTTAATGTTGTTGGAGCAGAACCTGGTGGACGATTGGGGCAGATGGCAAAAGAAGCATCTCATTTAATTCGAGTTACGTGTGATGCTGCACTCAAACGCAAACTTGGAGTAAAAATTTTTGGTACAGATTTTCCTACACCAGATGGAACGGCAGTTAGAGACTACATTCATGTTGAAGATTTAGCAGCAGCACATATAGATGCTTTGGCCTATTTAGAGCAAGGTAACGAAAGCCAAATTCTGAACTGTGGTTATGGGCAAGGATACAGTGTCCGTGAAGTTATCGAACGGGTTAAGGTTATTTCTGGGGTAGATTTTCCGGTTATTGAAACAGAACGCCGCCCTGGTGATCCTGCTTGTGTGATAGCTGGTGCTGATAAAATCCGCAAATTACTGGGTTGGCAACCAAAATATAATGACTTAGATCAAATTGTGTCCACTACCCTAGCCTGGGAAATGCGCCGGAAAGATTTGCTGCTAGCATCCTCCACACGCTGATTCGGAGTACCCGCTTGGGCAGAACCTATAACCAGCCAGATGCTAGAAACTAAGTTTTAAATAGGTTTAGACTGATGGGCAGTACTGTGTTTTTACTGATGTAGTTTAAGTGGACGATAACCGCTAGATCATCAGCGAACAGTGGATTATGAACCAGTTGAGCTAATGAAATTTGCCAATATCTCCTTATAGCATCATGTAGAAAAAACCGTAATAATACGTATGTTATTTAGGAAGAAGCTTGATAACCTTTTACTAAATCTTTATAGATTATCCAAACCCCTAGTACTTTTTCAAGCTAGTTTTGATGGTTTGTAGTAAGGAATTTAGTGCTTTGAAGATCACGACTAAAGTCCTGACTACGAGCTTACTTAACCATTAATTTAAACTTCACAGACTACTAGTTGCAATTAACAAGGAGCAATTTCAGACAATATAGAGCAAGTTGATCTATCCTCTTTTACTTGCCCGCTCTATATGAGTACAAATGAGCGAAGTAAATGTCTAAAAGTTTCATTATCTAAAGTATTACGTGAATTATGCCTTCCCACCAAGACGATCAAGACGCGATTAATTTTCAACAGTATTGGCTGATTGTAAAAAGACGTTGGCTACTGATAGCAATCATTATAGGGTCGATCTTTGGAATCACAAGTTTGGTTACTTTTAGCCAAAAACCAATCTATGAAGCCGAGGGGAAACTCCTTTTTAATAAACAAAATGGTGTCTCTTCTCTTACAGGTGTAAGTGAGCAGCTAGGACAACTCAGTGGGGTAACAAATCTCTCTAACCCTTTGGAAACTGAAGCCGAAATCATTCGCTCAAACCCTATTGCTCAAAAAGCTATTGCTGAATTGCAGCTCAAAGATAAGCTGGGAGAACCTTTAGAAATAGATGATTTTCTGCGTAACTTGAAAATCAAAACTGTCCGAGGGACAGATATTTTACAGCTTTCTTACCGCAGCACTAGTCCTGAAGAAGCCACAACTATCATCAATAGATTGATGAGTGCTTATTTACAAAGCAATGTTCGGGCTAACCGTTCAGAAGCTACAGCCGCACGAGAATTTTTAAATAAGCAATTACCGTTGGTCGAGGTAAAAGTTATAGAAGCAGAAGCAGCACAGCGTCGATTTAAAGAAAAATACCAAATTGTTTCTTTAGAAGAAGAGGCTATAGAAGGAGTAAAAAGGCTGAATGAATTATCCAGCCAGACGACTCAACTGCGGGCGCAGTTGGTTGATGTTAGAACTCGTTCTGGTGCTTTGCAAAACCAATTGGCATTGAACACGCGGCAAGCTATGGCACTTAGCACTTTAAGCCAATCAAAAGCAGTGCAACAAGTGCTATCAGAATACCAGAAGGTTCAAGATGAGTTGGCTGTTGAGAGGTCACGATTTACTGATGACCACCCAATTATTACTAGTTTATTAAATAAAGAACAAGCTCTTAAAGAGCAGCTAGAAGGTAGAGTTACCCAAACTCTAGGTAGTTCACAACCTGTCCCAGAGCAAGATTTGCAAATAGGAGAACTTAAGCAGGCTCTAACCGCTAATTTGGTGCAAGTGGAAGTAGAAAGGTTGGGATTGGAGAATCAAGTTGGTGTGTTAATGAAAGCATTTATGCTTTATCAAGCACGTCTTAGAATCTTACCTAAACTGCAACAACAACAGCTACAGGTACAACGACGGCTACAGGTGGCGCAAACAACCTATGAACAAATGCTGAAACGATTGCAAGAAGTTCAGGTGCTGGAAAATCAGAATGTGGGTAATGCCAGGATTGTTTCTGAAGCTTTACTCCCGAAAAAACCAGTTTCTCCTCGTATCCTCTTGAATTTGGCATTAGGGGGATTTTTAGGATTCTTCTTAGCTATTGGCGCAGCTTTATTGCTAGAAGCTGGAGACAAGTCTGTGAAGACGGCAGAAGAAGCCCAACATTTGTTGGAGTATCCTTTGTTGGGTATAATTCCGGTTTTTGATCAAAAAGATAGGCTGGCTCGTGGTGAGAGTATAACTGAATTGCCAGTAGTCGATAACCCTTATTCTTCAGTCAATGCAGCCTTTGAAATGCTCCAGATTAACCTGGGTTTTACCTTTTCTGATAAGGAACTAAAGGTAATTGTGATTAGCAGTTCTGTGATGAATGAGGGTAAGTCTTTTGTGGCAGCTAACTTAGCAGTGGCTACTGCCCAGATGGGACGGCGAGTGCTATTGATTGATGCAGATATGCGCCGCCCCCGTCAACACGAAATATGGAAACAACCTAATTTGATGGGGTTAAGTAATGTTTTAGTGGGACAGGCTACGTTAGCAGAAACTGCCAAGGAAGCGGTGATAAATGTAGAATTGCTCACTGCTGGCACTATGCCACCCAACCCTGCTGCACTACTGGATTCACAACGGATGAATGCGTTACTCAAACAAGCTGCCCAAAATTATGACTGCATAATTATCGATACTCCACCTTTAAGTATTTTGGCTGATGCCTCGATAATAGGCAAAATGGCAGATGGAATGTTGTTAGTTGCACGTCCTGGTGTGGTTAATTCTGCTGCGGCTAAGGCTACAAAGGGATTGTTAGAGTATTCGCGTGTACCTATGCTGGGAATGGTGGTGAATGGTGTGGTTACTGATAATAATGACTACAATTACTACTACTCTCATAAAAATACTGGAAAGAATAATTCTGATAGGAAAGATAAGATTAAGTCTAGCTTAAGTAAAATCACTGGATTAAGGCTGCTCTAACTGGTATTAATTTGGTAAACCTAGCATTTTTTATGAAGGTATTTAAGATTTACGTTGTGTAAAGTTAGAGGCGAAACTGAAGTAATAGAGTTGATATATAGGAATCTGGTTCGATTTCTGAAAAAATAAGCTGGCTAAAAGCTTGCCCTGTAAAAGTTTGGTTCTCAGTATACTTAGCAAGATATAGAATTTCTACATAGACTAAGTTAATAGCAAAACATGCTAAGTGTGTTTTGTTGAACAAAGAATGCTACATATTCAATCAAGACTTAGTTCATTATGAATAAGCAAAATAAAAATTTTGAAGCTTTTATAGGTCACTTAGTAGACTTATACAATATTGCTACATTTAAATTTGTCAATGCGCCCCATAGTTACACAAAGTTTCGAGCAATTAAAGCCTCTCAAATAGCAACACAATCAAAAACTTTTATTGAGGTAGGAACTTACTTAGGCGTTACTACACGCAGATGCGCTCCATTTTTTGAAAATGTTTATACAATTGAATTAAATAAAGAATTAGCTGATAAAGCAAATAGTTTTTTAAAGCCAAACAAAAATATTCAGGTATTTCAAGGTGATACGTTAGATATTTTGCCAGAACTATTAAGGCAGGAAATAGTCAAAGACTGCCTTATCTTTTTGGATGGTCACTTCTCAGGTGGTATTACTTCTTGTGGCTCTATTCCTGAACCAGCAATAGAGGAATTGAAAATTATTGCAATGTACAAAAATAAAGTAAATTCTATTATTATTGATGATTTCCGATTGTTTGGAACAGAGCCAGGTTTTCCTAGTAAAACTAGTTTATTTGAATTTATTGAAGAAAATTTTTCAGATTTTAATCTTACTGTTCATTTGGATCAATTAGTTTTAAATTGTCTCAAGAAAAACTGTTTACAAAAAACAAGTGTGCCCAACTTTATTTCCCCTTTAGAAAAGTGAGACATATTATAAATTTCAGTAACTTACTTTTTGAAAGTATGGCAAGCTTTTTTTCCATAAAAATATTAGATAAGGTTGCAATTGGAGCTACACGAAGCTTAGGTTGGGAAGTATTAATCACTATAATTTCCTTTCCAACTGCTATTTTAGTAAATCGAACATTAGGAGCAGAGGACAGAGGATTATTTAGTTTAGTAATATTGGTTCCTTATACAGTTAGTAGATTAGGAACTTGTCAATGGGATAGAACAGTTAAGGGATTAATTACTTCTAAACAAATATCTTCTAAAGAAGCTTGGCGAAGAACTATTTTCTATACTTATAAGCTATCATTTTTGTTTATTCCTATTGGAATTATTGCAAGCTTGGCTTACGGCCCTATTCCTTTGAATGCTCGTTTAATTAGCGCATTGTACGCTTTTAATTTCCCTTTTTTTCTACTGAGCGTAAGCATATCTTCAATTTATCTTGCATCTGGAGCTATTGATACTCAATATTTAATACGGTTAGCATATCAAGTGAGTTACCTAATTTTAGTATTGGGAACAATTCTTTCTGGCTCGCTATCAGTTGCTTCATTAGTCTTAATTAATATTGCTATCTGGTTTACATCTGTTGTTATAGGATTTTTTAAAAAAGAGCAAATTTTTAATGGTTTAACTATTGCAGCTAAACCTCCCACTTCACACCTAACTAAAGCTTTTTTACCCTATGCTTTTGAGTCATTAAGCGTAAATGCAGACATATGGGCTTTTTCATTTTTTGGTTCCTTAGCCACGCTAGGTTCTTATGTAGCTATAGCTAGCCTCATGCAACCTGTAGGGTTAGTTTCTAATGCTTTTACTAGCGCTAGTACGGCAAACTTAGATTGGACAAAACCATCAATAGTACGCCATTACTTGCTTAAAACTGTGGTTATAATGTCATTTTTGTTGTTAGGACTATTTATAGCGGGTAAGTTTTTAGCTCCATTTATCTTGGGGCAAATTTTAGGTAAAACTTTTCAAAATGGAGAATGGATGATACCTTGGATGGCTACTATTTTCGTATTTAAATCTTTAGCAATGCAATTTCAATTTGCGCTACAACTATCTGGGAAAGAAAATGCTTATTGGAAAATTCAAACTTTAGAAGCTCCTTTGTTAGGCATAATGCTATGTATTTTTGGTTATTTCATGTCCGAGCTTGGAATTTTAATTGCTTTAGTTTTAAATTCAATTATTAAATGTGTTATATGTCTATTCTCTTCTTCAAGCACTTAAGCCTGATAATAACAACTACAATAAATTAGCATACATAAAATTTATTTGCACCTCGGAAAAAATATAAACTGAAAATTTAACAATTTTCATCAATTAACAAAAAACTACTTGTACAGTACACTATATTGGAGAAAATATGCAGCCTTATCAGACATTAAAAACTTCCCAGCTATTCAATACTAGTAGTAACGCTTTTGTAGATGCCCAGATGCCTCGTTGTGGTTTAGGTAATATGCTCCTAGTCTGGGCTAAAGCAGTTTTGTTTGCGAAACTTAATGGACTTCCTGTCCTATCTCCTAACTGGAGTGAAGTTCGTATTGGACCTTGGTTAAGAGGTGAGCGAACCAAACGTTACTATGCCAATTTGTTTACGACTCAAGACTATTATTCTAGATTCAGATATTACTTGCAAAAATCAATTAGTCAGGAAAATAAATTTTATAATCCACCACTTTCCCAAGTAGAAGAGTTGAATTTAGAGGAGAGCAAAAGTTATATTCGTATCATTTTCAATAGGATGCCACCTTGGAATGACTACTTTCAAGGCTTGAAGCAGCATCAGCCATTTCTTAAAAACCGTTTAATTGGAATGATTCGCCCTTCTCTATTAGCCCATATCTATCACCAACCAAGCCCTTGTATTGGGATTCATATTCGCATGGGAGACTATCTAGAACCTAAACCTGGAGATGATTTTTCAGTTCAGCGTACTACCCGTACTCCTATTCTATGGTTTGCTAGAGCCTTACAGTCAGTTAGAGATATTGCGGGACACAATCTCCCAGCAACAGTTTTTTCAGATGGCTATCCTTATGAACTGGAAGATATCCTTAAACTCCCTAACGTCTCTTTATCTAATAATAAATGTGCATTAAATGACTTAATTACTTTATCTAGAAGTCAATTAATTATTGCATCTTCTCATAGTTCATTTAGTGCTTGGGCATCTTATCTAGGTCAGTGTCCAACTATTTGGTATTTAGAGAGGTTACATCTATATGAGCCTATATTTTTAGATCCATTGCGAGAAAAAATATTTGAAGGTGGTTACAATTCAGAAGTTGCCAACCCTCCTGAAATTCTTAAACAGAACATCAAACAGATTGTAGAATCAATAAATTAAAGTCCAAATGCTATAATAATTAAACAATTTTAATTAACATATAGTTAAACTATTCTATTAAATATTTTGTCTATTTTGTGGTCAAAAAAAGAAAATGAAAAAATTAGCATTCATTAGTAAGAACTAAACATGAAATTAAAAGTTTCATATTATATATTGAAAGTGACAATTAAAATAGGGCTATTTTCTATAGCTCTTTTTGGTTATGGAATAATCGCGCCTTCCATTAATGATGCCTCAACTTCACGTTTGATAACAATACCTTATAGAGTGATTGTATTAATAGCAAGTTTATTAGTCATTTTATTTAACAGCAATATTAATTATGAGAAAAACCTTTTAGTAAGGACAAAAATATCATCAGTATTTATTATATTATTTATTTTCTTTTATTCTTTTAGACTTTTTTATGAAACTAGTTATAATAATCTTTTGATTAGAGAGTCTAGTGAATACTTGCTAAACTGGTTTGGTATTTGTCTAATACCAGGAATAACATTTCTATTTTTAGATTTGAAGCAATATAAAAAATATTTGTATTCATCTTGGGCTTTTTTAGGTACTGCCTCGATTTTAGCATTACCTTTAATTGCACAAGGGCAACTTAGTAAAGTATTTCAGGAACAAGGTAGACTTGCTGGAGAAGCGTTAAATCCTATTTCTTTAGGTCATCAAGGCGGTTCGCTATTATTAATCAGCCTGTACATATTGGTCAACATAGAACTTTCTAAAAATAGGATTGGTAAACTAGTATGTATTTTTTTCTTAGTAACAGGTCTGATTTTATTATTTCTTGCAGCTTCAAAAGGACCTATTGTGGCAATTTTTGTATGTGTTTGTTTATTATTAGTTAGTTTGCAACACCAGCGAGTTAACACATTTAAAATATTTAGTATCATTACTGTTGCGGTTGTCTTTGCAAATATAGCTTTTTCATTTGCATTAGATTCTGGCAGTAGTTTAATAGAACGTTTTACATCACTTTTAAGTGGTGATTATTTTGGTTATTCACAATTTGTTCAACGACCAGAATTATATCAAAAAGTAAGTGAACTTATCGTAGAATACCCAATATTTGGTTATGGCTTAGAGGTTCCCAATTTAGGATATCCGCATAACCTGATACTAGAAGCGTTTCTTGCTACTGGGTTTTTAGGTGGTTCTTTATTTTTGATGCTTTACATTTATGCAACCATCAAAGCAATCAGTATAGTTATGGCAAAAAATAACTCTTGGAGCTGGTTAGGACTTCTTTATATTCAATATGCTGTTGCTGTTATGTTTTCTGGTGCTTTATATAATTCATATATTTTTTGGTATTTATTATTTGCTATTATTGGGCTTAAAAAAACTAAGTTAAATACAGCCTAGTAATAATAAAAAGTGGCTCTTCAGTTCTTTTTATGGAGTCGAATAATAAATAAAATCTAATCAGAGCTTATATTCCTAGCTATGACTGGATTTTAAATTTTTGAGCCTTTCTATAAAATGGCTATTTTAATGCAGTACCATAAAACCAACGCAAGAGCCTAAAAAGTTTAGTTCATACTTTATTATGGTTTGTTTATGAATTATTCTCCGATTGCACTTTTTGTTTATAAACGTCCAGAACATACTCGTCGGACTATAGAAAGTTTGATGCGATGTCCAGAGTTTGCTGATAGTCCTCTATATGTTTTTTGTGATGGGGCGAAAACGGAACAAGATAAAGATAAAGTAATGCAAACACGGCAGCTAGTTCACTATATGGTAGGTAAAAAATCAACAATTGTTGAGTCCCCAACAAATAAAGGTTTGGCAGATTCTATTATCTTAGGTGTTACTCATTTATGTGATATCTATGGTCGAGTAATTGTTGTTGAAGATGACTTGGTATTATCTCCAGTATTTTTAAGTTTTTTAAATCATGCATTAGAAAAGTACCAGGATGAACCTTCCGTAATGCAAATTTCTGGTTATATGTATCCAATTCCAGAGTTTACTAATCGTACTACATCGCTATTTCTACCTTTTACAACTTCATGGGGATGGGGAACTTGGAAAAGAGCTTGGGAATGCTTTGATCCAGAAATTAATGGATGGGAGATTTTAGAAACTGATTTACAAATGCAACATAAATTCAATTTAGATGGAACTTATAATTACTTCAATATGCTGAAAATGCAAATAGCCGATCAAATAGATTCTTGGGCTATTCGTTGGTACTGGAGTATTTTTAAAATAAATGGCTATGCCCTTTTTCCACCAATTAGCTATGTTAGTAATGTTGGCTTGGATGGTAGTGGGACTCATGGTTTTTTAGTTGCTCGCTGGTTTTTAAAGACAAAACCTAACTTAAAATCTTCAGAAGTCAATAGTTTTCCCGATATAATTACTGTCAGAGACTATGATTATAAACTTATTAAAAAGTTTCTGAGAACGATGAATAATAAATTTATAAATATATTAAAAAAACTCAAAAATATTTTCCTAGCAAGCAAACAATAATTTGGATAAATATAATTTATCCAAGTAAGTAAACAAGGAAATTATAATTTTTTAAGCTATTACAATTTACTCTGTCATATCATCATAGCATGGGTGAAATATATACTATTCATGAATATTTTAGAAATATTCTAAATGCTCCAATCGTTAAAATTGTACCTTCAAATCTATTAAATCAAACAAAAGGTGGCTATCAAATGAATTTTTCAAATATTTTTTTTAGAAAAGTATGACGTTTTAATAAATCTTCCTAAACTAAATTAATATCTACTTTAGAATATCTTAAAATAGATATTTTCATCATTTATTTAATTTTTCATATTCATTCAGTAATTGGTTAGTGATTGGCACTAAAATATTGGTTATACTTAACAGCTTATTTCCGCCTTTTAATATTAAGCGTTTTTGGTAAAAACTTTCGTTTAAGTTACTGATTTTTATAGGTCAATAACAGGTATAACTTGCATATGGGCTAGGGTAAAAACTAATATAAAAATAATTATTATTAATTATAATAATTGGAATTGGTAGTCTTATGATGAAACTTAAATTATGTTTTGATGATATTATTTACCAACTTCAGTCCCAGGGAGGGGTATCTACATACTGGAAAGAAATAACATCAAGAATTACTGTTAGTGAAGCTTTTGAAATAACACGTACAACAGGCAATAAATTTACGAAGTATCTACCAGTTTACCAAAAATCTCATATTTTTCATTCAAGCTATTATCGTATTTCAGCCAATAAAAATGCTATTAATATAGTGACAATTTATGATTTTATTTATGAACTTGGTTACATTCATAGCTTTAACTCATTCTTAAATATTTGGCAAATGAAATCAGCTATTCATGCCGCAGATGCAATAGTGTGTATTTCTGAAAGTACCAAAAAAGATTTACTAGTACTTTATCCTCAATTAAAAAATCATCCTCATATTTATGTTGTGGGTCTTGGTGCTACATTCAAAATTGATGAAGTACTTAATTTACAACCTCCTCTTAAAGTTTTGGAGGTAAGCAGAACTATGAATAAGCGATATATATTATTTATAGGGAAGAGAGTAAAATATAAAAACTTTAAAGCTGCTATTTCTGGATTTTTTGAATCATCATTACCGAAACTAGGATTTTCAATGATATGTGTTGGATCAAAGTTCTCAGAAGAAGAAAATACACTATTTTCAAACCTAGGCTTACAAGATAGGATCATTGCTTTTGAAAACCTAGCTAATAAAGAATTAAACTATCTGTATCAAAATGCTTATGCTCTAGTTTATCCTTCTCTATACGAAGGTTTTGGTTTACCACCTCTTGATGCTATGAATTGTGGTTGTCCTGTAATTGCCTCTAACATATCCTCCATGCCAGAAGTTGTTGGTGATGCAGGGATATTGGTTGACCCAGAAAACATAGGGGCAATTAGTTGTGCCTTAGAAAAGCTACTGGATTACGAGATAAGAAATAATTATATTGATAAAGGATTTACCAGGGCGAAACTCTTTAACTGGGATGAAGCAGCTAAGAAACATATAGAAATTTATAATAAATTAGCATCTAGCTTATGACTGAAAACCCAAAATCAATCATGATTATTTCTCAGCATTTTTATCCTGAGTCTGGTGCAACAGCTCAACTAATAACAGACTTGGTAAAGGGGCTGACGCATAATAATTATGAGGTAAATATTTTTATAAGTACTCAATCCAACAATATTACATCGGAATTTCCATACAAAGTAAAAATTAACCGTGCTTTTTCTATTATTGAATCTAAAACAAGCATTTTTAGCAAAATTAGCAGTTCGATTTTTTTTCTGTTAGGTGCATTGGTGTATGTGATATTTAAACTACCTTACAGCACACCGCTTTTAATTGTTTCCAATCCTCCATACTCAGGTATTCTGGGTCTTTGTTTTAAATTTTTGCGTGCAGGTAGGTATTACTTTCTACTGCAAGATATTTTCCCTGAATCTGCTGTTATGTCTGGCATTATTCAGGAAAACAGTATTTTATTTAATTTGTTAAGTAAATTAATTTATCAAACTTATAAATATGCAAATAAAGTTATTGTTCTCAGTTCTTCAATGCAAAGTTTTTTAGAAAAAAAGTATCCTCATTTAAAATCAATAATTAAAGTAATTGAAAATTGGGCAATTGAAGATATTCCTATTTGTGATAAGCAGAACAACCAATTTGCTAAACAATATAATCTAGATAAAGTTTTTACAGTTTTATATTCCGGTAACCTGGGTAGATTGCATGATATTGAAAGTATCACTGAAGCTGCCCAAATACTGAAAGATACTCCTATTCAATTTATCTTTATTGGTGATGGAGCGAAAACTAAAATAGTCGAGCAAACAATTAAAACTCACAAACTCAAAAATATTCTCTTATTACCTTACCAACCTAGAGAATTACTTCCCCTATCCCTTACCGCCTGCGACCTTTCCCTTGTCAGTTTAATTCCTGGTGCAGAGTCGATTGTCGCACCATCTAAACTCTATGGAATGTTAGCCGCAGGACGGGGAATTATTGCTATCTCTATGCCCGATTCATACATTGACAAACTTTTAACAACTTCTGGTTGCGGTGTTAACAGCCCTCCCAATAATCCAGAAAATCTCGCTAAATTAATAAGTGAATTAGCTAATGACAACCTAAAAGTTAAGGTAATGGGTGAAAAGGCGCGTCAACTTTATAAAAGCAAATATACATTTCAGCGTGCTTTAGAGGAATATCAACGAATTTTATTTGAAGATGATGTTGGCAAAAAATGATTATTTCAAATGTTATTTAAAACTTGCTCCTGTTCTCAGTCAAAATCCACAAAAGCCTCGCCCATAATCTATTAATACTCATACTGTAACACTATGATTTTTCATTATATTAAGACACACTTACAAACGTAACTCTAATAAACTAACTACCTAAAAAATAGTTGCTCAACTACTTTCCATACGTGAAAGTGCTATATAATTATACAATTTAAATTTCATAAAGAGGAAACTATGAATAATAAAGCAATTAAGCAGCTAAAGAATCAACAACTAAAGGATTTTAACCAGGAATATGTTGGTGATTTACAATGGGAAACAATAAAAACTTTAATAGATCACAGCTTTAAAGACAAACAATTTTCTTTCCTTGATATTGGCGGTGGTAATGGAATGTTTACAGATCGGATATTGCAAAATTACCCTAAATCTATTGGTACTATCATTGATAATGCTAAGATTCTTCTAGAATTAAATGCACATGACATAAGAAAAACATTGTTATCAGGTTCTATAGAAGAATTAAATAATCTTTTTGAAGAAAATACAAAATTTGATTTGATTTTTTTTAATTGGTCACTTCACCATTTTGTAAAAAGTTCTTATCGTCAAACCAAAAAAACTCAATATGAAGCAATAACTAATGCTCATAATTTATTATCAGAAAAAGGATATATCTCTATTTTTGAGAATATGTATGATGGAATGGTTTTTACAAAATTGCCTAGCTACCTTATATTTTATCTAACATCTAGTAAAATCCTGGCTCCTCTTATGAAAAAACTGGGTGCAAATACGGCAGGGTGCGGTGTTTGTTTTTTATCAAAACTACAATGGGAATATATAATAACCAACGCTGGATTAATTGTTTCTCAATATACGGATTATGAAAAATGGAAAATCAATCTTATGCGAAAATTATTTTTACATATTGGACCAGTTCGTTATGGACATTTTTGGCTAAGTAAGAAAGATAAACTTTAATGTAATTTAATTTTTAAAATTAATAATAAAGATGATTTTAAACGTGGGTTGAGGCTAGAACCAGTATGCCCAGTTAAAATCCACAAAAACGATCGCCCACAATCTCGCAACACCCGCATCAATGATTCTGATGGCTGATTTTGAGAAGCTACCGCCACAGGTGTAACCACAATCCCCTGGCTAGCTAAAACAATAGTTGCGATCGCTCTTGCCCGCCTCATGTGATAATCCGACGTAATCAAATAAATATGCTGCAACCTCTGATTAGCAAAATCTCCCGCCAAAGTCGTGAAATTTGTCACAGTATCGGTTGCTCTACCATCCAAATGCAACTTCGCATCAGGAACACCATACTGTAAAAATATTCGACGGTCAGCATCTAATTCCCAAGCAAAATCAGAAACCCAAATATCTAAATTCTGGCGAGACTGCCAAAACTGCGCCGCAAACCTCATCCGCTCAGAAGCACTCCCCAACACAAAAATAGCCTGTGGTACTGGGGTTTGATGAAAAGCGATCGCAATCCTCGCAGGTATAATGCTAGTTAATAAAAGTGCGATCGCTAAAACCCACCTTACCAATTTCAGCTTGCGTTTCATTTCATATGATTGTGATTCTGAAAACAACAATCCTCTAGCTTTAACCAGAGAGTAATCAATTGCACCTCAAACAACTTTTAATTTAAAAACCCAAGCGAAAATAAAAATCAGCCTACTTTCAACCAGCCAAAAACCTGCTCGACAGTTAAATCCAGCGTTAAAAATTCTGGAATCGGAAGAGTATCCTTACCAGTCAACTCCAGTGGTTCTCGTCCAGGAATAAATACCAAAATTATTCGGTCTTCAGGGTCAATTAACCATCCCAACTTAGTACCATGTTTGAGACAGTGCAAAATATTACTAATAACTTTAGTAGCTTTCTGGTCGGGTGAAAGAATTTCTATTGTCCAATCAGGATAAATTTTAAAGGTATTGGGTACTTCACCATCTGCATCAAAAGGAATTCGCTGCCAAAGAAACACGCTAGCGTCTGGAACAATCGAACGTCCAGCAAAAGTGCAACGCAATTCTGGGAAGGCTAGGGCAATTTTTGCTGTTTCTGCAACATTATTGACTACATCACAAAACTTCAGTTGCAAGCGCGAATGTTTACCTTGAGGCATAGGTTTTTGGGAAACACAACCATTTATAAATTCACTGGCTGGCTTAGTTTCCGGCAGTTTGAGAAATTCTTCGAGAGTCAAAGAGGTTGCTGTTGTCATCGTTTTGATGAGCTTGATTACTTTTAAAAAGGACAATTAAAGGTGAAGAGTTTATGATGGCTTCATTGATCGACATTCATCAGTTCCTCTGCTAAATCTTCAGCAGTATACTGCATAAAATCAACTCGATAACGAGACAGACTATTAATAAACTCTGCACGAGATATTCCAGCAATTTCTGCTGCTTTGCTTTGAGATATTTCGCCTAATTCATACCATTTAACTGCGGCTGCAATTCGCATTTCTTGAACAAATTCTTCTGGATTCTTACGGAGAGATGAAAATACAGTTTCGGGTAGCTGTATTGGTACTGTTTTCATAGTTAGTAGGCCAAGGTAAATATTTATAGGTGGTTAGGATAAAACACAAGGCAGCAGATAGCAAGGAAGAGGATTTTCCTGTGATTATCATGATTGTATTTTACATCCCGATCCCTAACCCGAATCAAAGTTGTTAGCATAAATTTTCTGCGTTGGGGAATCAGTTAAGTAAAATGTCTTTTGAGCAGAACTCCAGTCTCATCCATTAGAAATCGCTAATCCTGTTTCGATCAAGTGCAGAGAACCATCAGGATCATAACGGTATAGGCTACCCTGCGTTTTACCCGGACACATCGAACCAAACCAAAAACGCCCTTACCTATAACTTACGCATTGACAAAAAATACAAAATATGGAGCAAGTTGAAAATCATATCTTTCGTAAGGGCACAGCATTGCTGTGCCCCTACAGCATGGTCTATTTACGTAGTTTACCGCCGTAGGCATCGCAGGATAATTAAGAAAATCCTGAAAACTTCCTCAAGCTCGTTAATTCACATCACAATGCATTTGTACAGTAGTCCTACACTAGCCCCTCTCCCAGACGCGCACGAGCAGATAAAACGTTATTGATTTGATAGTCAATATGCATATTTTTAAATAAAAATCCTCTGAATTCAACCAGAGGATTATAAATTGCACCACTAATAACTTTAGTTTAATCAGGTCTAAGCTTTAATTTTTATTTATGGCAGTCCTTAATTGCTTAAGCAGCTTACCAATTTCTAAAAATTGTGGATCTTTTGACAGTTTTTGCAGAACTTCAGGACTACTTTCCATCACAATTTGGTTGTAAGCATTAATAGCAATATTTAACTGATTAACATCCACATTCAAAGATGTTTCCTTCTGAGCTATTGCTGAATTTGCCACTAAACTTTTAATGCCAACAGGAACACCTGATGCAGATGCTGATTGCTTCCCGGTTATACCAACTAAACTACTGACTAATTTTTGCACTGATGGTTTTGAGACTCCTAAATTTTCTAGAGAACGCTGGAGCAAGTTCATTGAGTCTTCGGCATTTAAACCGCCCTGTAAAATAGGTATAATGGCAGCAGATGGGCTATTTGGCTCTGAATTTTGCTCTACTATATTAGTGATAATTACATTTAAAGTATTTTGAACTTCTGTTGATACGCTAAGACCACCATTCCCACTAAATTCCACATTTACCCCAGGTGCAGGTTCAACAGGTGGCTGTGTATTTCCTGGGTTAAAGTTATCTCCAGATGAGGAAGAAGAATCTTCGCTACCGCCTGTGGTGATAGTAGGACCAGCATTTACCTTCATCGGCGCACTCACTAGATAAGTAAAAAAAGTGAATGCTATAGCAAAAGTGAGGAAAAATGATTGTTTTTTCATTGTTTTTCTTGTTGATTAAATTTCAATATATCTCAGCAGTTAGAAGCGAAAACTGTATCCTGCACTCAATGCAAAACCTAAGCCAGTATCCAAATTACTAGTAACATCTGTGAAAATAGTATTGATCACTATCGGGGTGTTATCGAAAGGAGCAAAAGACGCGCCCATATTGAGACGGTTTCCAGTCCAGCTACTTACTAAAGATACTTGAGGTATCACCCTCAAACCTAAACTAGTAAAAACATTAACAGAATTATCATCTGCTTCTATTGCACCTTTAGAACGAAAAACACCACTACCAAGACCTAGCGAAAAAGTCAAGGGTAACTTGTTATTAGCATTATCTGGTTGCAGGGCAAATGACTTAGTAACTACTCCATAGATAGTATCTTTAGCATTCGTAACATCTCCCCATTTAATAGGATTTGACCAACCCACAGCTACAGCTGTACCATCACCTAAATATCTGTGTAGCTTAAAACCTACACCGCCACTATCACCAAAATCAAAACTGTCACCACCGCCTACACTAGTAATATTGGCATTAACTTCCAACCCTACAGATTTAGCCGCATCTCCTAAACCAAAACCAACAGACAAAGAACCATCTATCCTATCTCTATCGTCATCTAAAGGGAAAAGTAAACCACCACCAATATAGGCTTGACCAAAACTTGCACCATAGGCAGAAGGAGTACCCGCAGTTGAACCAGGGGCAGCTTTTGGTGATTTACCTAACCTCACGATGGGATCAATCAAAAGTTCTTGGCGTAATTTATTAGTCTCGCCAAAAGTATCACCTAAAATTTCTGAAGAGTCTGTTTGTACAAAAAGTTGAGGTTGTTTTTGCTTCAATATATTAGTCTGCTCTTTTAAATGCAAATCAGCACTAATAATTTTAGAAGCAAATAACTGTTTTTCTAAATTACCATTGGCTTTTAAGTCTTCTTGAGATTTAAGCAAAAAACTGTTTACAGGCAAAGAATTATTAAATGTTACAGACTTAACGTTAGTAGGAAAACGATCACGAATCTTTCCAGTCTCTAATTGAGCAACGGTATTCCTTTTTATAAATGCTGGAAACCTTTGCTGCAAGCTGATATTTTGCTGTGAATTGAGTTTAGATACTATAGAAGATACTTTCAGGTTTTGAGATTCACTTAACTGAAATTCTTGATTTTTTGAAACAATATTATTTGCAGCAACTGCTGAGTTGCTATAAATAGCTGTCAACAGCAGAAGGAAAGCTATCCAAGTTGTTCTTAAGTTCCAGGAAGCATAGTTAATACTAATAAATCGATAAGTGTTACTACCTTTGATAATTTTATGTATTTTATCCATCAAAATCTTCCTTCTGCAAAACTATTTACGAAAATACAACAGTAATTTATACGCCAAATATACTGATTTAAAATAGTATATTTACGTAAATGTAGGCAATTAAGTTCTAGTAGAGAGGCAAAGGGCAAGATATTAAGTTAGCGCTTATATCATATCCGTCTGATTACTTACTAAATCCGGAGAAACTCCACAAAAGCTACACTTTGTCTCTCCTCACCGCAAGAGGATGTTTGAAAAGTCCTCTTGTTGGTAGCACCATTTAAGATTTATCGCGCAGATCCTGAGATACCTCAACCTGGTAATGTTTAAGCAAAACCTGCTGACTGATGACCGATGACTCAATACGGTTCGGATAAGATCCCCCCGCCTGTGGCGACCCCCTTTGTAAGAGGGGTTGGGGGATCTTCGCTCGATAAACAAGCTAACCGAACCGTATTGACCGATGACTGATAACCGTCAACAGTCAACAGTTAACGACCGTAAAGAGTGTTTATACAATTTAGGCGCGCATCAGCTTATATTGGCTTGATGTGATGGAGCGATCGCAATCTGTACTTCATCTATCTTTCAGACTGCGATCGCAAAATGCCCAACCTAGTCGTCCGATATTCGCTCTAGTACACTACGGCGTAAATAGAGCAACCATTTAAAATCTCTAAAGAGCTTATTCCATAACACTTTTGAATTTTGACTTTTGACTTCCGTCTTGCGGTACTAGGCTAATGCCGCTACCTTCTCTAACAAGCCCTGAAACAGCCTCAAGCCATCGCTATTCCCCAGCATCGCGTCAGACGCTCTTTCTGGGTGCGGCATCATTCCCAACACATTGCCCTGGCGATCGCAAATCCCGGCAATGTTGTTCAGTGAACCGTTGAGATTCTCTCCTTCATAACGAAACACAACTTGCCCGTTATCTTCAATTTCTGCAAGAGTGGCTTTATCAGCGTAAAATTGCCCCTCTCCGTGGGCAATGGGCAAGGTGATAATTTCACCAGTGGTATAAGCTTGCGTCCATGAAAGATCGGTACGCTCAACTTTCAAAGGAACGCGATCGCAAATAAAATGCAAATCCCGATTTCTAGTCAACACCCCTGGCAAAAGTCCAGCTTCAGTTAATACCTGAAAACCGTTGCAAATACCGATCACAAACTTACCCTTTTGGGCGTGTTCAACAACCTGCTGCATCACGGGTGAAAAACGCGCGATCGCACCGCAGCGCAGATAATCCCCGTAACTAAAGCCACCAGGGATAATAACGACATCCAAATCAGCAATGTCTGTTTCTTGATGCCAAACCATGCGAGTCGGTTGCCCCAGCAAGTCTCTGGTTACATAAGCAACATCGCGATCGCAATTAGAACCTGGAAAAACAACAACACCGAATTTCATGATTAGTCAATAGGAGTGGGGGCAGAGGGCAGGGGGCAGGGGGCAGGGGGCAGGGGGCAGGGGGACAAGAGGTGAGAATTTGAAACAAGTCTTTCTCCTTGTCCCCTTGTCCTCTTGCCCATGCCTAATCCCTAAAAGACTCCCGTTTGAGTTTCGACCTCAATTAAATCAAAGCGATAATTTTCAATTACGGGATTTGATAGCATTTGGTCACAAATGTGATCAAGGTCTTGACGCGCTTTCTTCTCATCAGACGAGGTGATGGTGAGTTCAATGTACTTGCCAATCCGCACCTGGTCAACGTTCTCGTATCCCATTTGCTTAAGACCGGATTGTACAGCCACGCCAGCAGGGTCTAAGACTGAAGGACGAAGCGTCACGAAAATTTTGGCTAGATACTTGGTTTGCACGGGCTTTTGCTGAATGCTGCGATCGCTATACTATAACTTTCTGTTCCAACTGAGTGAAAATAAGATTACGAAGCGGTTAAAGTTAATTGATCAATTAGCCCATCTAACAGCTTCAACTACAGTGGCATATTAAAATAATTGTCTATGAGAGCCATACGCACCCGCAGTCAAGAGCGTATTTTCAACCTACTGAAAACCATCAAAAAAGGCATTTCCGCTCAAGATATATACGTAGAACTACGTAACACAAATCAGAGCATGGGTTTAGCAACAGTTTACCGCTCCCTAGAAGCCTTAAAACTCGAAGGCATGGTACAAGTGCGGAATTTGGCTAATGGTGAAGCCCTCTACAGTCTAGCGCAGCAAGATAAACACCATCTTACTTGCTTGCAGTGCGGTGTATCAATTCCGATTAATCAATGCCCAGTTCATGACTTAGAAGACCAGTTAGAATCCAGCCATAAGTTTAAAGTTTTTTACCACACCCTAGAGTTTTTTGGGTTGTGCAGTCAATGCCAAGTAAATCAAGCTAGTGAAATTAGTCAATAATCATACCAATTCTATATGATGTTGCACTTTATTTTTCCACAGACTCAAACCCGTGGCTACCAGAAAAAAGCCTGCTTATGCAGGCTAATAATGTGAATTTCTATAACTATACTTTTGCAGAAATTGACCCAGAAATAAAACTTCTGGGCTAAGTATCAAAAAGTTGCAACTGTCGGTCTAAGCGGCTAAACGAAGAATCTGGTCTAACTCACGTGAGCGTGGCGTCAAG
>JAHHHS010000042.1 GCA_019359215.1 Nostoc indistinguendum CM1-VF10 | reverse complement strand
CTTACACAACTTTTTCATTACGATCGCCCGCAAACTTCGTTTCCGAACTATTCCTCAAGCACAACGCGCCCTCTCCAATCAACTGCACAAAGTTTTTTCTTTCTTTGTATGAAACCACCCTGCCCTAACCCCCCTTAAAAAGGGGGGAACCGGAATCAAAGTCTCCCAATTTATCGGGAGATTTAGAGGGATCTAAAATTTTTGATACCAACAAAAGGACTTTTCAAACAACCTCTTAGATATAAATTAATCATCTGGATAACGCATATTTAATTTTTGGAGATGTTTAGTAAACAATCAACAGGAGAGCAACAAACTTGCTAAATATTTGTGAAGCGTCTCAAGAGAAGGAGGTTTTATTATTAAATGGGAGCGCAATATTAAAAACAAAGGTAATGCTATTTATTAAGTTAGCTGCCTAGCAGCTTAAATTAAGCAACACGATCGCCTCGGCAGATAGTTGCACTCAGGCGGGGTACAATACCATCATTATGAACAGTGATAAAATCGGCTCTTTTTCCTACTTCTAGACTACCGCGATCGCAAAATAAATTAATGGCTTTAGCTGGATTGCTGGTAAATAATTGCATAGCTTGGTAAATAGGCTTGTTCGTCTTCTCGGCAATCATAAAAATGGATTGTAATAGGCTTTGAGGAACGTAATCAGAAGAAATCACATCGACTAAATTGTGTAAGACAAGTTCCATTGCGGAAATATTACCAGAGTGAGAACCACCAAGCACTAAATTAGGCGCACCCATCAAAACTTGTAATCCCGAACTGTGTGCTGCTTTGGCAGCTTCTAAGGTGGTGGGGAACTCAGCTAACACTACTCCATCTTGCACCGCTTCTTGAACGTGTTCTACGGTAGCATCATCATGACTGGCTAAGGAAATACCTTTGGCTTTGGTGAGTTCTACTAAAGCTATACGGTTTTTCTGTGCATATATTTGTTGTTGTTGCTGACGAGTCAAGATGAACTCTTCCATTTGGTCAACAGTGACACCGTGTTTGCCCATGTAATACTCTTTAAACTTGTCTAAGTGGATAAACTGCCGTTGACCGGGAGTATGATCCATCAACGAGATCATTGATAAAAGAGGATGATCTGCGTATTGTGCTGTAATGTCATAAGCCTTGTCAAAAGCCAGTTCACAGCGCAGATGAATGCGATGTTCCACACAAAAGCGTCCAGTGGCTTGTCTTTGGGAGATGACATCAATCATGGGCCCATAGTTAGTTAAGCGAGGAGAAACAGTTGCCAAATCACCAATTGCGATCGCATCACATACTGTTGTGACTCCGGCGCTGGCTAAATCTCGGTCATGATAAACTGCTGCTGCTTCTAAAGGCCAGCGAATACCAGGACGAGGAGACATACAGCGTTCAAAATTGTCGGTGTGTAACTCAATCAATCCTGGTAATAGATAATCTCCCTGACCATTTTGACCATGACTTACAATCCCTGGCTGAATATCAGCAATTAATCCATCTCGCACTACCAAAGTACCTAGCACTTCTTGATCTGGCAGTTGTAGAAGATAGTTAGTGTAAATCTGTTCATTCATAATATTGTTGACTGATGACTGGTGACTGGTGACTGAGGGCTGATGACTGGTGACGGTAAACATTTTGTTGGGCTAGTTTAGCAGTCAACCGTCAACCGTCAACCGTCAACCATTAAAAATTAATTCACGGTTACAAAGCTGCGATCGCACTTCTTCATCGTGAAAAATGCCAATTAAGGCACAGCCTTTAGCTTTTTTTTCTTGCAACAGTTCAATAACTACTTGGCGATTGGTAGCGTCTAAAGCTGAAGTTGGTTCATCTAGTAGCAAAATTGGATAATCAACTGCCAAAGCACGAGTAATATTTACCCGTTGCTTTTCGCCTCCAGAAAAGGTTGTGGGGGAAAGATACCACAATCGTTCTGAAAGGTTGAGGCGATGAAATAGGTCTTTAACTTTGTTATAGGCAACATCTATATTTACCCCTAATTCCAACAGTGGTTCTGCGGCAACTTCTAACGCTTGCACCCTGGGAATTACTCTTAAAAACTGACTGACATATCCAATGGTTTTCTGCCGGACTGCTAAAATTTCGTGGGGAGCGAGTTGACATAAATCAACCCAATCTTCCTGATGCTTTATCCAGACTGAACCACTATCAACGCGATAGTTAGCATATAAACAGCGCATAAATGTAGATTTCCCACTGCCGGATGCTCCAGAAAGGGCGACACATTCTCCAGCATTAACGTTCAAAGACACTCCTTCTAGCACTGATAGGTTAATACCTCCTTGCTGATGCAGAGTAAAACTTTTTCGCAAATTTTCAACTTGCAAAAGTGTTTGGCTAGCAAAGTTTACTGGATGATGATTAAGAGTTAATGATTGCATTGTTAAGAAAATAGATGGCTGTTGACTGTTGACTGTTAACAGTCAACATATCAGGGTGTTAAAGCGGCACTCACTAATAATTGAGTGTATGGATGTTGTGGATCATCAAGCACTTGGTCAGTTAAACCTGATTCCACTACCTGTCCTTGTTGCATAACTAATAATCTGTGTGCCAGCAGTCTGACTACGCCGATATCGTGGGTAACTATAATCACGCTGAGGTTAAAATTGCGGACAAGCGATCGCAATAAATCTAATAACCGCGCTTGCACCGACACATCCAACCCCCCTGTCGGTTCATCCATTAATATCAACCGAGGACGCGTCACCAACACACGGGCAAGTTGTAATCTTTGTTGCATCCCCCCAGAAAAGTGAACTGGCAGATCATCTATACGTGTTGGGTCAATTTCCACTTGTTGTAGCCAGTGGGCAGCCTCATCCCGAATATTGCCGTAGTGTCGCGTCCCAATATCTAGTAAGCGTTCGCCGATATTTGCTCCAGCGCTGACCTTCATACGTAGACCATCACGGGGATTTTGCTGCACAAAGCCCCACTCAGTTCGCATCAACAACCGCCGTTTAGCTTCCGCAAGTTGAAAAATTTCTAAGTCTTCACCGCTACGGCTAGTATAAGTAACATTACCTTTATCAACAGCAGTATGATTAGCGATCGCACTCAGCAAAGTAGATTTACCTGAACCTGATTCTCCAACAATACCGAGAACTTGCCCAGGAAAGAGATTAAAAGAAATGCGATCGCACGCTTTAATTGCGCCGTAAGATTTACTCAGTTGATCAACCTGTAAAAGAGGTTTAGTCATAAGTCATTAGTCCATACTCATCATTCATCAGTTATCAGTCAACCGTCATCACTCCTCTACAAAAATCTGTATCAGAGCAAATCCACATCCGCCCACCTTGGTCATCAATAACTACCTCATCTAAATAGCTTTCTGTAGAACCGCATAACTCACAGGCTTTATCCCATTTTTCTACGGTGAAGGGATGGTCTTCGAAGTCGAGGCTTTTGACTTTGGTATATGGTGGGATTGCATATATGCGCTTTTCTCTCCCTGCACCAAATAATTGCAATGCCGGACTCATCTGCATTTTGGGATTATCAAAGCGTGGGATCGGACTAGGACTCATCAAATAGCGGTTATGCACCATTACCGGATAGTCGTAGGATGTAGCAATATGTCCATGTGTGGTAATGTCTTCGTACAGCTTGACGTACATAGCTCCGTATTCTTCTAGAGCGTGCATTTTGCCTGTCTCTACAGATGAGGGTTCTAGCCACCGCAAAGGTTCGGGTATTGGTACTTGGTAAACTAAAATCTGTCCTTCCTGTAGTGGCGTTTCGGGTATGCGATGGCGAGTCTGAATTAAAGTTGCTTCTTGTGTGCGTTCTGTTGTCTTTACACCACAAACTTTTTTGAAAAACCGACGAATATTAACGGCGTTAGTGGTGTCGTCTGCGCCTTGGTCAATTACTTTCAAGACATCAGTTTGACCAATCACAGCAGCTGTTACCTGAATTCCACCAGTACCCCAGCCGTAAGACATGGGCATTTCTCTGGAAGAAAAAGGAATTTGATGTCCTGGAATCGCTACGGCTTTCAGCAAAGCACGGCGAATGGAACGCTTAGTTTGCTCGTCTAAGTAAGCAAAGTTAAAGCCTGTTTCTGGGGATTGGGGATTAGGAGAAATAGTCATTTGATTGTTGACTGATGACTGTTGACTTATGACTGCTGACTGTTAATCGTCAACAGCCTATGCGAAAAGATGTACAACTTATATGCGCGACAGCTTATTTAAAGAGGCTGTTATAAATTGGGTGAAGTGGTTTAAATCGGGTGTTGGCAAATTTGTGATTTTTGCTTTGTCGTCATAAATCCTTAACTGCACAGCGTCTTGGGCATAAGGTTGTTGAATGAATTCCTCTGCCTGTTCAGGGGAAAATATGCCTCCTTGCAGTTCTAAGCTGCGTTTGGATGCGGCTGAGAGGCTATCCCAATATTCAGGAACAACTGAGCAAAGATAGCGTTTGGCGACGGCATGAAGCCTAATTGGTTGTGTAACTGCTGACCCAAACATCTGATGTAGCAAGGGAATGGCTCGATGTTCATGTTGATCGTCTATGCCTTTGATGGCTGGATTATCACCTAAGTTATGAATTAAATGTCCTAAATCATGAAGTAGACAAGCGGTAATCAATTCATGGTTTTGGCCTGATATTTCAGCGAGGCTAGCACATTGCAAGGCGTGTTCTAGCTGACTAACGGCTTCTGCACCATAGGATTGGGAACCCTTTTCAGTGAAGAGTTCAATAATGCTTTCAATGGTAGGTTTCATAATAGGTAACTGATGACTGTTGACTGTTGACTGGATATTTATTGAATTTGATATCGAACAACTTCTTTTCCTGCTACATATACAGAGCCAATCGCAGTAATCGCAGACGGTAAAGAATTATCAGGAGATATCAATAGGAAATCAGCATCTAAACCGGGAGCGATTTTACCTTTTTGATCGCTTATTCCCGCCGCTTCTGCTGGTTGGCTGGAAACTAATGACCATGCTTGTTCAAAGGACATTAAGCCTAATTCTTGGAGTTTGAAGGGGGCATAGAACAAGGAAGGATAATGATAATCTGAGCAAAGACAATCGATAACGTTATTTTTAACTGCCTCAGCGACACTCATCAAACCTAAGTGAGAGCCACCGCGCACTAAGTTAGGCGCACCCATGAGAACTGCTGCACCATATTCACGAGACTTAGCAGCTAAGTCTACAGTAGCGGGGAATTCTGCGATCGCTACTCGGCGTTGTTGACTTAGTATTACCTTCTCTAGGGTGTCATCATCATGAGAAGCGAGGGGAATACCGTAGGTATGAGCTAAATCCACCAGTTGTTCTATTTGCACGTCTCCTTCATGCCGCCGTTCTGTTACTTGGTTAACTAATTCTTCGATTTCTTCAATAGACATGGATGATCTTTGCCTCACACTATTGAGATATCGACTCAATCTCTTTTGATTTCCTGGGGGTGGTAGGTGATCGTTGATAGACAAGATATGCACACGACCGGATACCATCCAATCACACAATTCTTCATGTCCGGCGATATTTGCCTCTTCATGTCTGATATGAATGCGATGATTACAATTTAAAACTTGTTTTCCTGTCCCTAAGATGAAGTCAATTAAAGCACGGGCAGAATCTCGGCTGCGTAAACCTGGTTCGTAAGAGTCGGTAAGTGAGCAGTAAAAAGTTGTGATACCGGATGCTAAGAGGTTGCGGTCATTATCTGCGATCGCTATTGGTAGAGGAAAGTTAACTCCAGGACGAGGGCAAATCATCCTTTCAAAAGCATCGCCGTGTAAGTCAATAATTCCTGGCAACATCTGGAGTCCTTGAGCATTTACCAAATGAAATCCATTAGGACTACTGGCCTGATCAATGCTAGTAAATTGTCCATCTTCAATTAAAACTGTGGCATCTTCCAGCCAACCATCGGGAGTTAGTACATTTACTCCTTGAATCGCAATTTTTGTATTGGTTGGTTTTGATAATATTTGAATATTTTTAGTTGTTGTCACTGACTTACCTCAGTAAAAAATTTCATGCCCTCATAGGGAGCTTTTTGAGTGGCGGCAATTCTGGAAGATAAATCACCTATATGCAGTTCCAGCTTATGGTGATCGGGGTCGAGAATATATATTGAATCACCTTCACTTGTGTTTTGTTTCCATTGTTTGACTCCTAAAACTTTGAGGCGATAGCTATATTCTAGAAACCTTTCTTCAGAGATACTAAAAGCAATATGAGTGTACTCGTCCGCAGGATTTATGCGTGTGTTGGAATCTAAAGATAGGCACAACCACAAGTCACCCGCTAATAAATAAGCACCTGTTTGCCATTTGGCGATCGCTTGACAACCTAAAATTTCGGTATAAAAATTAAAGGATTTCTCCAAGTCGCAGACAGACAAAGTAATATGGTTAATTCCTGTAATCATTTCACTTGTTCCAAAACCAAATCACTGTTTTCCAAAGACTGAGATTCTTCCGCAGCAACAGTTAATGACGATTGATTATTTAGCTGCTGCTCTCGGATTTTCCGCACCAGATTTAACTCCGCTTGAAAGTCAATGTAGTGTGGAAGTTTGAGGTGTTGGACAAAACCTTGTGCTTCCACGTTATCGGAATGGGAAAGTACAAACTCGACATTTTGGGCTGGGCCTTGAATTGTTTCCCCTAATTCCTCGGATCGCATTGCTCTATCTACCAACGCCATCGACATCGCTTTACGTTCGTTGTAACCAAAAGTAAGTCCATAGCCACGGGTAAACTGAGCAGGTAATTCTTTACTACCTTTAAACTGATTTACCATTTGCACTTCGGTGACAGTAATATCTGCGATCGCTATTTCAAATCCCAATTCTTCTGGGCAAATTACCACCTCAACTTCCCCCATACGAATTTCCCCAGCAAAAGGATGGTTTCTGCCATAGCCTCGCTGTGTAGAATATGCTAGAGATAGCAAAAAACCCTCGTCTGCACGCGTTAGATTTTGCAGTCTTGCATCCCGTTCAGCAGGAAAAGTTAATGGTTGACGAGTTAAATCAAATGGTTGAGATGAGGGAGATAACGGAGAATCATTATTTACTTGCTCCCCCTGCTCCCCTGCTCCCCTGCTCCCCTGCCCTTCTTCCGCTTGCATCAAGCCTTCACGATCTAAAGTGTCAATTACACGCGGAACTGATTCTGTAATTGCTTCTGCTTCTGGTGCTGTCGGGACTTGTCCTTCTGCTATCAACTTAAAGTCTAGTAGGCGGTGAATGTAGTCGAAGGTAGTCCCTAACCTTTGTCCTCCTGGTACATCTTTAAAAATGGCAGAAATGCGGCGCTGAATCTGCATTTTGCTAGTATCTAAGGGCTGGCTATAGTAGAAGCGGGGTAGTGTTGTCCGATAGGCTCGTAACAAGAAAATTGCTTCTACCAAATCACCCCAAGATTGTTTAATAGCAAGGGCCGCTAACTCCCGATCATATAAACTACCTTCACACATCACCCGTTCTACTGCTAGGGTAAGCTGTTGTTCTATCTGGTCTAGTGTCAATTCAGGAATAGCAGGATCACCTCTGCGTCTGCTTTGCAGGAGTGCTTCTGCATTTTCAATTGCCTGTTCACCACCTTTGACTGCAACGTATGGCATAGTTTTTAATTCGTAATTCGTAATTCGTAATTCGTAATTTTTGATTAAGAAAGTTAGGCTTTAATCGGGTTTTCAGGTTTCCATATTTATATTTTTATCCTCCGCAATTTTTGCTTTACTGGCTTGGTTGGACTAAGCATTTAAAACTCCACCCATGCTGCTCGAATCCCAGTGATTGATAGAATTGATGGGCGCGATCGCGTTTCAAATTAGAAGAGAGTGTGACTTTATAACATCCAGCTTCAGCACTAAATTGGAGCGCGGCTTTTACCATTTGGCTACCAATCCCCTCTCCTCGCATTTGAGAAATAACTGTTACTGCATCTAGAACAGCAAATTTGTGATATCCCCGGTGCATCATTGTTGGCGCATAGAGGAGGCTGAAAGTACCTACAAGTTGCTGATTTAAAAAAGCAATATAGATGTAGTAGTTAGGAAATTGTGTGATTTCTGCCAAGATTTTTTCTACATCATCGCTTGGTAAGGGTAGCTCACCATCCATGTCAGCATAAAGTTGATTCAATAGAGGCCAATCCTCACGGGTAGCAATGCGAATATCAAGAGTCATGGTACACCTCTGGTTTGGCGGTGCGTGGTAGTCCCATTACTGCATTTTCTGTAAATAAAAATACATCTACGCCTTGTGGATAGGCTTGGTGATTCTGCATCCACAAGTCCCAAAAATGGAGGGGAAGTGTCGGAGCTATCGCTTGCTGGTCTAAAATTCCTGGCCCCGTCAACATCACAGGTTGCCCCATCTCAAAACTTTCCACCTGTACCAATAGTGTTGTTGAGGCTTCCGGCTTTTCTGCTGTTCCCCAGCTAAAAATAGATAATTCTTCCAACCCTGCCAAATCTTGAATTAAGGCAAAGTCAGCTTTCTCTGGATACTGCGTGAACCGACAGCCAGTATGGAACAACAACCAAGCTCTCACTTGATCTGCAAAACTCGGCTGTAGCCATACTACAACATCCAAATCCAGCAACGTCAAACAAGCAGCCCCACAAGCAGGAGTTAAACCCAAAGGTACACTCATATCAGCAGTTATCCAATAAGGTGTTCCCGGTCGAGCATTAGCATCAAGTAACGCCCGAAATGTCCTCTGAGCATCATGAATCGAATCTTGTAAGCCAGGTAAATAGGTAATTTTTGTCATTTGTCATTTGTCATTTGTCATCTATTCGCCCCTTACCATCGTGAAGAAATTGACTTTAGTGGCGGCTGCTTGACGCTGCTTGAGTTCCTGCTGCTTTTGGCGTTCTATTTGCAATGGTTGAATTACTTCAGCCTGAATCTGATCGTGCCAATTTGGGGTTTGTAGTAATGCATCACAAACAGCAGCTAGTTCTGCATGACGGTGCGATCGCCCCGCGACATAACCAAATCCAGTGATTGCTTCATCTCCTTGGCTCTCTAACTGCACAACACAGCGAGTCATGGTAATTTCTCCTAAGTTAAATGGCTCTCCTGTACCCCCAGCGCGTCCCCGCACCATTGTTAGACCAATCTCTGGGCAGCGTAAAAAGCTATAGTTAGGCAAATTATCTAATGTGTTTACCAGTTTTTCTAATAGCTCTAAATCGGCTTTAGCTAATGTTGCCATCCATGCTTGTCGCTGCATCACAGTAGGCATAAGTTGGTTTGTGGTATTTTGTTTTAAACTATTCTTAACTTGTCTAGACATCTAGATGAAAGTAGATTAACGCAATTCTGACAAATTGACAATCTAAAATTGATACATGAAGGAAAGAATGCCAATTTATGCCCAGATTGCTGACAAACTGCGACAAAACATTTATCAAGGGGTTTGTCAGGTTGGGGAACAACTACCGACGGAAACCAAGTTAGCTGAACAGTTTGCCGTTAATCGCCATACCATTAGACAAGCGATCGCTCTACTAAAAGACGAGGGACTGTTACGAGTTGACCGAGGACGCGGAACTTTTGTCGCTGCTAAAACCATCCGCTATGCGATTGGTAAGCGAGTGCGTTACAACCAAACGCTGAAAGCACAGGGTTGGCAAGTAAGGTTTCAACTGCTGCGTGTTTTAGAAGTACCTGCGGATGATGCGATCGCTAGAGGGCTAGAAATTCCTTATGGTGAGCCAGTAGCGTTAATTGAACGTTTAAGTTTTGCAGATGAAGAACCTATAAGTATGGGTACTGGGTATTTTCCCCTTAAGCGATTCCCTGATTTTTTAGAACCGAAAAATATCAATATTTTGCAAGAACAGCAATCAATATCTCAGTTTTTACAGCAAGTATATGGATGTGATCATATCCGTCGTAGTACTTGCGTTTCTGCTCGTCTAGTTCAGCCTCAAGATGCAAAGTGGCTACAACTATCCCTGAATCAACCCATTCTCTTAGCAGAGTCAGTGAACGTTGATCAAACAGGTAATGTCATTGAATATGGGGTAACTCGACTGCGGGGCGATCGCATGGAATTATTTTTTGAAAATGACTTAGTGGGTGACTGATGACTGGTGACGGTAAACACTTTGTTGGGCTAGTTTAGCAGTCAACCGTCAACCGTCAACTATCAACAATTATGGAAACCTTCCAAAATTTACGAGTTTACCGATTATCAGAAAATCTAGCGAATGAAATTTGGTTTATTGTACAGAAATGGGATTACTTTGCAAAAGATACAATTGGAAAACAAATTGTCAAATCGGCAGACAGTATAATAATAGTTGACAGTCAACAGTCATCAGTCATCAATCACCAGTCGCCAGTCATACTAAACTAACCACCCTCTAACCTTTGCAGAAAGTAAATCAATAACACCAGTAGTAACAATCAAAATAATGAGAATTGTACAGACTTTCTGGTATTCAAATGCACCAAAACTTTGATATAGTGAAACGCCAATACCACCAGCCCCGACAATTCCTAACACAGAAGCAGAACGCACATTTGACTCAAATCTGTAGAGAGTGAAAGAAGTCCACAAAGGCATTACTTGGGGAATTACTCCATAAATAACTTCTTGAATCTGACTTGCACCAGTAGCTCTAATTCCTTCTACAGGCCCTGACTCAATTGATTCTACTGCTTCTGAGAAAAGCTTACCCAGAATACCAGCAGTATGAATAAATAATGCCAAAACTCCGGCAAATGGCCCCAACCCAACAGCAACTACAAAGATTAGTGCAAAGACGATTTCGTTAATCGCACGCATAGCATCTAAAAGGCGACGTGTTGGTTGTACTACCCATACTGGACAAATATTATTAGATGCTAGGATAGATAAAGGAACAGCTGCGATCGCAGCCATTAAAGTTCCCCAAATTCCCATCGATATAGTAACCAGTGTTTCTGAGAAATAATAATTCCAATCGCTAAAGTCTGGCGGAAAATATGAACGTATATATTCCACCATATTGTCTCCCCGTTGCAGAAGTACAGGGAAATTTAACTCACTTTGAGTATAGGCAAAAATCAATACAGCAGCAATCACTAAAAGAAACAAAACTTTTTGGGTAGTTACAAGCTTTGCTTCTTTCTCTAACATTGCTGCTACATTAGGAGATGCGTAAGTAATTATCTGATTTCGTGGGCGCACTTTTTACTACCTATAAATCTAATTTTATTTAATTCCTTTGAGTTGCTGATTTAGTTCTGCTATCGTTTGCTGCTTTTCTTGCTCGCTAAGATTTTCTTTATCTTGAGTTTCTTGGATTTTTTTAGCAATTTCTAGTTCTCGAATTGTATGCCAATTTTTATCTTCAGCCTGTACAAAACCAGAAATTTTAAATGGTGTTAAAACTTTTGCATCTTTGTAGTTATAGAAAAAGTTTTGCAACTTCTTTTTGATATCATCTGCTAAATCCCGACGATAAACAATTGGATCGCTGGGAATTATAGGTGATTTCCAAATAATTTCAATCTTCTGTCTGGCTGTAGGATTAGTACTTTCTAGACGACTTAATGCTTCACTACTGACGGTAGCTACATCTACCTGTTTATTAGCTACAGCTAGAGCGCAAGCTTCATGATTACCAGCAAAAATCAAGCGTTTAAAAGCTTTCTTAGGATCAACATTGTTTTTAGTAAAAATATAGTAACTGGGAACTAAAAACCCAGAGGTAGAATTAGGCTCATTAAAGGCAAAGGTGAGATTGGATGCATTTTTAATCACATATTTATCGCCACCTGCTGCTATAGCTTCTGCTGCAATCGGATTTTCTTTATTAGTAATTAAATGAGAATAGTAACCTCTAGTGCCATCTGCACTTACAACTTGAGCAAAAGCTTCTGCATCAGCAATTTTTGCTGCTTCAATATAAGATTTACCACCTAACCAAGCTGCTTGAACTTTACCAAAACGCATCGCTTCTATGACTGCTGCATACTGTGTAACATAGAAGGGTTTAATGGGAATCCCAATTTGCTGAGACATAGCAGCAGCAAAAGGTTCCCAAATTGGTTTTTGATTAGCTTGAGATTCTGTGGACAGAACACCAAAATTAATTTCTTTAATCGCTGCTGTACTATTATCAGCATTAGAAGTACAAGCTGAAAGTATCTTGGCACTTGCCAAAGTTATAGTAAATAAAGAAGCCTGCTGAATAAATAACCTTCTGTCCATAATTTTAGTTGTGATATATAAGTAAAAATTCTGTATTTTTGGGTTACAATACCAGTTCTCCGTGCCCTCTCATAATGAGTTCTTCGGCAGCTGTGCCATAAAGTTCATTGAGCTTGTGATCATTCATCTCTGTGGTTGCACCATCAAACATCACTTCTCCATCTTTGAGAGCGATCGCTCGATCAAAATAATTACGCACCATTTGAACCTGATGTAAAGAAGCGACTACAGTAATTCCGCTTTGACGATTTAGCTGCACGAGCAATTCCATAACTTTACGCGCCGATTCCGGATCGAGAGAGGCGATTGGTTCGTCTGCGAGGATGATTTTCGCTCCTTGCACTAAACAACGAGCGATCGCAACTCGTTGTTGTTGCCCTCCGGAAAGCATAGATGCCCGTTTATAAGCATGTTCAAGAATGCCTACTCGCTCTAATGCAGCAAGAGCTTGGATTTTTTCTTCTTTGGTAAATAAATGGAATGTTGAACGTAAGATAGACAATCTTGATAAGTTACCAACGAGTACATTTTCGATAACTGTTAGCCGATTGACTAAATTAAACTGTTGAAAAATACAACCTATCTGGCTTCGTAAAGACCTAATTTTAGAGTGTATTTTGCCTTCGCTCTGTAGTATTGAGCCAAAAATATAAACAGTTCCTGCATCTCCAATATGCAAACCATTAATATGCCGTAAAAGGGTAGATTTGCCTGAGCCAGATGCGCCTATTAGCGCAACCAGTTCTCCCTCATGAATTGTGCAAGATGCGTTTTTAAGTGCTGTCTTACCTTTGAAATCCTTCGATAGATTACTAACTTTGATAGCCACTGTATTTGTCATTTTTTGACATTTAGATGTCTACGATTAACATTAATAATGCTTTTTAATTAAGAAATAATTAAGGGAAGTATAATTTTTGATTTAAGTTCTGAATTATCAGTCTAATGAATGAGCCATTTTTAGATATGCATCTATATAATGTAATGCTTATAATACATAGACTAAGCTACATTTTTTAATTAAGCTTTAATTAACAAAAGACTAATTTTTGGTAAAAATGTAATTAACCTCGCTAGGAATTTAGTACAGCACGGCGTAAAGAAACCACTCATATTCATGGATTGTTCCTACGACAGATGTAGTTTAGTTTTTCAAATCATCCATATTTGGCATTTGCTGTCAATACTTAAGTCCTAGTAAATAAGCTTTATTACTCTAAAAAAAGTTTAACAATATGCTATTAGCTGGATCTTAACTACTGATTATTGATTAAGTTAACGAATACAGATAATCTTTAATATATCAATATCTATTTAGTTAAGAATAGGTAAATAAAAGACAATTGTTTTTATTTCAAAACAATCTATAGATTGTGGTACACAGTTATGCTTTGATATTGTTGAAGTCGATTTGGTCAATTTTTCTTATAGAAGATTGATTCTACCTGTATAACATTACTATTTCCGAAATAAAGGCTAAATTCACGACTTAATTAAATGAAATTTGATAATATTTGTGATTTAGCAATTAGCAGAAATTTTAATGTTATAAAAATTGATTTTTTACTAATTTCTACCAGGTGTGAGGGTACATTCGTGCAGAAGTTTTGGTTGAATTCTTTGTTATTTAGTCCAGCGATTCTGGGCTTATTTATAGTTGCATTACCAGCGATGGGTTCTGAAGTACCTCTAAATCAAGCACCTACAACTAATCAACCATCCCCATCCAGTTTTAGCAGTGCTGAGAGTATCGAACAAGTAACTTCAGTTTCACAGCTTTCTGATGTCAAACCTACAGACTGGGCTTTTCAAGCTTTGCAATCCCTGGTTGAGCGATACGGCTGCATTGCAGGTTATCCTAACCAAACTTATCGGGGTAATCGTGCCTTGACTCGTTATGAGTTTGCTGCTGGTTTGAATGCTTGTTTAGATCAGATAAATCAACTTATAGCTACTAGTACCACTGCTCTGGTGAAAAAAGAAGACATCGCAACGCTGCAAAAGCTGCAAGAAGAGTATACTGCTGAGTTGCAAACTGTGCGAGGTCGGGTAGATGCTCTAGAAGCTCGTAGCGCCACTTTAGAGTCGCAACAATTCTCCATAACTACTCAACTGCGGGGAGAAGCAGTTTTTGCACTGGCTGGTGCATTTGGCTCCGATAGAGCAATCAACAGCGATGCTCAAAATCGTGGTGATACTAGACCAGAACTCGATGAAAATGTGATTTTTGCCGATCGCGTCCGGTTAAACTTTGATAGTAGCTTCACTGGTAAAGACCGCCTCAGAGTTAGGTTACAAGCAAGAAATATCACTTCATTCAATACAGGCGTGACTGGCACTAACCAAACTCGTTTAGGGTTTGATGGCAATGAATCCAACAATGTTAGCGTATCAGCTCTGTTTTACCGTTTCCCTGTAAGCGACTCCACAACCTTCAATATCGCAACCGAAGGGTTGGAATACATTGATGAAGTACCTGCTCTCAGTCGCAACTTCGATTCTAGTGGTTCCGGTGCGCTATCTCGTTTTGGGCGTTATAACCCAATTTATCGAGCAGCAGAGGGACCAGGTATCATCATCAATCAAAAATTGAATGATGCTCTCACCCTAACTGCTGGTTACGTTGTGCCATCGGGTGTTGGTAATGATCCCAGTAACGGTAGAGGACTTTTTAATGGTAGTTACTCTGCATTAGGTCAACTGACCTTCCAACCAACCTCAGAATTAAGTTTGGCTTTTACTTATGTCAACGCCTATTACACTGATGGTAGCGGAGTTACTGGTAGCACTGGTACTGGTTTTGCCAACAACCCATTCAACGGAGCGCGAACTTCTGTAAATAACTATAGTGTGACTGGCAATTACAAACTTAGTCCTAAGTTTACCATCACTGCTTGGGGCAGCTACGCCAACGCCCAAGCAGAGAATACAGACGTTGCTAGGAGTAATGCAGAGATTTGGAACTGGGCTGTTCAGCTAGGCTTTCCTGATTTTGGTAGGAAAGGAAATTTTGGTGGTATTGTGTTTGGTGTGCCGCCTTATGTTGCTGACAATCAATTCGTCAGTGGGAACAATCGCCGTCAAGACGATGATATTTCATATCATTTAGAGGCTTTCTATAGATATAAGCTGAATGACAATATTGCTATTACCCCAGGATTAATCACCATCTTTAATCCTGAAGGTAACAGCAACAACTCTAATATCTATGTGGGAGTAGTACGTACTACTTTTACTTTCTAACCCAAAGTCTTTGCTTAAGCTCAGTCAAAAAGACCTCTCCCTGATTTTACTACGCAAAATCGTCCCTCTCCGAGTCGGAGAGGGACAGCTTTGAACTTTAGTTCAAGGCAGAGAGAGGTTTGTCGAACTCACCTTAAATTACTCAAAAACCTTGTTTCTTGACCATTAACGGTCAATGGTTCTGCATTGTCGCCGTAACATATTCGTACAATAAATTGTTAGGCAGAAATAGATCGCGCATTTCGATGGATATAGATGTCACATTAACTCCATTTTCCAGCACTGATGTCACGCTGCTTAACCGTTGGCTGGTGGCCCCACACGTGGCTCGGTGGTATCCTGACCCGGAAGATCATATTGGATGGAGCGTAAATCCACCACCCGGCGGAGAACGGGCACTAATCACAGTAGGAGATCAGCACGTTGGCTACATTCGATGGCAGACAGTTTCTCGCGAAGTCTTGGATTCAGTCGGTCTGCACGAGATACCGGCAGGATCGGTTGACGTAGATATACTCATAGGTGATTCGGATTTCGTCGGTCGTGGGATTGGCCCGAAGGCTCTCCTGCTCTTGGTGTCACAGCTTCGTCAGCGCGGAGATGTCCCGTTGGTCGGACTAACAACGAACATTCAGAACCTGTCCGCTCAACGTGCTTACTCCAAGGCCGGCTTTTACACCTTGCGTGAATACAGTCCTCCTGGATACGGTCGATGCTATCTTATGATCCGCGTTCTCGAAGAAAATGCCTAACAAGGCGATGCAGCCATAGTAGCTGATCTTCGCCGTTACATCTTAGTTTAGGTCGCATAGCTTAGAGCTTTACAAGCGTGCCATTCGGTTCTGAGTAAAAGATATGAGCAAGTTTTCTTAACCTTTTGATGTTCTAAATTTAACTTGCACAGTGCTTCGACGTAACCTATCCTTACCAAAATCAATGGTTAATCCTTTACAGGTGATTAATATTGACAAAATTTGGTCAGATGAATTGACCTGTAATCCTGAATCTGGAATCCGAGGCTAATCAATGATTTCATATCAAGTGCGGCAAATCTGTGGTGTAATTACTGCTGTGTTTTTGGGCTGGGGAGTTGGAATGGCGGTAGCAGATACCCCAAAAACACTAACAGTTTATTCAGGACGAGAAAAGGACATCATGAGTCCTTTGATTGAGAAAGCTAAGAAAGATTTGGGGATCAATATTGAGGTACGCTATGGTGACTCCACAGAACTAGCGATCGCTCTCATCGAAGAAGGCAAAAATAGCCGCGCTGATATATTTTACGCTCAAGACGCTGGGTCTTTAGGAGCGATCGCTAGGGAAAAACGAACCTTAACTCTCCCTACTCAATTACTAAACAAAGTTGAACCGCAATTTCGCTCTCCCGCAGGCCAATGGATTGGCGTTTCTGGACGCGCACGGGTGATTGACTACAACACCAAGCTTGTCAAAACTAGCGAACTCCCCACAAGTGTAATGGAACTGGGCAATCCAAAATGGCGAGGTAAAGTTGGTTGGGCACCTACTAACGGTTCTTTTCTATCTTTCGTGACTGCAATGCGACTCCTAGAGGGCAATCAAAAAACTCTGGAGTGGTTAAAAGCAATGAAAGCTAATAATGCCAAAGCTTATAGCGGCAATAGTGCCATTGTTGAAGCTTTGGGACGCGGAGAAATTGCTTTGGGGTTAGTGAATAACTATTATTTATATCGATTTACCACAAAAGACCCAAATTTTCCTGTAGCTATCCACCATACACGCAATGATGCGGGAGCGTTGATTAATGTCGCAGGTTTAGCAGTACTAAATACAACTGACCAAGAAAGCGATGCAGAAAAGTTTGTTGCCTATATGCTTAGTCCAGATGTGCAAAAGTTCCTTACCCAAAAGTTTTATGAATATCCCTTGGTGAAAGGTATTCCAGTATCGCAAAAGCAAATTCCACTCAATCAGTTGCAGTCTCCTCAGCTTGATCTGAGCAAATTATCAGATATGAAAGGAACGCTTTCGTTAATCCAAGATGCGGGTTTGTTGTAACTATAGCGGTTTTCAGTTGAGTGCGGTACAGACCTAACCCCTTCCCTACTAGCTTTGGGGAGTAAGATTTAAAACCTTTCTCCTAAAAGGAGAGAGAAACAAAAGTGAAGTCAAAAATGTACTGCACCCAAGCGAGAAGAGGACACACATCTTCGCCTACCTACTCGATCGCTATCAGAAGCCATGCAGGTAATTAATTAAAGGATGAAAATCCCTCCCAGCGTCACTGAGTCACCCCGTCACCGCGCCTATTTTTCTAAAAGAGGCAAAAAAACCGATCGTCCACCTTTGTTTCTTCTAGTCCCAGCTGGATTAACGGCTGTGGCGATCGCACTGCCTTTAACTTACTTAGTTATGCGGATGGCTGGTGTAGACGCAGAAGAGTTATTGACTTTGGTATCGCGTCCCCGGACGATCACAGTGTTGTTAAATAGTGTTGGACTAGCTGTGGCCAGCACTTTACTTTCAGTTGCGATCGCTGTGCCACTAGCGTTTCTGACAATGCGGACAGATTTACCCTGGCGACGATTTTGGTTGATTATTACCACATTACCCCTGGCAGTGCCTGACTATATAGGTGGTTTTGCCTTGATTGCTGCTTTTGGCCCCAAGGGTAGCTTGTTGCAACTCTGGCTAGAACCTCTCGGAGTGCAGGAGTTACCAGAAATCTACGGCTGGACTGGAGCAATTTTAGGACTAACTCTGTTTTCCTATCCGTATTTACTGCTGAGTTTGCAAGCTGGATGGCAAGGCATTGATCCAGCGATGGAGGAAGCTGCTAGAAGTTTAGGTTCTAACCAACGGGAAATCTTGTTTCGCATCACGCTACCTGCACTGCGTCCATCAATTGTGGCAGGGGGATTGTTGGTGGCGCTGAATGCCTTACAAGATTTTGGCACAATTTCAGTGATGCGATTTGATACATTTACGCGGGCGATTTTTTTGCAATACAGATATACGTTTGATCGCAATCAAGCCGCAGTATTAGCTTTAATGCTAGTGAGTTTAGTATTGCTGTTGTTGTGGTTGGAATATAAAGCGCGATCGCGGGCAGCATACTACAGTCGCGCTACTAAGTCTTACCGTCTGCCACCATTACTTCATCTCGGTGTTTGGAAAGTGCCTGCAATTTTGTTTTGCTTCGCCGTGACTACCCTTGGTCTAGTCTTACCAATAGGTGTAACTTTGTTCTGGCTGATGCAAGGATTGACAGGTAACAGTATGGATACAATTATTTCCGTACCAGAACTGATGCAATTAGCTAGAGATTCACTAATAGCGGCAGGATCGGCAGCAATAGTAGCTACACTCTGCGCCCTACCCGTGGCAATCCTCGCGGTACGGTTTCCCAGTCGCATCACTACTGCAATTGAGCGCTGTAGCTATATTGGCTTTGGTTTACCTGGAATTGTAGTTGCCTTTTCCCTCATATTTTGGGGAGCAAATTACTTACCCTGGTTGTATCAGACTTTGCCAATGTTGATATTTGCTTATTTAGTGTTATTTGTTTCGCAGTCTGTTGGCACTTTGCGGAGTTCACTGCTGCAAGTCAATCCTCAATTAGAAGAATGTGCCCGGAGTTTAGGCAGAAACTCTTGGCAAACTTTCAGAGAAATTACGTTGCCCTTAGTAAGTCCGGGTGTGCTGGGTGGGGCAGCGTTAGTATTTCTGACAGCAATTAAAGAGTTACCAGTAACATTGCTCTTAGCTCCAATTGGCTTTGATACTTTAGCTACTCACATTTGGAAAGCAACTGAGAGTGTTTCTTACAGTAATGCTGCGGCTGGCGCACTAGTGATGCTGGTGATTTCAGTTAGTTCCATGTTATTGGTGCTGTCTCAAAATCGCCATACAGGGCTTTCTTTAGAAGTAAGCCGTAGCTTGCAAAGGGAGGTTGATTAAGAGGAGGCAGGGGATAGGAGGTAAAAGGCAGATTAATTATTTGAGTCCCTGGTTACTGAGCGTACTCCTACAAAGAAGCAAGCTACACGTAGCGTATGGTTGCGACACGCAGTTCGCGTTCGTAGAGAAGCCGAAGTGCAATGCTTAGTACAGCATTTTATTAATTCGTAGCGAATTAAATTTGGCAATACCCTGCAATGCCAATGTATCGACTGACAATGCCAATGTATCGACTGACAATGCCAATGTATCGACTAACAATGCCAATGCATCGACTGACAATGCCAATGCATCCCTTTGCATTAAAAACGCTACGATTTTACGCAAAGCTGTACTTAGGTAATAAAGAGGTATAAAATTTTATGAATTGGGAAATTTTTCTTGCTAGTTTTGCTGGTTCTCTAATTGAATTAGTCGAGATTCTGGGCATAGTCCTCGTTGTTGGTAGGCTAGCCGGTTGGCGTAACGCCCTAGTTGGTTCAGGTAGCGGCATTGCTGTAACAATACTTGCCTCGCTGATTTTAGGGAAAAGTTTGACGCTTATCCCTGTAGACATTCTGAGAATTGTTGCAGGCAGTTTACTACTATTGTTTGGGCAAAAATGGACACGCTCAATTATTAAGTACTACGGCGGCATTCCCAAGCGTGGAGGTGGCAAAGAAGACAGGCTAGAAGCAGAACTAGCAAAAGAAGACAATCAATCTGGCTGGAACTGGTTTGCTGTAGTCACCACATTTAAAGGTGCGCTTTTAGATAGTGTAGAGGTTGCGATCGCAGTAGTCACGTTAGGCGCTGCCGGAGGCAAATGGATAGATGCCATCAGTGGCGCTTTAGCTGCTGCAATTGGCTTAGTTGTATTTGCATTTCTGTTCAGAACTCCACTCAAGCAAGTGCCTGTCAAGCCGATGAAATTTGTAGCAGCTATGCTACTGATGGGATTTGGTACTTACTGGCTGAGTGAAGGGCTGAATGTAGAATTGCCAGGTGGCGATTGGGCGATCGTTTGGTTACCGCTAGTTTGGGGTTCTTTCATGGCTATTACTGCTGCATTCCTGCGCTGGCGGGTTGGATTACAGAAGCCAGAAGAGATTGTTAGTTAGCTTGATACCGCCTATCAACAAGACCGGAAGCGGAGGCTTTGCGGAGTTCGTAGCAGCCTGTCTTAAACAAAATTACTTGATTTGCTGGAATCTGCCAGCAAAGCCTACGGCAGTTATGCGCTGAACCCTCCGTCAATCATCAGGTTTGCGCCGGTGATGTAACCGGCCTCAGAACCAGCCAGATAAGCTACCATTCCCGCAACCTCTTCGACAGTACCGTAGCGGGGCAACGCCAGAAAATGCTTTTTGAGTATCTGTGCAAACTCACTCTCTGAGCGATTCATATCCGTATCGATTGGTCCGGGTTGCACATTGTTGATCGTAATCCCGCGTGGGCCGAGGTCATGCGCCAATCCTCGTATAAGGCCTTGCAGAGCAGATTTACTCATGGCATAAACACCGCCGCCAGCAAATGGCATACGTTCGGCGTTGGTGCTGCCTATGTTAATGATGCGTCCGCCCTCTTTCATGTGCTTGACTGCGGCCTGCGTCGCAACAAACACGGCACGCACGTTAATGGCGAAGGTTCGATCAAAGTCCGCGAGGGTGAAATCATCGATAGGGGCGAGAGTGAACACTCCTGCATTATTGACAAGGATATCAATGCCGCCTAATTCGGACACTGTGCGCTCAACAGCGCCGACTACTGCACTGGCTTCCGCGCTGTCAGCTTGGATGGCAAGAGCTTGGACACCTAGTGCCTGCGCCGCCTGCACGATCTCGTTAGCCCGATCGGGCGAACTGGTATAGGTGAAGGCGACATCAGCGCCTTCATTGGCTAAACGCATAACGATGGCGGCCCCAATGCCGCGACTGCCTCCGGTAATGAGTGCGCGTTTATTCTTGAGTGTGTGGTTCATGTTCGACTCCGTGCGATAAGAAATTGGATAATTCGCTGTGTATGTCTAATATTGAATAGACATAAATTTAGCCAACAATTCAGCAGTAAGCCGTTGAGAGATTCTTGTTGAATGAACCGATCACGATGGCTACGCCCGCCGCAGGCATCGCAACCCTGTGCTTTTTTCTGCTGGGGCAAGTAGGCGATCGCCTAACATAAATTTTAACCAATGCCTATTAAGTGATAATCATGAAATTATTTATGGGATTGAGCGTATGTAAGAAGAAAAAATCGCCTTAGTATTTACCAAACAAAAATGACTCGCCTTCAAGATACAGATGAACGTGTTCTTTAACGACATACGGCACGGTTTCTGAAATCCACTTATGCTCTTGTGGATTATTTACATGAAAAGAAAGTACTTCAATCACCGCCATGATAAAGAAACCTTCTGTAATCTGTAAGTAATGTTCAGGTAGCTTACGGATAGCTTGATAGCCTTCAAAAAAGGCAGGTCTGACAGTGGGAAGTAAATATTGAAGCGAACTTGCAATATCGTAAAGATAGTATCCAAAGCCACAGCGAGCGAAATCGATTGGCCGGAATTCCTGGTTGTGCAATAGATAGTTGCCTTCATGAAGGTCAGCGTGAATCAGCCCCCAGACATTTTGTTTCTGAGGGAGTGTTTTTATCATCCCTTGAATTTGGCAAGCCGCTACTTCGAGGAACTTGTAATCTTCTGCTGAAATAAATTCTTGTAATACTGCTGGATAAAGCGCCGAAAGTGCTGCTTGCAGCCGATTCTGATCATAAGCTGGGCGAACAAAGTTCTGTGGCAGTTGCCACTGACTACTATGCTGGTGCAATCGAGCTAGCAACAAACCGAGATGGTAAGCCTGTTGTGGAGTTGGTTGTCCGTTCAGGTTGTTGCCATCAATCCAATGCAGCAATGAGCAATAAAACACTTCTCCAGTTTCATCTGCCAAAACTTGAGTGAGCCATCTATCCTGTAGATTTTTTACTGGCTCTTGCACAACAACCTCTGTTTCATTACATAAGGCAGCAAGCCACAGAATTTCTGACTCAATCACCTCTGGTCTTTGCCATACATCGTCTTGAAGGGTATATATTGCTCTATGAATACGAAGAAGAAATTTTTTTGCTTGTGTTTTTATACAGAAGGTTACGCTTCCACTATGACTTAAAAAACAACGCTGTTCTTGAGCCATACCATATTGAGCAAGGGCTGTTTTTGCTATGTAGTCATAGATGTTATGCTGCATTTTTTCATCTGTCACTTATCAAGATTAACTAGCCGCTTCTCTACGAACGCGAACAGCGTGTCACAGAAAGACGCTTTGCGTGCTTGCTTCTCCGTAGGAGGATGCGTCTACGGATCCTTATTATACTTACAGAGAATACTCCTACTGTCGGGCTGTTGAGTAGCGATTTTGAGCCACTAGTAAAACAACTTTCTATCTGAATCTTTCCCTCACCTTACCTTTTTCTTAACTAAAAAAGAGCAGTATTTGCTGTGTAAAGAACAAGTTTGATGTTCAAGCACAAAAAATGCAAAATTTCAAGCGTAAGCGATATCTCGTACTCAGCCTGCTGGTAGCGGTGGCAATAGTAGTAAGTGGTATCCAGTTAGTTAACGCCGTGCTTCCTACTAGCCCGGTTGGTAACATACCTGAAGGTGGAGCATTATTACCCACAGGTCAGATAATTACACCTGCGGCAGCACCAGGTTCGACATTTGCACGTTTGAGGACTGGTTTGCGTACAGACACTAATGCTGATGCTGCCGAAGCTGTAACCACAGCTCTCAGCCCCGATGGTAAAACTCTACTGGTGCTTACCAGTGGCTATAACAAGGACTTCAGGGATGAAAATACTGGTGCTGATTTCACTTATCCGGTCTTAGACCCATTAACTGGCAAACCAAGTGCTACAAGAACTCCAAAAGCTGAATGGGTTTTTGTCTTTGATGTCAGCAACGGTAAGTTAGTTAAGCAGCAACAGATTAACATTCCCAATACATATAACGGACTAGCTTGGGCAAAAGACGGCACACGCTTTTATGTATCAGGTGGCATTGACGATCGCGTTTATGCTTATGCCTCCAATGGCAGCCAATACTTGCCAGATGCTCCTTTTATTTTACTAAATCACAATTCCAACTCAACTGCGCCTTTCCCAGACTACGATGGTGGTTTGTTGAAGAACACACCAGCTGAAACTGTGGCAACAGGAGCAGTTGTAGCAGGTCTTGATGTCAGCAAAGATGGCAAAACTTTAGTGGCTGCCAATTTTGAGAACGACTCAATATCAATTGTTGATACTACTAACCGTAAAGTACTCAGAGAAATTAAGTTCTTTAGACCAGGCGATCGCATAGCAACAGGAGAATTTCCTTTTGATGTAGCCATCCAAAGTGCAGAAAACGGTGCGGCAGCGAAAGTCTTCGTTACCAGCCAGCGCGATAACGAGGTGGTTGCTGTCAATATTACTGCCGGAAGTATTACCCGTATCCCTGTAGGTAGCCAACCCAACAAGGTGCAACTATCGACAGACCAAAAGCGACTATATGTAGCTAACGGTAATAGTGATTCGGTTTCAGTCATTGACACAAATACCAATAACGTTGTCCAAACTATCAATCTGTCTCGACCTAGCGATCGGTACAAAGGAGCAAATCCTAACTCTGTGGCGCTGAGTTCAGATGAACGTCAGCTTTACGTGACTCTCGGCGGTGAGAATGCTGTTGCTGTTGTGGACTTGCAATCTGGTCGGGTAATTGGACGTATCCCCACTGGCTGGTATCCCAATTCTGTCAGCGTTAGTAAAGATGGTCAAAACCTATACGTTGTCAACGCCAAGAGCAATTCTGGCCCCAACCCTTCAAATGGCGAAACAACACCAGCCGGACTAGCACGCAATACTACTTTTAGAAATGAGTATACCTGGGCTTTAGAAAAAGCTGGAATATCAGTTATCCCAATTCCCAAAGGTGGTACTTTAGCTACGCTTTCCGAACAGGTAGACAGAAACAACGGTTTCTACAATCGCCGTCCTGACCGGACGATGAGATTTTTACAGGATAAAATTAAGCACGTTATCTACGTAGTTAAAGAAAATCGTACCTACGACCAGGTACTCGGCGATTTGCCTGTTGGCAACGGCGACCCAGCATTAACTTTATTCCCACAACCAATTTCACCCAACCATCACAAGTTAGCCCTTGACTTTGTGACTTTTGATAACTTCTATGATTCTGGTGAGTCAAGCGGTGTGGGCTGGAACTGGTCTACTTATGCAAGAACAACTGATTACACTGAAAAAACTCAATCAGTACTTTATGGCAACGCTGAGTTTAACGGTTTGACCTACGACTACGAAGGTACTAACCGTAGAATCAACCTTGCCCTACCGCAAACTTCTTCTAATCCCTCCCAATTCAATACACGAGTAACGGGAGTGTTAGATCCCTCTGGTAAATCTTCTATTTTGCCTGGAACTCGAGATGTAAATGCCCCCGCAGGCGATGGTGAACTGAATTCAAACGCTATCGGCGGCTATCTTTGGGATGCAGCATTGCGTGCTGGTAAGACTGTACGCAATTACGGTTTCTTCGTCCTTGATGGCAGCTACAGTACTACCCAAGCAGATCCCACACAACCAGATCCGACCAATCCGCTTTACATCCCCATCTCTCCAAATCCTGCTGCTGATAATATTCCCCAAGCTGTAGCCGCTAAACCTGTATTGTTGGATAAAACTGACAACTATTTCCGGGGATACGACCAGAAGAATGCTGACATCTATCTATACAATGAATGGGCGCGGGACATTGATAGCTATCTGGCAAGGAATGAATTGCCCAACTTGTCACTAGTACGTTTACCTCACGACCACTTTGGTGATTTCGGTAACGCCGTGGCTGGTTTGAATACTGTCCCACTGCAAATGGCTGATAATGATTATGCTGTTGGCTTGCTAGTGGAAAAAATCTCCAAGTCTCCTCTGTGGAAAGACACTGCGATCGTTATTGTAGAAGATGATTCCCAAGACGGCCCTGACCATGTTGACAGTCATCGCTCAGTAGTCTATATCATCTCGCCTTACACTAAGCGAAAGGCCCTAGTCAGCACTAACTACAACACTGTCAGCCTGGTGCGGACAATGGAAGATTTACTGAACATTGGTTATTTAGGAATCACTGACGCCAATGCCAAACCAATGTCAGATGCATTCACTAGAGAACCAAACTTTACTCCCTATAAAGCTGTCGTTCCAGGTAATTTGTGTGGTGAGCCTGTAGACCCCAAACTAGTACCAGCTTGCCAAGCCAAGAATGTAGAAAAGACAACAGCTATTCCATCTTTGCATAACAAACAGTGGTGGGCGCAAGCAACCAAAGACTTCTATTTTGAAGTTGAAGATAAGTTAGATCCTGAGAAATTCAACCGCGTACTTTGGGCTGGCATTCAAGGCGACAAAGTGCCTTATCCAACAGAGCGCAGCCATGCCGATCTTCGCCAAAATCGCGCCCAACTACTCGGAAATTCGAGTTTGAGTACAGATAACCTCTCTGCTCAAGCAAACTAATCAGCTTAGGCTTGATTCTCCCTAGCCTCCTTTAAAAGAAGGCTAGGGAAAGCATAAATATTTAGCAATTATATCAAGCCTACTTATATAGTTTACGTGAACATTGCTTGCAGAAATTTATCTTGGGGAAAGTTTAGATGAAATTAGTTTCGCAATTAACGCTTGCTACTAGTTGTGCCTTAATGTTTGCTGCTGTAGGGGCTAATTCTGCATCTGCTGCAATTATTAATTACGGTTTCACTGTCGATAGTCTGATAACTAAGGGAGAAGGATTTTTTAGCTTTGATGATTCAGCTTTCAGCAACGATAATATTCCGGTAGCACTAGTTGAGTCGCTAAATTTTCAATTTGACAACAACTCTAATATTTACACTGAAAAGGATGATACTGAATATCCTGGATATCCTGTTGTATTTCCAACCACATTCTTAACAGGTACAGAGTCTGTTGGATTACAATATGTTTTCCTCGATAAAGCTAATCCTTCAAGTTCCATCACATACAAAATTGATGGATATGATTTTGCAGTTACTTCTGCCGATGATATGCAAATTGGCTCAGGTAAAGTTACCTATAGGCAAATCCCTGAGCCTACAACTTTAGGCGGTAGCTTCATTGCTTGCACCATTGGCTGGCTCATGAAGAAAAAGTTAACATCAGGCAAAAAGGTTAGAGCTTAACCTGAGCTTTAGTGTTATAAAGTGGGGAATATGCTGATATTGTCAAGCATATTCCCTAAGTGACATACTCGGAAGTCCCTAAAGCTTTAAAATTTAAAGTCGTGGATCGACGGGTTCGCTTTCCAATGCCAGAATACCGAAAACACATTCATGCACGCGGCGCAGAGGGGTATGGGCGACAAATCGCTCCAATGCCTCAATACCCAAAGTAAACTCGCGCATAGCCAAAGAACGCTTGTGAGATAATCCACGTTGGCGCAGACGTTGCAGATTCTCTGGGGTTGAATATTCAGGCCCATAAATAATCCGCAGATATTCTTGTCCGCGACATTTGACTGCGGGCTGGATAATGCCGCGACTACCTCGAACGATAAAGTCCATAGGTTTGACAACTATACCTTCACCCCCTACTTTGGTAGATTTTTCCCACCAATAAATCCCCTCTGCCTGACTGCTGGGGTCAGCCAAATCTATTACTTTGTAGGCAGTAGCTAGGAGCAGGGCAGGGTCTTTTTGGCAGATTTTGGCAATTTGCTCTATGTGCCAGCGATGGTCTTTATCGATGTGGACGGCTCCTTCTGTTGCTAGGATGTGGAAAGGAGCTAACTTTAATCCAGAAATATCAGTGACAGACCAGCAGTATTGGCGGTAGGCGGTGACATAGTGATCTGCCATATCTGCAGGCTGTTGATAATGACTGAGTTGGGTGCTAATATCTACACCGCGATCGCTTGCTTGTTGTAAACAGGTAACAGCATCATTGAGGGCGAGGCGTGATGCCACTCCAACGGGTGCATACTGTTCTCGTAACAGCCCCTGTGCTTTGGCTGACCACGGCATTAATTCACAGTCTAGGCACACCCAGTCGGTTTGAAATTCTGACCAAAAACCGCTCTGGGAGAGGGCAAGATTTACCCGCGCCAAAAATTCTGTCTCTAATGCTGAATCATCAAAAAACCTCCGCCCCGTGCGCGTATAGCAGATGCCGATTCCCTCATTTACTACACCAAATCGTTTTTCGGCAGCTGCCGAATCTCGGCAAATAATCACAACCGCCCGCGAACCCATGTGTTTTTCCTCGCAGACTACTTGTGTAATTCCCTGGTTTTGGTAGTAACTAAAGGCTTGGGCTGGATGTTCCAAAAATCCTGGCAATAGAGATGTTTCTACTGGGGACATAGTGGGGGGTAAATAAATCAGCCATTTAGGATTGGTAGCAAAACGGCTCATCACTTCTAAAGCCGCGATCACATTTTCTTCCCGAATGGTAATTTTGGACTGAAGTCGGGTGTTAATAATCCGCTTACCCACAACATCCTCAATGTACAATACATCATCCAATTATTGTTGAGATGTGCGTGTTGCTGTGTTCTGTACCAAAGGTTTTACAGGTTCACAGTATACGCAAGCAGCAGGAACGCTCACCAGTTCTTTTTCTGGATAGCGGAGGGCAGTGAGTTTGCCGCCAAAGACGCAGCCTGTATCTATATCAATAGTATTATTCAGCCATTCTGCTTCTGGTACAGGGGTATGTCCGTAAACCACCATTGCTTCACCGCAATACTCTCCTGCCCAGTTGTAGCGGACGGGTAAGCCAAATTCATCAATCTCACCAGTGCTTTCGCCATAAAGAGCAAACTCGCGCACAGCACCAGACCCCCGCCCCTGCATTTCCTGTTTCATCCCCGCGTGAGCCACTACTAACCGCCCATCATCTAAAAGGTAGTGACTTATTAAGGAATCTAAAAACTTTTGCAGTTCTTTGGTGAAAGGTTCGCGCACCTCACTAGGTAAAGCCTCAATCTCAGCCAGGGTTTGCTCTAACCCATGATTAACCCGGACATTTTTACCGCGTAATTTCCGCAATAGTTTATTTTCATGATTACCAGGAACGCAGAAAGCCGTACCTGCTTCAACCATGTTTCGCACTAGTTTAACTGTATCTAATATCCGCGTCCCCCGGTCTACCAAATCACCTAAGAATAAGGCTTTGCGTCCCTCTGGGTGGTAGTAAGTAGGGGCATTCCAGAGTGAAAAAGTAGACAATTCTTCTTCTCTGCTTTTTTGCTCCTTTGCTCCTTCACCTTTTTGATAGCCTAGCTGTTGAAGTAATATTTCGAGTTCATCACAACAGCCATGAATATCTCCAATAATGTCAAAGGGGCCATGTTCGTGTTTGAGGTTGTTCCACAAAGGCTGGCGCTCAATTTCAACGGATGCAATTTCTTCTAAAGAGTTGAGAATGTAGACATAGCGAAAGCCTTCCTTTTCTAAACCCCGCAGAGAACGTCGTAACATTTGGGTATGGCGACGCACTACATGAGAACCAAACTGGCGATCGCTACGGAGTTGGTTACGTTCGTGGCATAATTCCTCTGGTAGGTCGAGAACTATAGCGATCGCAAAAGAATGATACTGCCGCGCCATTTGCAGTAAGGGCTTGCGGTCTTCCATCTGCACGTTGGTAGCATCAATTACTGTTAGTTTACCTGCTGCCAGCCGTTTGTCAGCAATGAAGCGCAACACCTCAAAAGCATCTTTGGTAGCAGACTGGTTATTTTCTTGATTCGACACCAACCCCCGGCAAAAGTCGGAAGACAGCACCTCAAAAGGCTGAAAGTGCTGACGAGCAAAAGTGGATTTACCGGAACCAGAAGCACCAATGAGAACAATTAGGGATAGTTCAGGAATAGTTAGTTTCATTTAGTTTGCTCCTGGCAATTATTTATAGCTCTTTCTAGGAATTAACTAGAGGGGCAATTGTCTCTGTTTCCGATGATTCAAATCTGAGGCTAAAGCCTCGTACCTTTAGGTCGAGGTAAGCTTACCTTTTAAATACCCCCATTTGTGTGGGTGAACCGACTTCTGGATCTTCCGTCCCGATAGGTTGAAATTCCACAGTGTAACCAAAACTTTCTGCTACTTGGTTTGCCCAATTTTGAAACTGCGATCGCGTCCATTCAAAGCGGTGGTCTTTATGTCGCAGTTTTCCAGCCGGGAGGTTTTCAAATTTGATATTGTATTCAATATTTGGCGTTGTCACCAGCACCGTTTTAGGTTGGGCAAACTCGAACAAAACTCGCTCAAATGCTCCCAATCGAGGCAAATCAAGATGCTCAATCACCTCAATTACCGTAGCCGCATCATAGCCACTAAAGCGTTTATCCTGGTAAGTGAGTGCGCCTTGGATCAGTTGTACGCGTTCCCACTGGTTACGCGTCAGGCGCAGACGGTCTAATCGTTCTTGGGCAACTTCTAGCGCCCTATAGGAAACATCGACACCTGTAATCTGTTCAAAAAACCCGTCTTTAAGGAGTATTTTCAGCAGATTGCCTTGACCGCAACCTAAATCAATCACCCGCTTTGCATTGCTTTGTTTTAGAGCAGCAATCACAGCATCCATGCGTTGCTGATTTAGGCTCATCGGCTTTTCTACCGCCGCCTCTTCTTCAGCATGGCTTTCTTCAGCACTATCTAGATCGGGATCGTCTGACTCTATTAGTTGAGCTAACGCTAGACGAGTTAAGCGTTGCTGTCGTTTCAGGTAACGCCTTGTAATTTGCTCTCGCGCTGGATGGGTAGTTAACCAGCCTTCGCCATGACGTAGTAATTTTTCGATTTCTTCATCGCCTACCCAGTAATGCTTATTGTCATCCAACACCGGAATTAGGACGTAAAGATGACTTAACAAATGACTAAGCGGCAAGGTGTGCTGAAGTTCGACGCTAAAGTATTGACTCTGCCCCCAATCAGGGAATTTCTCATCTAAAATATGACCTTCGGCACTGACACTATAGCCCAACGGTTCAAACAATTGCCGCAGAAACTCTTCACCACCGCGACAAGGTAAGGCTGATAGTTTTGCTACCAAAGGAATGGGGGTTTGCGCTAATTTTGGTAAGTCTTTGCAGCGACCCCCTAAAGCCGTACTAAGCACCTGAGCGATCGCTACACTTAAAAATGAAGAAGCAACATAAGGGCGATCGCTTACATATTGTTTTAGCCTTGTACCGCCTCCCCGCACCAACTTCACAGGATCAACATCCAACAACAACGCCACCGTACATTTCTCTCTACTAGCTTCTGGGTAGAAGATGTGTGCCTTTCCAAAACTTAGGGCAAAGGACTGACAACGGTCTGGGTGTTTATGCAACAGGTAGCCTAGCTCCGTTGCTGGGGAATGTGTCGTTGTGATTGTCAGCAGCATTTATTTGTACAAAGGTTTAGGGTAAGGAAATAATTTATGAATACTGCTCAAGGATAAGCGATGATATATAAAATTTCTTTCTTATACTCAAATGATCTTCGTTCATCCGTGACGTTATTTAAATATAGTTTTATTGATTGCTTGAACATTACAAATTAGTTAGCAAACATTATCAAACCTACCTCCATATACCTAATTTTTTAAGTTTATAGACGCAGATAATTTAAATCATTGGCATTCCGCACAAATTGATAGAAGAGTTTTTTATGATGACAGCTTTTGATTTTGCTTTTTCAAAAAGGTTTTGTATTAATAATATATTTGTAGTATATATACTACAACTTGTCAAGGGATAGTGCGATTTTCTGAGCAGCTAACGGAGGATACCATTTTAATTTGAGCTTTGCAGGGCAAACCTGTGGCATGGCGCGATGAGTACATAAAACTACCACTGCTGCAATCTCCAGCACAAAGGTGCTACAAAGCCGCAGTTTCCAAATGGGGTTATGATGAGCGTAATCGCTTAGTTGCTAATGTGTTTTATTGCCTTTGGGCAAGAATTCATCTAATTCACCAACGACAAAGAAATACTGGTAGAGACTGTTTGGGAGCTTCCAATATAAAGAAATATCCCAAAACTGACGCAAAAACTCTTTCTATTCCTCCACTGTCTGTGTTGCGCCAGTTGCTACCCTGCGGGAACGCTAAGAGCGTAGCTTGCTTCCCCGTAGGGGTACAAATCGGGGAACCCGCCCAACGCACTGGCTTCTCTGTGTCTCTGTGGTTAGTTTATTTGGATAATTTATTTCTTGGAAGTCCCTAATACTCATCTAAATAATTAAAGCTCCCAAATCCTAACTGACTTTGGGAGCTAAAAATTTTAAGTTCACCGCGACGCCGTTTTACCTAAGTTTATGACCTGGGTTTATCCAGGTGGGAACCTAAATTCCTCGTTTAAAGTTTCCGGGTACATGCCCGGTATACTGCCACGAGAACAGTTGACTCCCTTGTCATTAAAGGCATAGATCAAAAAACTTGATGGCAGTCACCAACGTCGTAGTGCAACTCACCCATTATAGCTTTTCAAAAGATGTTGTGTGTTCAACATCAAAACTTTCTGATTCTTTACCTTGGATACCAGATAGATTCTATGTCGTGAGCGATGGCTGCGCCGACGCTATTAGCGTACGTACTTCTCGACTCTCTAGTTTGATTATCCAATAAAACAGTGACATGTCCTAACTTCCGCCCAGGACGTGATTCTGTCTTTCCATACCAGTGAACGTGCGCTTGGGGGATTTCTGCTATTTGTTGACGCTGGCTTTGGTAATCGCTATGAGAATTTTCATACCCCAGCAAGTTGACCATTACAGCACCAGCGCACTGCAAAGCCGGATTTCCTAAAGGTAAACCACAAACGGCTCTTAGGTGTTGCTCAAATTGAGAAGTTTCACACGCGTCAAGAGAAAAATGTCCAGAATTGTGAGTACGGGGCGCAATTTCATTTACTAGAATTTTGCCATCAGCACTGAGAAATAGCTCAATTCCAAAAATTCCTACTACTTCTAGGCTATTTAATAGAGTATGTGCGATCGCTTGGATTTCTGCTACTTGATTGGGCGTAATCTCAGCAGGCGCAATCACCCGCCGACACACTTGTTGTTCTTGTTGAGTCTCTACCACAGGGTAAGTTATAACTTCTCCCCCCACAGAACGAGCTGCAATTATTGCTAGTTCTCTTTCAAAAGGGACAAATTCTTCCAACAAGAATAGTGATTGATTTAAATTTGTTGTGGTTTCATAACTTAATTTTTGCTCTAAAGTAGCAAAATCCTGAATTATGAAAGTACCTTGACCATCATAACCGTGGCGGCGAGATTTAAGGACTACCGGAAAACCTAGATATTCTATTTTTGATTTGAGATTTTCCACCTCATCAAGGGCGAAAAATTGAGGAACTGGTAAGCCCAAGTCACGTAAATAGCAACGCTGATGATATTTATCTAAAAGAGGAGCTAAAGCTTCTAATCTGGGACGGAAATAAACCCCTTTCTGTGCTAAAACAGATAAAGCATCTAAGTTAACAAATTCGTTTTCAAAAGTGATAACATCGCATTTTTGAGCTAATATTTCCGTAGCAGTTGCATCATCAACTGGCGCAAAAACAGTTTCCTGAGCGATTGACACGGCCGGATCGTGTTTACTAGGAGTTTGTACTACCAATTCTACCCCTAGCTTTTGTGCTGCATCCGCCATCATCCAGGCAAGTTGTCCACCACCAATTACACCAACACGTTTCATTGACATCCTAGAGAATCACGAGTTTGCACGCCTGTTTTGGAATTCACACCACTGGCTTTACCGCACAGTTCTTTGATTTGCGCTCTATCCAAAATTGCATCTGTAAAATCTGCACCATCTATATTCACATCATTAAAGATGGCGCGGAGCAAAAGAGCTTCTTTGAAAACTGCATCGCTCAAATCTGCCTTAGTCAAGTTTACCTGATCAACCATTGCATTAGTTAAATCTGCTCCGTGGAGATTTGCTTGTGTCATCACTGAAGCACTCATAACTGCTCCCCGCAAGTCAGCGTTTGTAAAGTTAGCTAGTTCCATATTGGCGTTAGAAAACTCCGCAGCTTGCAAACTGTCACCAGAAAAATCACGTCTTGACAACTCAGCATTGCTAAATGACAGCGGATGAGTCCAGTCTACAGCCAGTGCGGGATCAGCAACGCACCATATAATCATTCCAAGAAGGAATGCCAACCCTTGCCGCCAAAACATATCGAGAGTCAATTTGGTGTCTAATCGCTGCATTTAATTACCGCATTTGAATATTAGCAAGATTGGCTGATTCTAATTGAGACTCGCAGCCTTGCTACTGGACTGAGGGGATGTGTATTTCCCTTGCTTAATATTTTGTAACGCAAAAGGACAAAAGCTTCTCACCTTGAGCAAAATTATGCCTGCAACTTTGGATAGAGAAAGGTGATAGTGGAGCGATCACGCTTAAATCTATCAATAAACTTATTACCAAATGCTGATGCGAATGAGTGAACTAACTTGATTATAATACTAAGTAATCTCAAATCAACATAGTATACAATAGGATTTATCTCTCTTGATGAAGTCAAATTTCTAATTTTAAAGGAATAGTTTAGCCGGATAAAGCAATGCCTACGCTTGTTAATTTGTATTCATTTTGAAATTTAAATTTTCGGATTTTAAGAGTTTTATTAAGCAGTAATACTCATTACCTGATTTACAATTCTTTACTTTCAATCTTTCAAGTAAAGTTTATTGTCTTTTCAAGTAAACAGTCCTTATGAACTGTTAGTCTTTTAATTAATGAAAGCAAGGTTTGGGCGTAATTATATGCGTCTCAACTGCTTGACAAAGCTTAAAAGTTGGATAATTAGCGTTAATTTTGTAGCGATTAGCTAGTTTTTCAGGAATCTCTAAGAGTTTACATTCACCAAGTACGCAACTTCTACAAACCGAACTCCGAAACCCGATGATGAATCATTACTCACTTCAATGGATTGAGGCATGGTGCCAAGAAAATGGCTGGACAGATTTATTTGTCGAGCGACGTAACAACTTCTGGGCTTTCCCTCCGGGTGGGGTAATGCCGGAACCAATTCCAGTTCACGTTCTCAGAGTGATTAAAGCCGAGAAAGGATTGACTTTTGAAGAACGGTTGTGGTCGATGTCCGCAGTAATTGGCACAATCCTAGCTGTTCTTTTTACCTTTTGGTTTCAGTCACCGATGCCATTAGTTTTGGCTTTCGCTTTTAACGCTGTTACGGTAGCTCAATTTGAACTTGAAGATGCCTAAATTATTATTTTGGGCTTTGAATTAAAAACTGCTCTTGTCTACTTTCAGCAAGAGCAGTTTTTAATTTAAGAAAAATAAACGAAATCACCACAGTTTCAGCTAAAGATTATTACTTATTGATTAATGAATTCTGTATTTTTGCAGAGTAGCTATTGTAAAATATTAGCATTTGATAGGCACATCAGTTACATTGCTGCGAAACTTCACCATCACTTCACAGCGTTGCCTAAATTCCGCCGATAGACTTTGAATTAATGACATATCTTTAGGGATCTTGCTTCAATTCGCCATCATTTTGAGAGAGATCACGATATACTGCTTTGACTAGAAATGCTAGAGCATTCGCGATCGCTGGATCAAGATTTTATCATTGCTGTTCGTCTGAGGGCATCTGGTGCAGTTGATGTATTATTTATTTCCCAATTCTAACAATTGGATTCCTTACGCACAGGCGGGGATTGAACTGGGACAAATTTTCTCACGGGCACGATGTGATCGCAATTATCTGAAAACAGTTCAGTTAAAGGGAATATAGCAGTCCTAAATCATTGGTGAAAATTATATGTCTCTTTGTTCTTTCTTGATGAGGAAAAAAGTACTCAGAACTCAGCTTTAATAACTTCAGGTAAATTTAGCTGACATACTGAGTATTTTAGGTATAAAACTTGTATTTAAATATATTTACTCTGATAAACTTGTGATGATCATTTCCTGGATGCTACCTTCTACAAGGTGACACAGGATTTGGAGCGGTTTTTTAACCATGAAGCATAGACACAAAGTAGCTTATACCTTAACATCGCTGATCAGTCTCAATTTAATATCTACCTTACTTGCATTTGATTCCGCGAACGCCGCACCACCAAGAACCCCAGATAAAACTGTCAATTGCGAGATTTTAGTTGTAGGTGGTGGACTATCTGGTGCCGCCACAGCTTACGAGGGGTTACTAGCCGGACGAACGGTTTGCCTTACGGAAATTACTGACTGGCTGGGAGGACAAATTTCTTCTCAAGGGACATCTGCGTTAGACGAACGGCCAACTCAGCGTGCCCTAAAATTCTATTCTCGCGGCTACCTAGAATTGCGAAACCGGATTGGGCGCAAATACGGTGAACTTAACCCCGGTGACTGTTGGGTAAGTGACTCTTGCTTTCTTCCCCGCGATGCTCACAACATTTTGGTTCAGATGCTCAAAGATGCCGAGAAGCAAGGCAAAGGGAAGTTGCAATGGTTTCCTAATACGGTAATTAAGGATTTGGAAATCGCTGCTGATGGCAAAATAATCAATGGTGCGATCGCTATTCAACATCAACCACCAAAAGGCGCACCACCCCTCAATACTTTTACTTTATCTCAAGTTATTGAAGATGCCTATCGCTACGAAAACTCATCTCGATTTACTAAAACTATTCTCCGTTTCCTCCCTAAGGCAGATAAAGGGGATACTCCTAAGTGGTATGTCGTAGATGCTAGCGAAACTGGAGAAATTATTGCATTAGCTGATGTTCCCTACCGATTAGGCATTGATGCTCTTTCCTACCTGGAACCTTCGGCTTCCAGCGCCAACAACGATCCTTATTGCCCTCAAGGCTTTACCTATACCTTTGCAATGGAGGCAACTAAGGAACCCCAACCGCAGACGATGCCCCCATTTTATTCACAATATGCACCATATTTCAGCTATGAATTAAAACGACTGGCTAACTTTGACTTAGTTTTTACTTATCGTCGCATTTGGAGTCCAAACAAAGGGGAACCCACAAAATTTGGCGGTGTAAGTTTTACTGCTGCTACACCAAGGGATATCTCTATGCAAAACTGGACTTGGGGTAACGACTACCGTCCCGGAACAGCCAAGGATAACTTAGTTTACAGTCGCCAACAGTTACAAGGGACTGGGCAGTTAAAACCAGGAGGTTGGATGGGAGGACTGCGAACAGAAACCCTCCGCAAAGGTGAGGAAAATGCCATCTCTTTTTATCATTGGTTGGTAGCTGGAACTACAGATTCTCAATTAGGGGAAGGTGTAAAGCAGCAGCAACCTAATAACCGTTTTGTTTCCGGGTTAGATTCGCCAATGGGGACAGTACATGGCTTATCAAAATACCCTTATATGCGAGAAGGACGCCGCATTATTGGACGCCCCAGTTGGGGACAACCTGGAGGTTTTACTATTTGGGAAATTGATATTTCTCGCCGAGATTACAATGATGAGTATTACTCTAAGACTCTGCCAGCAGATATGTATCGGCAGTTAAAAGCCGCGCTAGCAGGATTGGAAGCCACATCTGTAATTAGCGGTCAGATTTCACCAGACAAAGCAATGCGACGGACTCGTTCTACCATCTTTCCTGATTCTGTGGGTATTGGTCACTACGCAATAGATTTCCATCCTTGTATGGTGAATAGTCCCCCAGAAGCCCCTGGTAATATAGAACGTCCAGGTGAAAGGCGTGGTGCTGGTCTTGCTTATCCCTTCCAAATTGCTCTAAGGGCAATGATTCCCCAGAAAATTGACAATTTGCTGGTAGGAGGCAAAAGCATTGGTACTAGCCATATTGCTGCTGCTGCCTATCGAGTCCATTCCTTTGAATGGTCGGCTGGCGCGGCTGCGGGAACTGTTGCTAGTTTTGCTATCAAAAATGCGATCGCACCTTACCAACTAGTCGATGATTTACCCAAACAAGAGCCACAACTAGAAGCACTCAAACGGCTCTTGCAACAAAATGGCAACCCCACCGCCTTCCCCGACACATCCATTTTTAACGAAAACTGGGATAATTGGCGGTAAATAGTCATTGGTCATTTGTCCTTAACAAATGACAAAGGACAAATGACAACGGACAACTAAACAATGAACTAAACTAGTTACTTATAGTGTAGTTTTGTCAAATCCTCTTGACCAATTGTTCTATGGTTACGACACTTTCAGCAGAGGTTTACGGGATGGCCACAGCACCAACTGTAGCTCCTAAACAGTCTGATCAAGTTACCCGTAAGACTTATCCAAATTATAAAGTGATTGTATTAAACGATGATTTTAATACATTCCAACATGTGGCTGAATGTTTGATGAAATATATTCCAGGGATGAGTGGCGATCGCGCGTGGGATCTGACTAATCAGGTACACTATGAAGGTCAAGCGATCGTCTGGGTCGGTCCCCAAGAACCTGCGGAACTTTATCATCAGCAGCTGCGCCGAGCAGGTTTGACAATGGCACCTCTAGAAGCAGCTTAATTATTATGGGCAAACCCACCGCAGACTCTCTCGGAGCAGCTTCACAAAAAGCTGCCAGACTGGTTTGGAATCACTCGACACACCTTTCTGGCCTTATTCCAATTTTAGAACGTCTTTGTCAGCAAGATCATATCCAAACCGTAACGCCGGGAGTAATTGGGCGGGCAAGAGGTCATTGCCCGAAAATGCAACTGCGTGTCTCAGTACCGATTCGTGGCGGCTATAAAGTAATTGCACGGCAGGGGAAAACAGTACAAGAGGTGTTTATTTTAACCCCTTTGACCCAGTTAGAATTGGAAACGGCATTAGCGATCGCTATGAAATCTTAATCATGCCCAATTCCCAATTCCCCATGCCCTACACCTTATGACTATTCCTCAACACGGTGTACTGCAAATTTGTGTAGTGGCAGACTGACGATGCAAGAAAAAGTTAAGAAATATGACAGAGCCGTAGTTATTCTCAAAGTCATGAGCAAAGATTCCCAGTCGGGTAAAACTAGTTTTTCTATACCAAAGGCTACACAGTAAACTAGCCAGTAAGTAAAGCTCATCCTAAATAAAATCTGCTCTGTTTCTTCCACATCATTTTTTTGCTGCTTACCGTCCCACAGTAACGCCAGCCCAATAATGCAAGCTACACAGGAAACAGCAACTACAAATTCGTGACAAAATATATTTAACGAATGCATTTGTGTTTATCCCCACATTTTTCACTTAAAGATCAGTCTAAAGGAATATTCCTTGCAGAAATACAAATTATTTACAAACCTCAATAGAGTGATGCAATTTATGTAAACAAATGCAACAAAAATTGTTTTTTTACAAATCTGAATATTCTTAATAAGAATTAAATACTTTTGTTAATTAGGTATTTGAGAATTAGAGATTACTGATTAGATCAAAAGCAAATATGGAGTCCTTCATGCATTATTCGATAATAAGCTGCTGATTGTTGAACTTAAGACTCTAGACAAACTCAAAAATGAGCCGCAAATGCAAAAATTCTTGGTTTGGGTAAGAAAGCAAGACCCAGGTAAGGGAATTTCAGTCCATCGCTAAACGTTAGCGCTAACCAGAAGTAGCCGAAGCTTTGTTAAATCGCCTGAGTCGAGCAATAGAAAATTTGGCAGCAGTGGCAGAGTATTTGGAGGGATAGCAATACAAAAGGTACTTTCGCTTACCAATTATTAAGTATTTTGCTGCGATGTGATATAAACGCTACACAGCAACTTGGCTCAAGCTAGAATTTTCCTCAAGAATATCTATTTCATCTTGAGATAGTATTTTAGGTTGCATTTGTTGCAAGTCGCACAGCACAATTTTGAGATCATCAGCATTAAATTTATAGTATTCAGTTAAACTACCGATGGGATGATTAAAATCTCGATAGCGATGTTTGAAATATAATTCAACATTACCTCGATGTTCCCAGCTTCCGAGTACCCTAATTGCAACAGTTTGGTAGTGTGCAAGTAAATCTATTTCTACTTCTGCTACTCGCTTGATAACAGGTCTTTGGGTTACTCCTATTTTATGCAGAGTAGCAATATTAGTTTCAACCTCTAAAAAATATAGTGTACAAGATAAAATACGTTGAAGTTGAGCGCGATACAGTTTTAAATCAGTAAGTCTGTATGCTATCTGGAGCGTTTTTGTGCTTGGCGTGTTTAAAAGCTAGCTCCAGCTTCAGTAGTTTTTTAAGTAATAGGGGCGACTGCACATCGTTGAATTGTCTGAACTCTAGCGCTCCGACAGGAACTTTTCCCAAATCACTAAATTCATACTCAGGTGGGGTTAAATAGACGTTTTTTCTTAACACCCCTGCTTTGAGTAAACCAGAAGTAACTAAGTAGGAACTAATAGGATAGTTTTTGGCTCCGTACTCCTGCCAAAGCAACTTTAACTGTGCCAAATCCTTGCCAGATAATTGAACGTTGAAATTGTCATAGAGTGGCAGAGTTGGGAATTCTCGGTTAGCTATGGGGCGGCAGGTTTGATCATTATGAGCAAAATGATGCTCTTTCACCTTGCCTTTTTTAGCAGTTAGACTACTATTACAGTAAGGACACTTAAGTGAAGTCTTACCCCTGTTAACATCTTCAATACATATCAATATCCCATCTTCATTTACACCATATTTTAGCCACATTGTCATACCATTATTGAATAGTTAAAGTTGCTTTTACAAGTGTGCTTCAACTTTTCAAAAATGTATCTATCTTCTGGAGTAGGGTAATGTGGGTTTGAAAAATGTAATTAAAGATAAAATTTGTATTAATTAATACTGCAAAAGTTCTTAGAGGAAAACTCAAGAACTCAACTTTCTTCTCTGCAAGCCACTACGTGAACGCTTGAATTTCAAGAATGGGAGCGATGCCTACGGCGGGCTGCGCCTACGCCAACGCCGGTGCGTAGCAAACATAGCATTGCCACACAACGTTTACGCCAGTTTTTAGCCAAAGGTCAGTTTTTATGTTTGAACAACAACCTGAAGATTTACGATTTTATGTTAAACAGTTAGCTACCAAAGCTTTACAAAGTTCAGAGCCATCGGCATGGTTTGAAGTTTTATATGCCGGAGCTAAAGGTGATACAGCAAAAATTCCTTGGGCAAAGTTAACTTCTCACCCTTATCTACAAGATTGGTTGACAAATCATCAACCGTTCACTTCTGGACAAAAGGCGCTAGTTATTGGTTGTGGCTTGGGAGATGATGCTGAAGCTTTAGCTCATCTAAGATTTGAGGTAACTGCTTTTGATATTTCCCCCACGGCGATCGCTTGGTGTCAAGAGCGATTTCCCAATTCGACTGTCAACTATATAGTTGCAGATTTGTTAGCAATTCCCTCACAATGGCATCAAGCTTTTGACTTTGTTTTTGAATGTCGTAATATTCAAGCTTTGCCGTTGAATGTGCGTTCTTGGGTTATCTCCTGTGTTGCCTCCATTGTTGCTCCCGGTGGCACACTTTTGCTGATTACTCGTGTTCGAGATACAGAAGTTCAACCCTCTGGCCCACCTTGGCCATTATCAGACTCGGAACTCAAACAATTTGAAAATTTTGGATTACGGCAAGTAGAAAAATTGGTGTTTTTAGAATCTGAGCAAATTGACGTTAAGCAAGTGCGGATTGAATATCAATTAACATCCTCTGAGCGCTAACCGCTTGGGTTCTGACGGGGGTTTCCTGGGAGGTGTCAGATGAGCTACCCATAGCTCTTTTCAACAGCAGATGAGTAGTTGATTATTATTAATATTAATAGTTATTATTCGGGTTTCCGAACCGATAAATTAGAGTAAATCGTATTTTTTTTACTATCTAATGCGGACATAGCTTTAATACCAATTCACAAAAATTCTGACACATATAGATTTCCCGTAGGGGCATGGCATTGCCATGCCCCTACCAGGGTATTTGTATCATTATTAAAGTGAAATGGTATCAGCTATTTCTTGAAATGTTATTAGTTCAAGAAATTTGGTCTACGACTACCACCATTTCTACCAACAGCAGGAATTTCCAGTAAGCTATCTGTAGCTTTGCCAGTACCGTCATTGGTAACAGAAGTAGAGTTACCTGGATGTCCATTAGGAATGAACAGTTGCGGGTGGTCAAAGGGCGCTTTATCAGTGACGACTCGCTCATCAGTAAGCCCTTTCAGGAAAGCCACCAAGTCATCTTTTTCTGTTTGGCTTAATCCCAATGGACGGAGAATGCCTTCTTGGCGGAAATCTCCACCACGATTGTAGAAGTTTACCACTTGCGGCAAAGTCAAATAACTACCATTGTGGAAGTAAGGGGCAGTGAGTTCTATGTTACGTAGTCCAGGAGTCTTAAACTGCCCGTCTGCAACTACTTTGTCAGTGGAGTTAACTGTAATATTGGGGCTTGAACCGAGAAGTAATGGGAATTTACCCAAAGCAGCCACCCGCGACTCCGAAAGCGGATTACCAAATGGGTCTTGACCACCAACACCAATGTCTTCTAGGGTGGGTCTAACACCGATATTAAAGAAACTTGTGTCCGAGACGGTTCTAGGAGTGGATGTGCTAGCTCTGAGCCTTTGGTTCTTGACGTTGCTAATCGAGGCACTGGTGAGTTCCAACCCACTATGACAGAAGATGCAGGCAGCTTTGCCCTCGAATAGTTGTTTGCCTCGTTGCTGCTGCACGGTGAGGGCACTAGTGTTTCCTTCTAAGAAGCGATCATAGGGCGTATTATTGGCAATGAGTGTAGACTCGTATAACTGAACTGCAAGCCCAAAGAACAGCGAGAAGTTATACTCCAACAGTGTGTACTCATTGGTTTTAGAAGAGTTATCAGGACTGTTGACAAAAGTCCGTTTACCTTCAGCATCAACTTGGATGAGTCGATTAGACTTCCACCACTCCGGCTTAAAGGCATCTTTAATCATCTGCTCGTAGGTTTTATCCTTCAGTCCAGGTTGAGGCGATCTACTGTCTGCACCTAAAACGCTGTCTTGTGGATGCACAACCTGTTTGCCTAGCGGTCTGAGGCTAGTTAACTTTTGCCCCAGTACTCGGGGGAGCTTTGTACCCCTAATTGACAGAGCATTTTGCAGCAGTCCACTGATAGATGTACTATTGTCAATTTGCGCCAACTTATCAGTAATTTCTTCAACGGAACTGAGTAGCGGGCCAACCAGAGTATCAGCAATATTATCTAGATCATCTAGCGGCAGCTGACTGAGAGATTTTCTCTTGTCAATTCGCCCGAACTTATCACCAATTTCTTGAAAAGTGCGACCATCAGCAGACGACTCAAAGGAACTGAGCGGCGGGCCGAGCGCCTGAGAAGCCAAAGACGAATTATTCAATCTGATTTTGACAAATTTGAGCTGATTTGGCTTTTCTGCTTTCACCACAGAGGCGTTAGGGTCTCTTAAACCGAAGGGATTCACCCCATTAAAGATATCCTGTGCGCTTCCATCCCAGAAGTTGCGGAAGTTGAATGCTGCATTAATTACGCTTGGTGTGTTACGCGGTTGGACGCGACGCACATTTGTACCTCCCACGTTAAACACCGGATCTAGCTCGGTTTTTACTTCGTCTTCCGCGCTACCAGGTTTAACATCTACAAACTTCGCATTGGAGACTCCCTGAGAGGAACTGACATCGTTACGGTCAGACACAACTGTTGTAGAATCATTTGGGTTTGACAGCTTATGGAAGGGAAAATCTTCTTTTCTTAGCTGGTAGTTTGGTGCGCCACCTACATTAAAAGCTGTATCTGGATTCACTGTACGATCAGCGTTAATCCGCAAAAGCCCAGGAGATACCTGATTTTTGGATCTATTGTCGGCTCCAGCATGGAAGTGACAAGTAGCACAGGAGGTCTGTCCGTCGCTCCCAACCTGCATATCCCAAAAAAGAGTTTTTCCTAATTTGATCGCGGCTACTTTGTCTTTTACAAAGTCTCCAAGATTGTCAGGCTCTGCAACCGATACACTCTTAAGCGAAGCTGGCGGTTTCGTAACCTGCGCTGAAACACTATTTCCAGCTATTACTGCTGCCAAAATAATGGCAGCAATTGTTATAGTCTTTGAAAATTTTGATTCCGAACGATTAAGCTTGCCATATCTAAATCTCCACCCTTGCCGCTTTATTTTCGTCACCAAAGATTTGAGCAAAAACCGACCTCTTGAAGTCAGTAGCAAGTAAATTAATAAGCCTGTAATAAAAATTACTAAGCTTACTATGGGTAAAATTCCCATATGTTTTTGTACTAGAACAACACCGGGAAAATTATACATCCGTAATTAAATTTCAAATGTAATATTCTTGTAAAGAATTACAAATATTACAAATTTCATGTAAACAAAAAAGCCATAGGGCTAACAAAAAATTGAGTAGGGTAGAATAAGCTGTTCTAGATTTATTGAATTGGCATTAAAATGCTTTATCTACAAGAGAAGAGCTTGATAAAATTTAAGTATGCAAATTAGATATGTTCTAATTTATTCTCAGCCCTACTTTAAGTAAAATATTTTAATGTCACTACATCAAAGTTCTGGTCGCTGGCGCTTAGGGCTAGCTTTATCTCTATTGACGGTCTTATTGTGGGGAATTTTACCTATTGCTCTGACGGTAACTCTACAAGTACTTGATGTCTATACAGTCATTTGGTTTCGCTTTTTTATATCTTTCTTACTGCTTGGTATGTATTTAGGGATACGCGGTAAATTACCAAAGTTAGAACAACTGCGTTCTGCTTCTTGGAAATTATTAGCGATCGCTACACTCTTTTTAGGGATTAATTACTTTCTATTCATGCAAGGTTTAGCACTAACATCGCCTGCGAACGCTGAAGTTCTCATTCAATTATCTACCCTTTTATTAGGTTTTGGAGGGTTAGTGATTTTTAAAGAACGTTATCGGCTGTATCAATGGATTGGTGTAAGTGTAATGATTTGCGGTTATCTTTTGTTTTTTCGGGAACAACTAACAAATTTAATTACAGCGCATGGCACATACATACTAGGTAGTCTTTTGATTGTGCTAGGAGCAATGGCATGGGCTATTTATGCTTTAGCACAAAAGCAGTTATTACAATCTTTATCTTCCCCTAGTATCATGCTGATTATTTACGGGGGCTGTGCTTTATTATTCACTCCTCTAGCTAAAATAAAATCACTTTTTATACTTAATGGTTTCCATTTATTAATACTGATTTTTTGTGCTTTTAATACTTTAATCGCTTACGGTGCTTTTGCCGAAGCCTTAGAACATTGGGAAGCATCACGAGTCAGTGCAGTATTAGCTTTAGCTCCCATTGTGACATTAATATCAGTCGCGGTTGTATCAGTTATTGCTCCTAATTGGATACCATTAGAACACTTCAGCTTCATAGCAATATTAGGAGCGGGTTTAGTAGTCACAGGTTCAGTAGCGATCGCACTGGGAAAAACTAATTAAGAAGAATACCTTTCAGGATTTATACTGGCTTTTTCATTGAGTGAATTTGTGCCATCTTCAAAGCTACAACATAAATACTGAGGCAGAGTATTTTTTATTTGTTATGATTTGATAGTGAAGGCAAACTACGGGAGTCAGCCTCTTATAAGATGGATATTTTACCCATCTATGTGACTCTGTAGTATCTGATTTTGACCTTATAGCCAAGAAAAAAATTCTTGAAGAAGAATTCAGAAATCAGAATTTAGTAGTCAGAATTAATTACTAGAGCAGTCTGACTCCTAAATTCTGTTTTGATAAAATCCAGGCTAATAACTTTACGTAAACCAAGCAGGGCGCCCGAATAACTACCAAAGCCAACACCTGATAAAACCAGACCACCGAAATAGTTGAGCGATGAATAGTTTGTTTGGTAATTGGGCCAGCACCCTGAGAAAAAATTCCCTATTGCTGGTTCTTTCAATGGTGCTGCCAACATTTGGAATTAGTAATTCTGTATTGGCAGCAGAGCAGATTTATGCATCTTATTCAGCTTTTGAGCTTTCCATTTCAGTCACTACTTTAGAAAAGTACGCTAAAACAGGTGTAATTAACGAAGATTTGGCAGCTTATCAGCAATATCTGCCTCTACAACAGCTTCAAGAATTGCGACAGATTTTACTCAATCGTGTAAAAGTTAGTCCAGTAGTAGTTTCGCAACTTCTCTACACACCGCAAGGAGAATTTTTGCTGCATCGGTTGGCGCGAGTCATTAAAAGCAGTCACCCAGAACCAGGATTTGGTACCTTGCGTTCGGCGCTAATTTTAGCCTCTGCTGAATCGGGTGGGTTAACACTTTTGAATGTGTTGCGTAAATATCCCGCAAGCAGCATTCGCCTTGATGTCGCAGAGACTTTGGAAATAGCTACGGAATTGGAGAAACTTGTTAACCAAACCCATCGGGCGATCGCAGCAGTTTCCCAAGGGTCTAAAATAGAAGCTGCTACTATCAAACAAGCAAATTTATCGCAATTACCTGATTTACAAGTTCCGGGAAAGTTGAAGTCGCAAAAATACACTCTAAAGTTTTTTGACTCAACGCGTAATCGGCTTTTATTAACTGATGTTTATATTCCCAACGTCCAGAATACCGCACCCATAATTGTGATTTCTCACGGCTTGGGTTTAGATAGCAGCAACTTTCAATATTTAGCCACTCACCTAGCTTCTTACGGATTCGCCGTCGTCGTTCCCAATCATCCTGGTAGTGATGCTAAACAATTACATTCTCTGTTGAATAGACGCGCCAGTGAAATAGCAGAACCAAGTGAATTTAAAGACAGACCTTTAGATGTCACATATATCCTGAATCAATTGGAAAAAGGTAATCAATCTGATTCACGGTTTAAAGGTCGCCTAAATCTGCAACAAGTGGGAGTATTTGGTCAATCATTGGGAGGCTATACAGCCTTAGCCCTAGCAGGCGCTAAAATCAACTTTGAGCAGCTAGAACAAGACTGTCAACCAGCAGCACTGCAAAATACCTGGAATATGTCTTTACTGCTTCAGTGTCGCGCTTTAGAATTGAGCATCAGCAAGTCTGGCAAGGATTATAACCTGCGGGACGAAAGAGTGAAAGCTGCGATCGCAGTTAATCCCATTACTAGTTCTATTTTCGGCAAAGCTGGCTTAAGCCAAATTAAAACTCCAGTGATGATTGTCAGCAGTAGTGATGATACAGTTGCACCAGCTTTATCGGAGCAAATTCTACCTTTCTCCTGGCTTGCAAATTCACAAAAGTATCTCGTCATGCTTGTAGGTGGCACTCACTTTTCCATCATTGGTAATGGCAACCCCGCAAATCAACAAGTAGCATTACCTGCCGATATGATTGGCGATGCCTCCCAAGCACGTCGTTACATGAATGTTTTGAGTTTACCTTTCTTTCAAACTTATGTTGTAGGAAAACCACAATACACTTCTTACCTAAACGCCGCCTACACTCACAGCATTTCTAGTAAGTCGCTTGGTTTGAATCTCGTCAAGTCGTTGAATACAACCGAATTAGCACAACTGCTGGATATTAAAGGAGCCAAACCCGCAAAAAAAAACTCCCCAACACCATAGTCAGCTTCGGATTTTGGATGTTGGATATTGGTATTGCATTGCTGCATGTGATGATTTTTATTTGACTTTATACAGATGTAATTAATCGAAGCATTCCAAATGTATAAAGCAATACGCTTGGGTTAAGAAAAATTTTAGGTTGGGTTAAGCAAAGCGTAACCAAACAAAGCCCCGGAAAGGTTGGGTTACCCTGCGGGAAGCCCCTTTGGGACTACATTGCTCAACCCAACCTACACAACTTAATTATTAAACGAACCGCCAAGTACGCCAAGTACGCCGAGAGAGAAGGAGTAATAATTTAATACAAACTATAGAGAATTGGTATTTAGACAATCGCTAAATTAGTTAAGTTGCCTTTGGCATCATAAATATTATTTATATAGCTCCAGTTGGGTAGTGCTATGTTTTTTAATGAAATTTATTATTTTAATAGTACTAGTGGAAATACTGAATATTGTAATTTTACTAGCATCATCATAAATGCTTTGCAATTAATGCCGAATACAGAAATTACTCTGTCGCAGTAAATACCTTTGTTTTATGAATAGCACTTGTAAAACTTTCCTCGCATTCATACTTATCGGCATATACTTTAAAGAAATGTGACATTTAATTGCGGTATTGTAAAAATCAGCTTTACATAAGTTGATTTATGAGGCAGCCTGAAAATACTACTACCCAAGCTACTGCTCTGACTAACCACGATCGCAAACCTATACACATACCTGGCTCTATTCAACCTCATGGCGTTCTACTAGCACTCAGTACCCAGCTAGAGATAGTGCAAGTTAGCAACAATACCCAAGTATATTTGGGCAAAGAGCCAGAAGATTTGCTTGGTCAACCATTGAGCCATTTGCTAGAATCTCAACAAATGGAAGCTGTAAAGCAGTGCTTGGCAAAAAAAATTGGCATTGCTAATGCTTTTAAAGTATCAATAAACACTTTGCATCAGGAACGATACTTTGACGGCATTGTTCATCGTACAGAAGAGGCTGTGATTCTGGAGTTAGAACCGACTGACTCAAAATCTGAGATGAGTTTTTTAGACTTTCATGCTTTGGCGGGTGAAGCGATCGCTAAAATGCAAAGGACATCAAACCTGATAGAATTTTTGCATATAGTAGCTGAAGAAATCCAAAAAATCATCGGCTTTGATCGGGTAATGGTCTATAAATTTGACCAGTCCGGAGCGGGTTCTGTAATTTCGGAAGTTAAACGGGAAGATTTATCACCTTATTTAGGACTCCACTATCCCGCTACAGATATTCCAGCGCAGGCTAGGGAGTTATACACACGCTGCTTTCTGCGATTTCTCCCCGATTTGATAGCCGAACCTATTAAACTAGTTCCACCGGAAAATCCGACAATACATCAGCCTCTTGACTTAAGTTACTCTCTGCTACGAAGTTTTGATTCATGTTGTGCTGAATATCATCAAAATATGGGAGTAAAGGCTCTTTTGGTGATTTCGCTCGTTCAAGAGCAGAAGCTTTGGGGATTAATATCTTGCCATCATTTAACACCAAAGTATATTTCTTACGAAGTGCTAAAGATGTGCGAATTTTTGGGACAGATTGTGTCTTCTGAATTAGCGCATAAAATTAGTTATTCAGAATGGAACTATAAGGTAAAACTGAAATCACTACAGGCTGATTTTTTAGAGTCTATTTCTCAGGCAGATAATTTTATTGATGCTTTAATTAAACCTGAAATCCGCTTGCTGGATCTTGTTAGTGCCTCTGGAGCTGCGGTTTGTCTGGATAATGAAATTAACCTTGTGGGAGCAACACCGAATATTCATGAAGTTCGGGCGTTAATTGAATGGGCGGATATTCAAGTTAATGACAACCTGTTTTTCACTGATTCTCTGCCGAAACTTTACCCAGAGGCGCTCATCTTTAAAGATACTGCCAGTGGCTTGCTGCTACTGCGAATTTCTAAAGTCCGACGCTATTATATTCTTTGGTTTCGCCCTGAAGTTATCCAAACGGTAAACTGGGCAGGTAATCCTAACGAATCCATTCAAGCTCAGATGGATGGTAGCCTTATTCTATGTCCACGAAAATCCTTTGAACAATGGCAAGAAACGGTTAGATTAACTTCTCTACCTTGGGAAACTTGCGAACTTGAGAGTGCGATCGCGCTGAGTAATGCGATCGTTGGTATTGTACTATCTAAGGCGGATGAGCTAGCTAAAATCAACCTAGAATTAGAGCGCAGCAACCGGGAATTAGCCTCCTTTGCCTACGCCGCTTCCCATGACCTCAAAGAGCCTTTGCGGGGAATTTATAACTTCTCGACGGTGCTGCTAGAAGATTATGCCCAAGTCTTAGATGATGACGGAATAGAGTGCTTGCAAACAGTAGTGTCTTTGTCTGTACGCATGGAAACTCTGATTAATGCTCTGCTGCGACTCTCGCAGTTAGGACAAGCACAACTGCGAGAGCAAGCAACTGACCTCAATGAATTGCTCAACCAAGTAATTGATGTCTTTCGTGCTAGTCGCCAAGACTCTGCGCTTGTGGATATTCGCATTCCCCGGCCTTTACCAACAGTTCAGTGTGACCGAGTTCTCGTTAATGAAGTCTTCAGTAATCTCCTCGGCAATGCATTTAAATACAACGATAAGCCAGAGCAATGGGTTGAGATTGGCTACCTTTCTCAAGCAGGGGGAGCAGGGAGCAGAGAGCAGGGAGCAGAGGGAGCAGGGGGAGCATTGATTATTGACCAATCCCCAATGCCCAATGCCCCATGCTCAATCCCCAATCCCCAATCCCCAATCTTTTATATCCGAGATAGCGGTATTGGCATTCCACAGCATCACTTAGAAACTATCTTTCGACTATTTAAGCGGCTCCACTCGCAGGAAAAGTACGGTGGAGGAGCAGGTGCAGGATTAGCTATTGTTAAGAAGATTGTTGAGCTTCATAATGGCCAAATTTGGGTTGAATCTACTGTAGGCGTTGGCTCGATTTTCTATTTCACCCTGGAATAGTTTAAAATAATAACCAAATATATATTTTTGTTAAGTTCTTTTAAGACCACGAATGACAAAAAAACTTCATGAACCGCTGCTCGTTGTTGAGGACAGCAATGAAGATTTTCGCATGCTACAACGTCTGATGCGGCGTATGTCCGTCCAGAACCCCATACATCGTTGTACTAATGGGGATGAGGTTTTAGAGTTCCTCCATCAACAAGGAAGCGAAGCCTTACGCAACTCTAAAGTAGCACTACGACCTTCTGTTATCTTGCTCGATCTGAATTTGCCAGGTATTGATGGCCGTGACATTTTAGAGCGGCTCAAGCAAGATAAGAGTTTCAAGGAAATCCCCATCGTTGTTTTTACTACATCATCTAACCCCAAGGATATTGAACTGTGCTACCAAAAGGGCGCAAATGGATATCTAGTAAAGCCGATGGATGCTCAAGAACTAAAAAAGACGATTCAAGCATTTGTAGACTATTGGCTTGAAGCGAATATGCCGCCAGTCTTGGATTAATTTGTTTATTCTCTGTCGATGAGGCAGTAAGGAAAGGATAACAAAGGAGACGGCTCAGAGGACACAGAGACATTTTCCTCTTTGAGTCACTGTGTCTGTTTGTCTCTTTTAAATGCATTTTCCAATTTTTTTGTTTTATGAATATTTGTATTACTTTAGAATTACTAAAGAATTTAGATTTTATTTACTTTTATATTATTTTTAGAATTATGCAATAAAAACACAATCTGGATAAAAGGGATCTACATGGCTCCCTAAGCCTCATACTTATATATGTTGGACACATGGACGCTACTCATCATCGATGATTGTGCAGCAGATCGAAAAATCTATCGTCGATATCTGTTGAAAGATCCGCACCAGTCCTACCAGATTTTGGAGGCAGACTGTGCAGAAGAAGCACTTGCTTTGTGCCAAAAAATGCGCTTTGATGTCATCCTCCTGGATTTTTGCCTACCTGATATGAGTGGGTTAGAACTCTTCGATCAGATGCAGCAGGAGATATTGGAGACATCTGTCCCTGTGATTATGTTGACAGGGCGTGGTGATGAAGAAATAGCTGTGCAAGCAATGAAACAGGGTGCATTGGATTATTTGGTCAAGCAAAATCTGACACAGGATGTGCTGCAAATAACAGTCCGTAACGCCATCAAGCAATCGTGCTTGCAAGCCCAACTCAACAAAACTCAAGAGCAACAACGCTTAATTGCCACGACTGCTTTACGAATTCGCCAGTCTCTTAACCTAGAGGAAATTTTGAATACGGCTGTAACTGAGGTACAGCAACTTTTGAAGTGTGATCGCGTGATGGTGTATCAGTTCGCCCCAGATGCCGACGGTAAAATAGTTGCCTCTTCAGTTGAGCCATGCCGCACTGTAACATTGTGCGATCGCGTCGGGGCTAGGGAAGAAGCAGGGGAGCAGGGAGCGGGGAGCAGGGAGCAGAGGAAGGAAAGAGGTCAATTAATTACTTATTCTCCCCCTTGCACCCTGCACCCTGCCCCTCTGCCTCTTCTGCCCAATCCCCAATCCCCCATCCCTTATAAGTATGAGTTTGGCTTGTGTAATTGTCTCAGCCTGAAAGAGCAATTTAATACTAAGGCAAGTCTGGTAGTTCCTATTAATCTAAGTAACAATGGGAACCCAACCCCCAAACTTTGGGGTTTGTTGATTGCTGACCATAATTCCGGGGAACGACAGTGGCAAACTGATGATGCCCAAATGCTCAATGAAGTCTCAGTGCAACTAGCGATCGCCATCCAACAAGCGGAATTGCTAGCCCAAACTCAAGCAGCGCTTGCCAAAGAAAAGCAACTCAATGTATTTAAATCTCAAATCATTGCAACGGTTTCCCATGAGTATCGAACGCCACTAACTTCAATTCTTGCGGCTGCATCAACTTTGGTAAAACATAGCCAGCAACTGGATGAGTCTAAACAACAGAGGTTCTTGGGAATCATTGAACAGAAAGCAAGGTATATGTCCAAGCTAGTGGATAATATGCTTCTAGTTAACCAATTTGAACTGGAAAAATCCAAAATTAAGCCTATTCTGCTCGATCTACTGCAATTTTTTTCTGATCTGATAGAACAAGAGCGAGAAACAGTAGGCGATCGCCACGAATTGATTTTTCAAATTACTGGTAATAACCAGGGCTTTTGGGGCGATCGCGGACTTTTGCAGCAAATTTTTACTAACTTAATATCCAATGCAATTAAGTACTCTCCAGATGGAGGTACTGTAGAATTCCACCTGATCGGTAAAGAATCACAAGTAATCTTTTATATCAAAGATCAGGGAATTGGTATCCCAATGGCAGATCAAGAAAATTTGTTTCAATCCTTCAGCCGTGGAAGTAATGTTGACACAATCCCCGGTACAGGATTAGGGCTAGCGATCGCTAAAGCTTGTGTCGATTTACATGGTGGTGATATCACCTTGTCTAGTCAAGTAGGGCAAGGAACTAAAGTTACAGTTAGCTTACCAAAGGCCTGTCCATTTGCCCCATAACAGATGCACATCATCTGGTTGCCCGTCGTAGTTAGCATTTTCACATTTAATATAAGTACTTTCATTACTTTTGCGGTACTCGAGTTTGTGAATTCTGAACTACATAGTTACTCAACTTCAGTATTAAATAAAATTAGTAACAATAGTCTAGGAAAAGCAAAGACGTGAACCGTTTCAAAAAGCTATCCTTAATCGCATTTCTGCTATTAGCGTTTGTGTACCCACCTGCTTTAGCTGAAGCCAAAGATAATACTTTAGATAATGTTCTCAATGAACATCTTGATGTAGAGACAAAATTAATTGGAGAGCAAAGTGAAGAGCTTTTGTTAGCTCATCGACGGACTCGACGACGTTATCATAGACGGCAACGGACTAGACAATATCATTATCAACGCCAGCGTAATCGACCACATTATTATAGACGACGCTATCGCTCTATACATTATCACGGACAACCATATCGTCATGGACAATGGGAACTTGTGCGTGATCGTCATGGGCGATTAATATATCATTGGCAGCGTTAATAGTAAACTTTATACCCAATTTCCCCAGAGAATATTTATGCGTAAATCCTAATATAGGCAGACTTGTTCGAGATAAGTAAAACGATTGGAAACGGGAAAAACTTAGCTATACAAGAACATGAATTAGGCTAAAACACTCTTCACTTCTGCCTTTCATCCTTCGGCTTGGTGCAGCAATGTAATTGATAATTTAACCTCGATATTACCAAATCGCGTTGCTCCCTGACTAAAGCCCTAATTTTTCTTGAACGACTGCCTCATCTTTAAAGCCGACCAGCACAGCTGTTCCATCTTTGACGAAAAGTGGACGTTTGAGCAGCATTGCGTCGTGAGTAAATGCATCAATCCACCGTTCATCCGTCCAAGTCTTTTTTTGATCTCCTAAAGCGCGGTAGGATTGACCAGAGGTATTTCGCATGGGAGCAAAACTCAAAGACTTTACCCAGTTTTGGATCTGCTCACGGGTCGGCGGAGTCTCTCTGGTGTTGATAAACTCATAGTTAATTCCGTTGTCTTGGAGCCACGTCAAAGCTTTTTTGCAAGTGCCGCAGTTTGGAATACCGTAGACTTGAATAGACATAAAACAATTAAAACAATCTGCATATATGACATAGCTAGTATAACTTCTGCCATTGAATATCTGCGGCAGAAATTTATAGCGATCTCTCGAAAGCGACTAATGCTTATACTGGATTACACATATTTTTTGGGTCTCTTCGTTTTTTTGCAAAATTGGGATGCTCACTAGGAATTTGGATTAATGCATTTGAGATGCTCACACCCAAAAGCTTGAGTCATCATTGCAGATAGCTGTTGAGAAACTTGCCTATCAAAGTTGAGTTCTCGCATGATTTGGTCATAGGCTTGTCCCTGCATGATCCGCTTTGCCATTTGCTCAAACTCTACCCAAGTCAAATCACTCTCAACAAATGCTTTCGCAAGGGTAATTATCAGTTCCTCATAATCATTGTCTTCCAGTTTCGTCATCATTCGGTGTTCAATTTGAAGCGAATCATCGAAACAGTAATACCAAGATTTTGGTTGCTGCTTAAGTACTCTTCGGAAAAAATCTTGCTGTTTCGAGCGACTAACAGCATGATCTGCTTCACTACATACCATTAAGATAGGGGCAGAAACACAGCCTTGAGCCTTTTCTAAAACCTGATATCCCAATTCCAGAAATATCCGTAATGCCTTAAAACGAAAACCTTTATAACCAAAATTACCGGGTGCATCTTTGTTGAACCATTCAAAGTAAATTGGCAAGATTTTTATAAGTAAATCGAATAATGAATAACGGCTACCCAAATAAGGCGTGAACAATAAGGTGCAGTCAATCTGCTGAGGATGCTCTAAAGCTAACCAAGCAGCTAAAGTTCCACCAGTCGATAATCCACCAATCACAACTTCTTGACCTAGGGTTTTTGCAATCTCTAACCATTTAATTACAAATTGTTGATAAATCTTAATATCTGTTGGCAGGGGTGGAGGGTTTTGATGCCTCCAGTCACCGGAGCGTCCATGACCGGGTTGTAAAGGAATCAAAACGTTATATCCCATGTTAAAGAAGGCTTTACCGAGCGGCTCGAACTGGTAAGGGCCTGCTGTAAAACCATGCAAAAATAAAAAAACTTTTGATCTAAAATCAGGGTGAATCAAAAATTTGGAACGACAGGCTTCATTCTTTAGACCCAGTGTAGATTCTAATTGGTGAACTTGCTCCAGGATTTCTGCTGTTTTTTGAATGCCAGTTTTCATTGATTCCCGGTCGTATTTACAGATATCAACTTATTTTATTAACTTAATATTTACTACATATCTAGCAGAGGATATGTTTCAAGGCTTTTAGACTCAATAAATGGTCATTACGAATGCAGCGTGTCTGCGACACGCTGCGCGCGCGAACGTCGTTCCTCCTCTGTGCGCGATGCTACGCGATCGCACAACCTAGAGCTAGATGACGAAACCAAGTACTAGGTAGAATTTTAAGACTTGTGTGTACACCGTAGATAAGGGGGAGACCGGAATCAAAGTCCTCCTTTTAAAAGAGGATTTATAGGCATCTATAACGTTTGGCTACCAAGAAGAGAAGTTTTAAAACAGCATCTTGCTAGTTAGTTAAATGTTCTTAACAGTTTAATAAATTCTTAATAAATTGATTATATAGTATTGAAAAGCATAAAGGAACTTTATGGTTAGCATTGTAACACCAGATTTCGCCGTTGGTCTTCTAGACTTCTCACAGGATGTAACTGGAGATAATGGTCAAAATTTATTTAATAACCCAGAAATCACAGATTTGTCCATTGGTCTTCTAGACTTCTCACAGGATGTAACTGGAGATAATGGTCAAAATTTATTTAATAACCCAGAAATCACAGATTTGTCCATTGGTCTTCTAGACTTCTCACAGGATGTAACTGGAGATGATGGTCAAAATTTATTTAATAACGCTTGTAACTATCGAAAATATAGCAATCCTATCTTATTCGCAAACAACGACAGGCAGAGATCCCCAACTTATTAAAGAAATCTGGGATCTTTTGTTTGTAAATTATTGCTGAAAAACATCTCCAAAATGGCTATTCTTGATGTCAATATAAAACTCCTATTACTCCTATTTTATTTTTAAAATAGTCAACTACTCCTCTAGTTCCCTTCTTTCCAAAATCCTCGGCATTATCTGCACTTTTTGTGTATTATTCGGTAAAGCGCTGAGAGCATATTTGACCCTGATTAAGGCGTATAAATTAATGCTTTGTCAAGTATTAACTACTGAATATTGATGCTTTAAGTATTATATTGATGAGGATTTTATAGAATTTATAAGCTGTAAGCATTGATTCTGTGTTATTTCAAGGTTTTATCAACTTAAACAAACCATTTGGCTGGACTTCCCACGACTGCGTAGCGCGGGTGCGAAAATTGTTGCGCCTCAAACGTGTAGGACATGCGGGAACCTTAGATCCAGCTGCTACAGGGGTTTTACCAATCGCCCTTGGTAAAGCCACAAGATTATTGCAATATCTGCCAGAGAACAAAGGTTATAAAGCCACTATTCGGCTGGGTGTGCGTACCACAACCGATGATTTACAAGGCGAAATCATCACTTCACAACCTTGTGCTGGATTGAGTTTGGCACAGGTGAAAAGTGCATTACCACAATTTGAAGGCAAGATTGAGCAAATACCACCTAGTTACAGTGCAATCCAGGTGGATGGTAAACGTCTCTACGACTTAACACGCCAAGGGATAACGGTGGAAGTTCCAGTGCGAACAGTGGAAGTTTTTCAGATAGATATTTTGGACTGGAGAGAAGGAGATTTTCCCGAATTGGATGTTGCGATCGCCTGTGGTTCTGGTACATATATTAGAGCGATCGCTCGTGACTTAGGTGCAATTTTAGAAACTGGTGGCACTCTTGCCGCTTTGATTCGCACCCAAAGCAGTGGTTTCGATTTAACAGATAGTCTCACTTTGACAGACTTAGAAACTCAACTGCAAGCCTATACATTTCAACCGATTTGTCCAGATGCAGCTTTACAACATTTGTCATCTGTTACTTTAGCAGCAGCATCTGCTCAAAAATGGTGTCAAGGTCAGCGAATTTCTCTAACTTTTCATGTTCCTGAAATAGTGCGAGTTTATGATGAAGAGACTCGCTTTTTGGGTATTGGGCAATTACAAGATGAGGTGTTGATTCCGCAAATGGTTTTTGAACCGATTTCTTAAAACTGTAAGAAGTTAAAAGTTTGAAATCAAAAGTGTTAGCTAAAGGCGGTGATAGGCGGTTTCATGCAAAGTTTATTGATGGTGTGTTGCACTTTCTAGGTTTGGTAACAGAACATTAGTGCAGAATAAATATGACAATACTACAATTAAAAAATTATCCACTATGGCGGTATTTGACTGAAATCTTAGAAAACTTCGATGCTCATAGACTACTTCAAGAACATCTTGAACTATGTGATTATAAGGTTTGCGGCTACTGGGATGAGCAAGATAAATATTATGAAATAATTACTTTGCCTCGTATCTTCGAAACAGAATTAGTGAGCCAGCTTTGTCACCGGAACTTTTTCTGAAAAATCACCTTCACAGATGATATGTAGCGGTTCTCGAATGCAAGCAATATACTTTGACCTCACTTCCATTCCTCTCTCCTTTTAGGAGAGAGGCTTTGAATCTTGCTCCCCAACGCTAGTAGGGAAGGGGCTGGGGGTTAGGTCTGTATTGGACTCAAGCGAGAAGCGCTATAGCTATTGTTTATCAACTCATAGAATAAAAACTATGAAATTTTTCAATGTGGATTTTGGTTTAGTCCAGACTCCCGTGATTCTGGCGTTTGTCATGTTTGGACAAATCATACCAGTACATGCCCAAAATCAGTATAACTCACCAGAGAAAGGGGATTATAAACACAGCTTAAGTGTCAGAACTCAATGTTTTCAGGATTTACGAAAAGATATCTCTGCGGAGCGAGTTGCACGATTGTGCCGTAACTCAACCCGTTATACAAGCCAGTGTTTTCGGGAATTGAGAAATTCTACCTCTTTGGAGAGGGCTGAAAAACTATGCTGTATAGTCACACCCTATACCAGTCAATGCTTCCAGGATTTGCGGAACGTGACCTCAACGGAACGGGCAACACGGCTCTGTAATTTTGCTCTAGCGGATACGAATCAATGTTTTCGAGTGTTGAACCAACAGATAACAACAAATAGAGCAGAACAGGAATGTTTACCTCCCCTTGCTTCAGCTTTACAAGCTTGTATGGATTCCCTGACTTTTGATGCTCAAGGACATCCTACTGGTATTTCGGAAACGGTAGCAGCGATCAATTGTCAAGAAACTTTACCATTCAGATTTCCCCATTCCAACAATGATTGGAACAATGACTAAAATATTCAAAGACACATCAAGTTCAAAAAGGTCTTCAAAGTGTAACCTATAGAACAATACAGTTTAAGCACTATTTCGGAAAGGTAAGGCTATACTAAAGCAAGCTTGTAAAGGCAAGTTACTGATTTGTGCGGACTAGCTCTTTCAAGGTGAGCATCTGTACTATCCAAGTTTTTACGGCATTTCAGGCATCGGCTGGAATTGAGCAAAGAATCTATGCATTCAACTCCAAATTTTTCGACTGTAAATTACATTTATTTTATAGTACAAATATTCACCTTGAAAGGGCTAATTTCTGCGGACTTATCTGAACCTTTTGTTGTCCTTACAAACACCTTTTTCCGCAAACAGTGGATTCTTTGTATATTCTTCAACGTCATCCTTTAATTCACAGAATTTTTGGTCATCATCAAAGGTGCCGCTTTCCAATGGATAGAGCAAACCCATTGCCATAGCTGTAGGTGTAATAAAGGAGTTAGTCAACAGCAGACTCTCGTGAAGAACCTTCTTAGGACCTTTTTTCCAACTGAACAGATCACCCAAAATCGGCACTTCACCAAAAATCCCCCTCCACACCGTGCCGATGATAGGTACGTAACCACGCCCCCCATTTAATGTACTTTGGTTAGAGAATGTCGAAAGAGCGAAAAAATCCACAGCCTTAGTGTAAACAGTAGTAACCCAAGTTGCGGGTAATAAAATGCTGGATTGTATGTAGAGATTCAAAGGGGAAGAAAAGCATCAAAAATTGACTCCTGCTATGTAGAAGCAAGCGTCAGTAATAATGAAATTACAAGTATGAAT
>JAHHHS010000041.1 GCA_019359215.1 Nostoc indistinguendum CM1-VF10 | reverse complement strand
TGCTCCCTGCCCCCTGCCCCCCTGCAATCTCAATGTGCAAATTAAATGCTTAACAGCTTACCTCCTCTTTTCATATCGTGAGTATTATTACTCGTTTCTGAAGTAGAAAAACTGCAAAAGTATAGTAATAATAGAGTTTACCGTAGGGTGGAGTTGAGCGGACTGATAGTTCTCCACCTTCTGTATCTGAGAGGAATTCCATCACCACAGCTACAGCCGCGCCTTCTAAATTTGGGGTATAGCTGCGACGAACTACATTTATGAAAGGTATGTGCAAGGTGCAGCCATCGAAGCATTAGCCAGCAATTTCCCAGACGATCCGGACATCCGCTCGATTCTCAAAGACTGCGCCACTGATAATTTTGGGAATGTGCGAGGTGCAGCCATCAAAGCATTAGCCAGCAATTTCCCAGATGACCCAGACATCGGCTCAATTCTCAAAGACCGCGCCACTGATAATTCTGGGAATGTCCGAGGTGCAGCTATCCAAGCATTAGCCAAACACTTTAGAAATCAGCTTGAGTTGTTTGAAATTTACTACAACTGCGCTGTCAATGACTCCTTTGAGCGTAAGCGAGACTATGAAACCAACCCTCGGCGCATTGCACTGGAGATAATTATCAAGCAATTTCCTCAGCATTCCCAGACTTTACCATTGTTACGCGACAGAGCAGAGAATGACCCAGATGAGGAAGTGCGAGAGTTTGCTCAACAGAAGCTGGCAGGATTAGAGAACTAAGGCTCTTCAGTTCTTTTTATGGAGTCGAATAATAAATAAAACCTAATCAGAGCCTATATTCCTTGCTATGACTGGATTTTAAATTTTTGAACCTTTCTATAAAATGGCTATTTTAATGCCATACCATAAAACCAACGCAAGAGCCAAAACTAAAAGAGTTTCAAAAATATGAACAACATAGAAGTTCGTCAACAAATCAACCAATATCTAGATGGATTATCTTCAGAACGCCTAGAACTGGTTGCTGACTTCTTAGCCTAAATAAAGAATACGGTCTGGTTCTTGTTCAGATAATGCTAGCCGATAATTAATAAACTGTCCTAAAGCTGTGTGAAATTCGGAAATTACAGATGTTTTAAAAAAGCTTTTAACTTCAACAGCAATTTTTTCTCCCTCTTTTTCTGCTGCAAGAATTTTTTCTGCTCCTAAGTCAATGTACATATCCCCTAACTCAAAACTAACGGGTAAGGGATCATGAGTAATTTTCCACCCTTCTTTTTCTAGCGATCGCTTGACTGCATTATGAAAGATATCTCAGGCTGGCATGATGCAACATGATCATAAATATACTAAAAATTCTAATAATAAAGATGTGCGATCGCATTTACTCTGGGAATCTTATACTTGGCAAATATTGCTACTTAATCCCTAGCATCCCCAGGTAATTATACGATGGCTTATCAAAATATTACAGGCACTCTTTCGCCAAAAGATATCCAATAAATTAAAGCAGCGCTACAAATCATTGAACAAAAACAGGACTTACGCATTGCTTTAACTGCACAAGAACGCCGCAAGTTATTCAAAATGGGCGATAAAAGCCTAGCTTTTGTTGCTAATAGCGTCAACGCTGCTCAGTCTAACCGTGAAATTCTCCCACCCAGCTTTGACATTGAGGAATTTATCCAGAATTATCATACTAGAGCGCCGGTCGAGTAAAAGTAGTTGACAAAAGATACAATATTTGTTGATTCCAATCTCCGAGGTTCAAGGAATAAGGAGTATAAAATGCGTCCACCAATCTGGCAACCTCCCATCGAGTTATCACTCAAAGAGTCAACGGTAGTAAAACGTATACGTAAAGCCAAGCTATTTGTATTTTTGCGGCAGATCCGCCACGAACTATTTGATTCAGATTTTCAATTAGAATTGGCCAAAATTTTTAAAGATAGTAGCGTTGGACTATCCCCGGTGCCACCAGCACAATTGGCACTTTTCATTATCCTTCAAGCATATACAGTCTTGTTCAGATGATGAGGCAATAGAAGCAATAGAAATGGATAGAAGATGGCAGCTAGTTTTAGATTGTCTTGATTGTGAAAAAGCCCCATTCAGCAAAGGAACGCTAGTAAAATTCCGTGCCCTTTTAATATCATATTCTTTTGATAGACGGTTAATTGAAAAGACAGTTGAAATGGCTAAAGTTCGTGGAGGCTATAATTCAACTTCATTAAGAATAGCCCTAGATTCAAGTCCATTATGGGGAGCAGCAAGAGTTGAAGATACCTATAATTTATTAGGTCATGCGTTGAGAAAAGCGTTATCAATAATAGCTGAAAGCAATCAAGATAGTTTAGAAAATGTGGCATTAAGCTTTAGTGCTGATCTCGCCGCTAAAACCAGCCTGAAAGCCGCTCTTGACTTAGATTGGGATAATCCAGAAGCTAGAAATATAGCACTGTCAAACATTTTACAAACCCTTAACTCAGTTGAATCACAAATTAACCAAATAACCGATTTGAACGATTCAACGGCTCAACAAGTACAGGAAAATCTGGCAATTGCACGACAAATTGAAACCCAGGATGTTGAGGAGGCAGCAGATGGTTCCCCAAAGCTGCGTCAGGGGGTTACTAAGGATAGACGTATTTCCATTGAAGATGAAGATATGCGTCATGGACGTAAAAGCCGCAGTCAAAAATTTGATGGTTTTAAACGTCATATTGCCAAGGATTTAGATATAGGAATAGTAAGGGCTGTCGGTATTACCAGCGCCAATGCACCTGAAGCATCAGTGACTTTAGATATTGAGTCAGATTTGAAACAACAACAAGTTACTATTCAGGAATTGCACATTGACCGGGCTTATTTGACCAGTCATTTGGTGAAACAGCGCACAGATGATCTAACTATTATTTGTAAAGCTTGGAAAGTCCGCAACGGTAAACTTTTTGATAAAAATGCTTTTGTTCTCGATTGGGACAATTCTCTCACCCGCTGCCCAAATGGTATCAGTTTGCCCTTTCATCAAGGCGGTGTTGTTCACTTTCCGGAACATGAATGTTTTGCTTGTCCTCTACGTGCTCAATGCACGAAGAGCAAACATGGTCGAACCATTTCCATTCATCCTGATGAATCTTTACTAGTGGAACTCCGAGAGCGTCAAACTTCTGAGGCAGGACGCGCTCAACTCCGTCAACGTGTCAGTGTTGAGCATTCTGTCTTCTCATATTGGTTACTGGCAAGGAGACCAAGCTCGCTATCTTGGTCTGCGGAAAAATCTTTTTGATCTCCGCAGAATGGCTGTTGTTCACAATCTTCATATTCTGGCTCGTATGTCCCACATTACACCAGAAAATTCGTCGCTCATTCCTGCTTCATAGTCTTTTTAATTTGTCAATACTCTCTACTCGACCGGCGCTCTAGCAACCACACTCAGCGTAAATTAATACTCGTAAACAAGTCTTTGAGCTAGGTTCATCTACCTTTAATACTCATTAATGAGCCTTTGGAAATTACTAACAGATAAATTATCTAATCTTGTGGGGTGCAGTGTAAATCTTGTCTGCCCTTGGCTATGGGCGGGCTAGACGCCCACCCTTAATTGTTATTGCAATGCCTCAGCAGTCTTCTTCTTATCCAACTTGAGAATCAACACACCCAAAGGTGGTAAACACAAATCCAGTGAATAGGGACGACTGTGCAAAGACCAATCATCTGTCCACTTACCACCTAAGTTGCCCATATTGCTGCCGCCATACTGACGCGCATCACTGTTAAACAACTCAGTATAAAATCCCTTTTGCGGTACACCAATGCGGTAGTGAGAATGGGGTTGCGGTGTAAAATTGCAAACGACGATCGCAAAATCATCAGAATCCTTGTCACGACGCATGAAGGAAACTACACTATGGCGGTTGTCGCTACAGTCAATCCACTCAAACCCAGGTTCAGCAAAATCCTGGGTGTACAAAACTGGTTCAGAACGGTAAAGATGGTTCAATTCCCGGAAAAACGTTTTTAACTGTTGGTGGGCTTCATGCTGTAATAAATGCCACTCCAAATCAGCCCAAGCATTCCACTCACTCCATTGCCCAAATTCCATGCTCATAAACATGGTTTTCTTACCTGGGTGAGCAAACATATAGCTAAATAAACAACGGATATTAGCTAACTTCTGCCATGTATCCCCCGGCATTTTGCCGATGATATTGCTCTTACCATGCACTACTTCATCGTGGGACAGAGCCAGCATGAAGTTCTCGCTGTGGTTATACCACATACTAAAGGTGATATTGTTTTGATGGAACTGGCGGAACCAAGGGTCCATGCTGAAGTAATCCAGCATATCGTGCATCCAGCCCATATTCCACTTCAAGTTAAAGCCTAGTCCGCCTGTGTAGGTGGGCCAAGATACCATCGGCCAAGAAGTGGATTCTTCAGCAATTGAGAGAATACCGGGGAAATAGCTAAAGATAATGTGATTTACCTGACGCAGAAAATCTGCTGCTTCTAGGTTTTCTCTACCACCATACTGGTTGGGCAGCCACTCTCCTGGTTCGCGGCAATAATCGTTATACAGCATCGAGGCAACAGCATCGACACGAATCCCGTCAATGTGATACTTGTCAAACCAGAAGAGGGCATTTGCTGCTAAAAAATTACTAACTTCATGACGACCATAGTTGAACACCAAAGTACCCCATTCTTTGTGTTCGCCCTTGCGGGGATCAGCGTGTTCGTATAGGTGGCTACCATCAAAGAAAGCTAAACCATGTCCATCTTTGGGAAAGTGACCGGGAACCCAATCTACAATTACCCCTATATCATTTTGGTGACATTTGTCAACAAAATACATGAAATCTTCGGGGCTGCCAAAACGGGAGGTGGGGGCATAGTACCCAGTTACTTGATAACCCCAAGAACCATCAAAGGGATGCTCCGCAATGGGCAGTAATTCTAAATGGGTGTATCCTAATTCTTTGACATAGGGAATGAGTCGGTCTGCTAGTTCCCGGTAAGTAAGGAAGCGTGCGCCCGGCTTAAGTTCAGAAACGACAACTACCGGTTCAGTTTCACCATTGGGGAGTTTAGCGGGTTCTGCACTCGAAGCGTGTAACCAAGATCCTAAATGCACTTCATAAACTGAGACTGGTTGGGTGAGCGGGTCAGTATGACGCCGCTTTTCCATCCAGCCTTCGTCATGCCAATTATAAGCATCTAAATCAGTGACAATGGATGCCGTTTTCGGGCGGGGTTCCTGCTGGAAACCGTAGGGATCAGATTTTTCGTAAATGTGTCCCTCAAAATTTTTGATTTCATATTTATAATGCTCTCGCACCCCGATTTCAGGAATAAACAATTCCCAAACTCCGGTGGGGCCTTTACGCATCTGGTGTTTGCGTCCATCCCAAAGGTTAAAATCTCCCAGCAATGAAACATTGCGGGCGTTGGGTGCCCAAACAGCAAAATAAACGCCCTTAACGCCGTTTATTTCCGTGGGGTGCGCTCCCAGTTTTTCATATATCCGGTGATGGTTGCCTTCACTAAACAAATGCAAGTCAAAGTCTGTCAAGTTGGGAGAGCGGAAAGCATAAGGGTCGTATGTGACACGCTCATGTTCCCCTTCTTTAATTCGTAACTGGTAGTTTGCCAGTTCTGGAGTGTCAATCGTGCATTCAAAGAAGTGAGGATTATGCACTGTTTGCATCGGATATTCCTTCCGTTGTTCAGGAAGAACCACCCATACTGCACTTGCGTTTGGTAAGTAGGCTCGCACAACCCAGACAGTTTTGCCGTCTTGTTCTATGGGATGAGAACCTAATATTTCAAAGGGATCGTTATGCTGATTCCAAACGATGCTGTTAACCTGCTCAGGGGCGATCGTGGTTATGGACATGAAGCTACCTAAGTGTAATAACGTGATTGACTAAATCTACTTTTTTAATATCTATATATATTCTTTACATTTATTTGCAATTTTGTCGCCACCGTTATCCTACATCAGAATGGGACATTGGGCATTGGACACGTATACTGAGCGACCTGTGCCGAGTGAAGTCCAGGTAAGTCGTAAAGCCTGCGGCATAGCAACTCTTAGAGACGCTACGCGTAGCTTGCTTCGACCTAAGAGTACGCTTAGGGCGCAGCTTCTGGTAGAGAAGTATTGAGTATGGGGAAAGCTTTTAAGTTTTAATCTTTAAGTAATTTATTAAAAATTTAAAAATGGAAATAACTGAAGTAAGGTTTTACGTATACGAAGCAAGAAAACCTGATCCCGAATTTTGGGGTCTAGTTTTGGGGGCGGGGCAAGTTGGAGCTGCGCTTGTAACTGAATATATTCGGCAGCTGTTAGGAAACTTCCATCAACAGGCGATCGCGCTTCTATGATAATCTTAGTGCGTAATATTTCTTCTGGTGTATCCTCTGGTGGTGGTAATGCTATTACTGCTGATTCCCAATAAGTATTTAATACAAAAAAAGTTGCAATAATTACAATTAAGCACAGTAATTTTGCTGTTTTTCTGGCTTTAACTCTCCCCATGCCCAATTGCCAAACTTATAAATTTTTCCAATAAAAATCTGGCAATATCAATAGACATCACCAAGTCTCTCCTAATACAGAATAGACTACAGGGAATGTTCTTGAGCAATTGCCAGCGATCGCGATGAATTGTTTTGCCCTATCAAAACTAAGGAGTCTAAGTCATTTCAAATACTAAATCAGAGAAGTACTTTGCCCACAAGATGGCTTAGATTTACAGAACTCAAATCCTTTTGATGTCAAACAAGGTTCGGTCAGCCGAGGATTTCAGGTGGACACATGGTTGAAGAGGTAACTCTCATAACCAGTGTCCTTTACTTACTGCCCTACTTAGCTGATATTTGAGCCAACTCCAGTTCCTGATACACCAATAGAAAAACATAGATTTTTACGTGAATCTAATGTAATTCAAGCTATGTGGTGACAGGCGTTGTTGCTAAGTTGTCTTGGGCATAATTTAAACTAAAGCTGATTGATGCCTTATTTAGGAGTAGCTGCGGGAGTAACTGCCGGAGTAACTGCCGGAGTTGCAGCAGGTGCATCAGTTGGTTCACCTGTAGTACCACCTGGAGTAGTAGTACCAGTACCGCCACCACCGCCTTCACAGGCTCCGAGAACTGTAGCCAGACTTAACATTACAGCCAAACCAAAGATTTTTGTTTTCATAACTCCTCTTTCACCAATTGTGGCTAGAACAATTTTTCACCTGTTGAATACGATACCGTATTTATTGCTTTTTTTTAATATTGGGAGATTACATACTAAAAAAAACAATCTTTTGGGGTATTCTTTTTCGGATTAGGTATCATACAGCCATCTGATTAGTTTCTCTTAACTTGAGAGGAAAACGGAAATTACCGAATTTTCTAGCAAACCAAGCTATCATAGCAAAAAATTTTATTTTTTTCTGAAGTATTGCACCTTGCTACCCTGCATTGCCATACTTTAGGTGCAATATCTAAAAGGCAATCCGTCCAGTTGCTAATCGCTAATTGCAAGATTGCAATATCTAGAGGATGCAAAGATTGCTATAGCTACCTATTAGCACATTTAAAAGGGTGTAGTCTGTTGATGTGTACTTGTTGCACAGAAGGGAATTTTAACCTAAGCAAAAACAGGCAATTAAGACAATCAATCTAAAGTACAGTATTTCCAATCTAAAAAAAATTATGGTAATTGCTCGTAAATCTCCTGTTTCTAAAAAGGGTACTTGGTTCCGGCGAGATTCTATCCTTTCTTTAGGGAGGCGACGCTCTGCGCGTACCGAATCAACAGCACAAAGCTCTCCTACACCAACTGCCCAAGCTGCACCAGTATCCTCTCAAAGACGACAGCGTTCCTCGAAAAATCTAGCGGTTTCTCCCACAAATGAGGCAGTTATACCCAAACAGGTGAAAGAGTTGGGTAGACAACAACTGCTAAATCTCAATGAGCAGTCGAGTAGAAACCAGAAAACTCCAAGGGTAGGTTTTCTTCGCCTTCCCATAATGCCTAATTCTGGAGCGGCACCTTTATGGTTGCTACGCTTGTACACCTTTCATCGTTATTCGACAGTTTTGGCGTTCTTGTTAGTAGCATCGACACTTGCTGTTTACGGCTGGACGGTATATTCTCAAGAGCTTTGGAGTAAGTCATATAGCAGACTGCAAAAACTCCAACGTCATGAGCGGCTGTTAACGACAACCAACGCAACGCTAACAAATAAAATGGCTGAGGAAGCAGAACAATCAACAACAGGGCTGGTATCGCCGACTCCTCAAGGGATGATTTTCTTGCCTCCTGCATCTCATAATCCTAAGCCAGCATCGTCTAACACAACGCCAAATTCTCAAACGCAAGAGCAAACACTCTCGCCATTGGGATATTAAGGTTAGGAGTTGAGAGTAACTAATTTTTGATTCCGAAAAGCAATTTGCTACTGAGTAAGGCAATGCAAAAATCACCAAGCAGAACAAAATTCAGAAAGTTTCGGAATTCAGCATTCACCAGGCGACAAAAGGGTTCTAAACGAGGGTTTTTGGGGAGACTTGCCTCTAGTATCCAAGACCAAACATCCAACACCAAGTCCCGACTCTTTGTAGTATGGGGTCTATTAATGGCAGCAGGGTTAGGGTTGGGTGTCAATTTGTATAACCTACAAATTGTCAAGGGGCCAAAGTTAACGCAGCAGGCACGAAACCAGCAAATGGTGAATTTGCGACCTTTTATGCCCCGTCGCCCGGTGGTAGATCGCAATAGTAATCTGTTGGCAATTGACCGTCCAGTATATATTTTGTATGCTCATCCCAAGCTGTTTGAGAAATCTAATGAAGAGATAGCAGAGCGACTTGCCCCAATATTGGCAAAAGATACTGCTGACTTGGTGAAAACTTTTCAAAGCAAAAAAAGCGGAATTATACTTGACCCAGCTCTGCCCGAAGAAATTATTGATCGCGTGACTGCTTTGCGCTTAAATGGCTTGGAGTTAATTCAAAAATACTCGCGATTTTATCCGCCAGACGATTTGGTTTCTGATGTGGTGGGCTATGTGAATCTTGACCGTCGTGGTCAAGCAGGGGTGGAATACTCTCAAGAGAAGTTACTAGAACGTCCTGTGCAAACAGTGCGGCTCAGTCGCGATGGTAGTGGGGCGCTGATGCCGAATCATGCGCCCGAAGGTTTTTTGCATTTTGATGATTTGCGATTAAAACTCACTATTGATAGCCGTCTGCAACGAATTGCCCGCGTTGCGCTCAAACAACAGATGGAAAAGTTTAACGCTAAACGTGGGGCGGTAATTGTCATGGATGCGCTGGATGGTTCTTTACTCGCCCTCGTTTCTCAGCCTACCTATAACCCTAATGAATATGCTAAAGCTAATATCTCGCTATTTAAAAACTGGACGGTAGCGGATCTTTATGAACCAGGATCAACTTTTAAGCCTTTGAATGTGGCGATCGCTCTAGAAAATGGCGTCATCAAACCAGATGATATGTTTAATGACTCCGGTTCTGTTCGAGTAGCTAATTACACCATCAAAAATGCGATGAATAATGGTTATGGGCGAATCAGCATCGCTCAGATTTTGCAATATTCCAGCAACATTGGCATGGTGCAAATTATCCAACGCTTAAAGCCTTCAATCTACTACAACTGGCTAGAACGCTTAGGGTTAGGACAAAAAGTTGATACAGATTTACCTTTTGAAGTTGGTGGACGGCTCAAAAGTCAAGAAGAATTTATCGCTTCACCAATTGAACCAGCTACTACTTCCTTTGGGCAAGGCTTTTCCATGACACCGTTACAGCTAGTGCAAATGCACGGTGCTTTAGCTAATGGCGGTAAGTTGGTCACACCTCATGTGGTGCAGGGGTTGATTGATACTAAAGGGCAAATGCATGATTCACCCACTCGCACCATCCCACGCCAAATTTTTTCAGCCGCAACAGCCCAAAAGGTTGTGGAAATGATGGAAACTGTTGTTGATGAAGGCAGTGGGAAGCCGGCACAAATTCCCGGATATCGTATTGCTGGTAAAACTGGTACAGCCCAAAAAGCTAGTCCTAATGGTGGCTATATCAAGGGTGCTAGAATGACCAGTTTCGTGGCCATTTTGCCAGTGGAATCTCCTCGGTATGTAGTGTTTGCACTGGTGGATGAGCCAAAAGGAGAAAGTGCCTATGGTTCTACTGTCGCCGCCCCAATTGTAAAGTCGGTGATCGAAGCATTGATTCCTCTTGAGGAGATTCCGCCAAGTAAGGCGATCGAGGAACAGAAGAAAGCGCCGTAGGGAGTGGAGGCAGGGGGGCAGCGGGAGCAGGGGGAGCAGGGGAAGAAAAACTATTAGTTATTGATCAATGCCCAATGCCCAATGCCCCTTCTCTTTGTTCCTCTAGACTTAATTTTTCTTTATAACCAAAGAAAGAGGTACAGAAAGCTACTCGTGTGGGAAGTTAAGTACTAGAGGTGAAACTAATTTCTCACTTTTCCAAAGCTACCGAAGATTCCATGCAAAGTAATTTAGTTATATTTCCTAACGCTGGGGCTGCGAAAAACAGCATGCAAACAGAAGAGGGAACGATTACCAAGTACGACCGTGCTGAGGAGCAATTTATAGAACTGCTAGCAATGGAGGATTTGGATCATCAACTAGATGTAAAACCTGCAATAGCTAGTGAGTTTGAACAGGCGCTCTCAAGGGCAATTCGCGCCGCCTATAAAAACGATCGCTCTGATGAACAGGCTCACCGTTTTCTCCAGCGGGTACTTTATCGAATTAATCGGCTAAAGCTGTTTTGGTACGACGATTTGCGGCACTATACGAATGAGCGATCGCTTTACTTGTGCTCATGTCGTGACCAAATTGAAGCTGCTTGGCAAAAGTGGGAACTGGCACAACTAGATGTGGCTGCACTGCAACAATTGGATGTAAAACAAGCGCTAATTGAGCGCACATCTGTCGATTTAGATCCGCTTTTGTCGGAGAGTAGCCGCTACATTCGTGAGGAAATGACTGAAGCTGGTTACCGTCATCTGCTAGCGATCGGCTCCTTTGATGGCTTGGTTGAAGCTAGTCATCTTTCCCGCATTCTGGGCGGTGTTGCTAATGAAGTCCAGTGTACCCTGATGCGAGTACTAATAGAAGAATACGGCAATGGTCGTTTATCTCGCAAGCACTCTACATTTTTTGCCCAAATGCTTGCTGAGTTTGGAATGAACACTGAACCAGAGGCATATTTCGATTTAGTACCTTGGGAAGTTTTGGCTTCTACCAATCATAATTTTCTGGTGACTGAACGCAAACGCTATTTCTTGCGTTATAGCGGCGGTTTGACCTATTTTGAAGTGGCTGGCCCTGCGGTTTACAAAAATTATATGATGGCGGCGCAACGACTGGGACTCCCAGAAGTAGCGGTGGGTTACTGGGAACTACACATCAGGGAAGATGAACGCCACGGTCGTTGGATGTTAGATGATGTAGCTTTGCCATTAGCAGAGCGATATCCCAATGATGCATGGGAATTAGTGCTTGGGTACGATCAGCAAAAACTCATGAGCGATCGCGCAGGTAGTGCTGTTGTGCGAGCAATATGTAAAGCAGAACAAGCTGGCTGGCTTATCTAAGAAATCTAAAACAATTAGAAATTAAAAAATGCCAGATTATTTCTGACATTTATAATTTCACATTTCTAAATCATTGTATTGCTAATCTATCTACAATGCGATTTATTTAGTAAAGACTTCTTTACTAAAGGAAGGGTTATTTATTTACTTGATATTAAGATATTAAATAACCTCTTATTACATTGATTATACCTTACACATTGAAGTGCAGTCAAATGAAAGATATCTTTTTTTGTCCTGAAGAATCTAATTTTTACTCAAACTGTTTAGAAAATTTTGTTCTCAGAAATTGTAAAAATTATGAATCTATTGTGGAGTTTGGCTCAGGAGATGGCAGTCCTGTAATTAATTCATTATTAAGAAACAACTTCGATGGCATCATCCAGGGATTTGAATTAAATACCTCTGCATGGAAAGTTGCAAATTCAACTATCGATGAATATAATCTCACTAATAAATATATAATTCATAATTCATCTTTGTTTAATTCTTCTCAACCCGATGCCGAGTATCTTGTAGCCAATCCGCCCTATCTCCCGGCTCCAGATAATGATATTTATATGCCACTCTTATTTGGGGGCGTGGATGGAGCCACAGTTACCAACGATCTTTTGTCGTTAGGTTACGAAAATGTGTTGGTTTTAATATCTAGTTTTTCTAATCCAACAAGTACGCTGAACCTAGCAAAGCAAAATGGATATTGTGTTCAAAATTTTATGGTATTACCTTTACAGTTCGGCTACTATAGCTCTGATCCTAAGGTAAAGAACCACATAGAAGAACTCCGAAAAAACAACATGGCATTTTATTCTGGCGATTATTATTTTCTAGCTGGGGTTTTATTTAACAAATGCCAAGATTCTGTAGTTGATTTATCTAATCAATTGGCTCAGGTTATGACTAGTTTGTGAAAACAAATACGCTTATGCAATCCCCATCTTAGGAGTACCTTGTTCGCGTAGCGTCTCGTGGAGAAGATGGGGACTTGCCGGATTAGTTATTGTATGAATGCACTGCTAGAGTTACGTTTGCCCTTGAGTGCTGCAAATAAAGTTACAACAGCACCGAACGACAAAATAGGAACGCCTGAAGTTGGTTCAGGTACACATACAGATGAGGTTGGCGTCAAGAGGAAGGCGCGTAATTCACCATTAACTGCACCGCTACCTACAATTTGCCCATTAATATTAATGGCAGATGCTCTTGTTAAAGTAAAGCCAGCGTCTGAACCAGGAGCAATCAAGTCATTTAGATCGTACAGAGTGTTATCACTATAAAGAAAAGCCCGCAAACCATCGCCATTAGGTGCAAAAAAGTCAGTGTTAGTGCCAGAAAACCCGACTACTTGACCTAAATTATTGATTCCCAAAGGAACACTGAACAAATCTGTAGGACGTAACCTACCGAGGTCTTGGAGTCCCATGCTAGAACTGTAAAGAAAAGCACGACTATCATCTATTCCAGTAAGTCCAGAACTACCTACCACTTGTCCTAAGTCATTAATATCCTCTGCTGAACTGTACCCGTCACCTGGCAGAGTTCCCAAATTAGTAGTTTGGCCGTTTTCGTACAGAAAAGCTGTGCTTGAATTGAGAATACCTACTACTTGTCCCAAGTTATTTAAACCGTAGGCAACAGTACCAGGAGTTCCTATACTGCTTGCTATACCATCACTGTATAAAAAGGGACCAAGTCCGACCGCTCCCCCTACTACTTGGGTGCGATCGTTAATAGCATAAGGAATAGCGTCTTGGATAGGGAGTGGTTGGGTAATGCCATTGCTGTATAGGAAAGGGTTATTTCCAGTAAAGTTATTATTATCAACCGAATTACCAACTACTTGTCCCAAGTTATTGATACTCTCCACTGCAAGTTGATTATCCCCAGGTAGGGGACTAATTTCTTGAAGTGAACCATTGCTGTAAAAAAAAGAGCGCCCCGAAGAATTAATGGCTACCTCACCTGAGTCATTGATGTCTGTAGCGTAACTGAAGGTTTCTCCTGTAAGACTCCCTAAGTCAGTAACTGAGTATAGAGATACCGCCAATGCTGACTTGGATGCAGTAAGACTGATTGCGGTCAAGGTTATTGCTGTTATACAGGATTTCCACTTAAGTAAAAGCATCTTACTTTTCCGTAATTTTCTGTTCCCCTAATAAGTTATCACTTAATAGTGGCGTGGTAAGCTGCCGTATCCGGGTAGTCACTAAATACGCCATCAACACCTAAGCTGAAAAATAGTTCATATTCCCCTTGGGGATTTCCTTGAAAGTCTAGTGGCAAAAAACAGTCTTCATTGCGGAAAGTCCAGACATGAACCAGCAAACCAGCCGCATGAGCATCAATGACTAAAGATGTAGGCGATGTCTGGCGACAAGCCGCTTTGCGTCTACGCAATTTACCACTGCTGTCTCTAGGAACCAGTAAATTTTTATGAACGCCAACCGCCTGTGCATATTTAGCAATTTCTTCTAAACCTGATACAGTGACTAAATCTGCATATGTGCGTTCATCGCCACTAACGATAAAATCATAAGGTTTACCACTGTTATTCAGCAACTGCACCAGAGGTAAATCTGTCTTTGTAGATAAATCTTGTAAATTACTTACTTCAAAAGACTGAATAAAAACAGGTGCATTAGCTCCCTGATAACCATTGGCTGTCAAAGTTTTAAGTAGAGGTTCTTCTAAGGCTAACCCAATAGATTTAAAGTAAGTTGGGTGTTTAGTTTCTGGGTAAATGCCGATCGCACGATTAATTTCGGCAGTTTTAACCTTAACTAAATCGATTATTTCTTGCAGCGTAGGAATTTCTAAGAGTCCATCATAGGCGGTATTTTGCGATCGCAGTTGCCCAATTCGCTCTTTGGCTCGTAGTGTTTTCAGTTCTGCCAGAGTAAAATCTTCAGTAAACCAACCTGTTTTCGATTCTCCATCGATTACTTTGCTGGTTCGTCGATGAGCAAATTCTGCATGATTAGCAATATCAGTAGTTTCCGAAATTTCGTTTTCGTGACGAGCAATTAAAATACCATCTTTGGTGGAAACTAAGTCTGGTTCAATATAATCAGCGCCCAGCGCGTAGGCGCAGCCCGCCGCAGGCATCGCTAATTCATAGGCAGCTAAAGTGTGTTCTGGACGATAACCACTAGCGCCTCGGTGAGTAATGATAATTGGGCGCTTACCTGTAAAATTTTTAACCATAATTGCGTGCCATTTGTAATTTTGTAAGTTAAAAATTAAATACTAATTTAGGTGAGCAGATGGTAAATAATAATATTGAGATTGTTTTCAGTTTTGATACAACTGGGAGTATGTACCCTTGCCTTACCCAGGTACGGCGAAAAATCAAAAATACCGTTACCAGACTGATAGACGAAATTCCCTTAATTAAAATTGGGATTATCGCTCATGGTGACTATTGCGACGAAGGCTCAACTTATATCACAAAAATATTTAATATATCCGGGGATATTGATGCTATTTGTGATTTTGTGCAAAATGTCGAACCTACTGGTGGCGGAGATGCACCAGAATGTTATGAATTAGTATTACATGAATCCCAATCTTTATCTTGGTCAAAGTCAGCAACAAAATCATTGGTTTTGATTGGCGATGATATTCCCCATCCTCCAGCACACAATCCTAAAAAACTGAATTGGCGCAAAGAGTTAGATAAATTAGCTGAGGCAGAAATTACAGTTTACGGAGTTCAGGCACTCAATCGCCCTCATGCCACTCCTTTTTATCAAGAACTTGCAGAAAAATCTGGCGGTTTTCATATCAACTTAGACCAGTTTTCCTATATTAGTGACTTGTTTTTAGCAGTTTGCTACCAACAATCTTCTAATGATCAGCTACAAGCTTATGAACAAGAAGTAATTGACCAAGGACGCATGAGCCGTGGGTTAAATAAAATATTTAACACCATGATGAACCGGGAAGCAACATCCTATTACGAATCGGCTGATTTACGGGCAGTTTCTCCAGGGCGTTTCCAGATTTTAGAGGTTGAACAAGATATTTCAATTAAAGCCTTTGTATTAGAAAATGGTTTGAGTTTTAAAGTTGGGCGGGGTTTCTACGAATTTACAAAAACAGAAACTATCCAGGCTCAAAAAGAAATTATCTTAATGGATCGGGCAACAGGTGATTTATTTGAAGGAGGTGCAGCACGAGAAATGTTAGGTCTACCGATGGATGCAACGATTCGGATTAAACCGAGTAACCTAGAAAAGTATGTTGTGTTTGTCCAAAGTACCTCTGCTAATCGTAAACTGATTGGCAAAACTCGATTTTTATATGAAGTCGAAGACTGGGATCGCTAAATCCCAACGACTACAAGTCACGGCTACCTAAACAAAGCCTGCTCATGCAGGCTATTCTATTCGCTAGGTATTTTGTAATAAGTCTAATGACCCAGATTAAGCCGGAAGTAAAACGTACAGAAGAACTACGCCAGTTATTGCAACAAGCCAGTTATGCTTATTACGTTTTAGATGCTCCAATTATGGAGGATGCAGTCTATGACCAGCTATATCGAGAATTGCAACAACTGGAAATTCAATATCCAGAATTGGCAACTCCCGATAGTCCGACTCAGCGCGTGGGTGAGAGGCCAGCAACGCAGTTTACCTCTGTGCGGCATAATATCCCTTTGTACAGTCTTGAGAACGCATTTAATATCGATGAGTTGCAAACCTGGGATCAGCGTTGGCGGCGACAAGTACCGAAAATAGACTCGGTGGAATATGTCTGTGAACTTAAAATTGATGGTTCTGCCTTGGCTCTTACCTACCAGAATGGAGTTCTAGCAAGGGGTGCAACTAGAGGTGATGGAGTGACGGGTGAAGATATAACCCAAAATGTGCGGACAATTCGCTCAATTCCCTTGCGTTTGAATTTTGAAGGGTTAGAAATTTTAGAAAAAGTGGAAGTACGCGGCGAGGCGTTTTTACCGTTGGAAGTATTTAAACAAATTAATGAGGAAAGACAAAAAGCAGGTGAGCAATTATTTGCCAATCCTCGTAATGCCGCAGCTGGTACACTCAGGCAACTAGACTCGCGCATTGTCGCTAAACGGCGGTTAGATTTTTTTGGCTACACCTTGCACATTCCTGGTAGAGATGACGCCAGTATTGCCAATACCCAATGGGAAGCATTGGAGTTATTAGAAAAGATGGGTTTTCGAGTCAACCCCAACCACAAACTGTGTGCCTCGATCGCAGAAGTGGCAAAATATTATGAATACTGGGATACGGAACGGCTGAATTTACCCTACATGACTGATGGGGTAGTAGTAAAGCTGAATTCTTTTAAACTTCAGGAACAGCTAGGGTTTACGCAGAAATTCCCTCGCTGGGCGATCGCTCTAAAGTACCCAGCTGAAGAAGCACCCACTCGTGTAGAAAATATTGCTGTGAATGTGGGACGAACGGGGGCGTTAACGCCGTTAGCAGAAATGCGCCCGGTGCAACTGGCGGGGACAACAGTTTCTCGCGCTACTTTACATAACAGCGATCGCATTACTCAATTGGACATTCGCATTGGCGATACTGTCATTGTCCGCAAAGCTGGGGAAATCATTCCAGAAGTGCTGAGGGTATTAAAAGAACTCCGCCCCTCTGACACTGAACCTTTCGTTATGCCCACCCATTGTCCAGTCTGTGGTCAACCAGTGGTGCGAGAATCAGGTGAAGCGGTGACTCGGTGCGTCAATGCTTCCTGTGCAGCGATTCTCAAAGGTTCCATTGAACATTGGGTAAGTCGTGATGCTTTAGATATTAAAGGCTTGGGGGAAAAGCTGGTACATCAACTCGTTGATAAAGGTTTGGTGCATTCCGTTGCCGATTTGTATGAGTTGACAGCAGAGAAATTGTGTGCATTAGAAAGGATGGGGAAAAAGTCGGTAGAGAAATTGATAGATGCGATCGCCCAATCGAAAAACCAACCTTGGTCAAGGGTATTGTATGGTTTAGGCATTCGTCACGTTGGCAGCGTGAATGCCCAATTGTTAACTCAAAAATATTTTACTGTAGACCAGTTAGCGACAGCAAAGCAATCAGATATTGAAGGAATTTATGGTATTGGTGCTGAAATTGCCCAATCTGTGTATCAGTGGTTTCGGATTGATGCCAACCAAAGATTGATAGAACGTTTGCAAGCAGAAGGATTGCAATTAGCTGCCACAGAGGAAACAAAAACAGTTGGTGATGGTAATCAAAAGTTTGCAGGTAAAACTTTTGTAGTTACAGGCACATTGCCAACCTTAAAGCGAGACGAAGCGAAGGCTTTTATTCAAAAAGCTGGTGGAAAAGTGACTGATTCTGTGAGTAAAAAAACGGATTATTTGGTGGTAGGAGAAGATGCAGGTTCTAAATTAGAAAAAGCGCTTTCTTTGGGAATTACACAATTAAGCGAGGCGCAATTGTTGAAAATGCTTGAGAATTGATATGTATCTGTTAAACAAGTTACGCTTATATTAATGTTGATGTCGTTTACTAAATAAAACCAATGACTGAACAAAAACCCATAAGCCCCTGGAACTACAAACCTTGGTGGTGTCAGCCCTGGTCTATTGTTCTCACAGGTGTAACCCTGATTAGTGGTAGCTGGTTACTATTTAAAACTATCTGGCTAACAGTTCTCATCTCCATTCCTGTAATAACATGGATGGGATTTTTTGTATTGTTTTGGCCACAACTAATGATTCGCAGTGGCATTTTGGAGTCGTATAAGGAATAATTTGAGCTTGATGTGTTACTAGAAATTTGTCCAGGGAGAGAAAATTATTCTACCGTGTTAAGAGATTTAGCGGCAAAGTTACGTGCAGCAGAAGAGAGAACTTAATTTAACGATTCATACTACTGATGTAACGGTTTCCCTGGAATAATTTCCGATGTATTTATCAGGTAGTGGGTAAGTCTTCTTCAGGCAAGATTTCATCTATGCTGAGTACCCACGGTATACCTTTGTCAGCTGGAGGGCTAACAGTAATTCTACCTCTGTTAGTAAATCTTTTTAACATATCGGTGAATTTGGGAACAGTTCTCATAATGTTCTGATAACTTTCTATATCAGGACAAATCATGATTAACATCAAAGTCCCACTATTAATTTTGAAATACCAATGGCAACTTGACAACAAAATGCGCGTGATGCGGTCACTTGCTAAGAAAAAGTTTTTTTTCGTTGCCTCTTCGAGTTGTCTGAACAGTATCTCACTCACTTGAATTGTCAGATTTGAAGGCAAATCATCTGGAGATAGGTAGGGCTGACTCATAAGATTTTCCTTTGTTTTAAGACGTTAACAAACTAAGGGTTTTGCACGATTAATATTACAGAACATTCCAGTTCTCATGATTCTTGCTTTTGCGTCACAATCCACATCAAATCTAACCACAATTGAGGATAAGTCTTCTTAAGTTGCGATTTGGGATCGTGCAATAGATTTGTAGCATTCAAGCAAACAACTTCAACTAGACCCAGATATTCTGCCACTTCTATCAGTAAATCTTTTTCTGCTACTACAGCAGCAATCAGTCTGTCAGGGCAATAAATCCTTATATATTTGGCATGAGCAATATACGCTCCTTTTGAGCGAGAATTTAGCACTTTTACATAACAGTGGCGTAGCATTGTCCATGCTCTTGGGTGAGCTTGCTCAATAATAAGGGTAAATTGTTGGGCTAAGTCTTCTTCGGTAATCATTACTCTCTCCATTCTTATTGTGCTAAAAACTGTAGTTTTTTCTCATCTCTGCACAGTATTACTATGAGTAAAATTAACAATTTTTAGTTTGGGTAAAATTGACCCATGCAGCAGAATTTTTTGGTAAGTTTTCTACGGCTTATGTTACTTTCCTATCAAGCATCAAAGCTGAAACCGATTAATAAAACTGTATCAATCGCTGCTTTATACCAAATTAATTGGTATAAAGCCAAGTTACTGAAAACAGAATTAAGGAGCCAGAATACCTCTTGTGCAAGTGGCAGATGAATCAGAGCAAAAACTTTTGCACATCGCAAGAAGATTTGCGATATTTATGATATTCTAGTTTTAGAGGGAATCAAAAGTGCGATCGCCACCAGAAAGGGCGGGTACGCCATCGCACAAAAAGTCTTTGATATGGGAAACTCCGCATAAATTTGAATTCCTGCTGTAACCACTCTTAAGGCTTGAGCAACCATTTGGGATTCTATAACAACAACTGATAATGCTTAGGTCAAAGTTTTCCAGGCTTTGAGTTTCTCTATATCGGTTTATCTCTGCGTATAATCGCAGAGATGATCGGGACTGAGCTGCAAAGTTAAGCGATCGCTTCCACTACACGCGATCGCTCATGAACCGACAGACTCAACAAACAATTCTAGGATAAATCATCATGTCCGACGACAAAATTAGACAGATTGCTTTATAGGTAGTGGTAAATATGTAGTGAAAACTGATAATTACTAACTCAAATTATTCATTTTTAGCTATTGGAATTTTGAATTGTATTTAACTGAATGATAGAATTTGTCTCAAAGATAAATTTGCTAAATATATCCTTTAGCCATAAAATGTTAAAAGGAATAAAGTACAAGTGTTTTAAAATTAGAATATTGCAGCCTTGATGTCAGCCAAAACACCTACTTGCCCCAGTTGCGGTTCTCAACACACTGTCAAAAACGGTAGTATTCATAATCAAAAACCAAAGTATCAGTGTCAAAGCTGTAAAAGACAGTTTATAAAAAATCCAACTAATAAAGTTATTAGTAAAGATACGATAGAGTTGATTGATCGACTTTTACTTGAAAAAATACCTCTGGCAGGTATTGCTCGTGCTGCTCTCGTTTCAGAAACTTGGTTACAGAAATACGTTAATAACAAATATAGTCAAATTACTCAAGAGGTAAAGGTTTCGGAGAAACCTAAAGGAAAATTGACTATCGAATGTGACGAGGCTTGGTCATTCGTAGCTAGTAAAAATAATAAGCAATGGATTTGGTTAGCCTTGGATAAAAAAACTAGAGAAATAGTTGGAGTTTACATAGGCGATGCCTACGGCGGCAAGCTACGCAGTGAACATGGAGCTAGAGGATTATGGAATTCTCTACCACCAGTTTATCGCGGAGCCGGAGACGCTCCGCCTCCGGTCAATGTGCTGAATGTTCAACAGATTTTTGGGCAGCTTATGCACAAGTTATTCCTCACAAACGTCATCAGGCAGTAGGGAAAGAAAGTGGTAAGACTAACTATATTGAACGCTTTAACTCTTGCATTGCGTCAAAGAATTGCTCGTTTGGTTAGAAATACTTTATCCTTCTCTAAAAAGCTAAATAACCACATTGGTGCTATTTGGTATTTTATTCATCATTATAATTCTTGCTGTTGCACCTAAATTTATTATCACTACATATTTACCACTACCGCTTTCTACGGTAAAGGCGGTATTGGTAAATCTACCACCTCCCAAAAAAGTCAACTTTTGACCAGGAACTCTGACAGTATAATAAGTTTTGATAAATTTTAGTGTATATTAATAATTTTCAACCTGGCTTTGGGCAAAAGACCTTGTAAGCATCTGCATACTAAGGGAATTTGCACAGTGAAAGCTAGGGTGACATGAACAATAGAGCAAACCAAAGGCATGAGGAATACAATATACTACAATGTTTCTGTATATTCAACCGAATGTTGATTTTTGTTGCAGAGATGTTTATATCACGCAGCCCTGATGCTGGAGAGGTAACCCTGCGGTTGTTGCAAAATTTTCAGCCTACCAGACTTTCCTGGCTAAAGCTCAGACATTTATTTGTGAAAACGCCAGCTGTCGGAACTCGGATATTGTCGCCCGCTTGGGTGGAGATGAATTCATTGTTTTCATCTCCAGTTACTTTAAGGACGCTGATAGTATTCAAGCGTGTCTACAAGCAAATATCGCCAACTTTAATCAACAGCAAAAACGTAGCTATGAACTTTCGATGAGTATGGGCATAGAGCGTTACTCACCAGAAAGCAATATGTCACTAGAACACCTAGTCGCCAAGTCTGACGAATTAATGTACGCTCATAAGCGTCTCAAGCGGCAATCTATTGCATGAAGGAGACGGGGATCGGTTCTTCTCTGGGGAATAGGCAAGAGATAGAAACTCTTTATATCTGATTCGTGAGTCCTGCATTTTGTAATTCACTTACTTACAATTTGCTGTAACAGCAGATGTTAACTGAAATTCCCTCGATGCTTCTAATTTACCACTTGGCTACCATGACTGCGGGGGTCATTTTGATTAGCCGTTGGTGCTACTGGGGCTGAAAATTTGGAAACTTTTCCGCTAACTTGGGCATAGGGAAGAGATGAACCAGTAACTAAAGCTTCTAAATTGCTAGCCATAATCGTGCGGGGTTGATCGCCGATCGCTTGGGCTATGGTTTCCCCTTGCTGACTCAAAAATACAAAATGGGGAATCCCATCTACCCGATATTTCAGCATTTCTGGTAGCCACTTGGTATTATCCACATTCAGCATGACAAAATTCATCTTGTCAGCATACTCTGTTTCCAGTTGAGTGATATCTGGTGCCATTTTCTGACAGACAGTACACCAATCAGCATAAAACTCTACTAAAGATGGTTTGCCGTTGCTGATTGCTACTTCTAACGGTGTGGACGAATCGCTTAATTTAGCTAGAGTTGCCGAGGTTGTTTCAGTTCGCAATCCTAAGACGAGGGCAACGCTAAGAACGATCGCTACCATTACAACTAAAAAGTTTCTCAAACGCTTCCCTAAGTTGGATTCAGACTTATCGGGAGAATTAATCGGTGAATCACTACTCATAACAAAATTATTAAAACTTATTAAACAATTTCTTCTTAAGTTTAGCTGACTCTAACCGCTCTTAAATAGGTAATTCAATCTTCAAAATGGGTATTACAAATAAATACTTGAGATGAAATAGGTTTTAAAAGATGATTTTAAACTTCAGAAATATCAGTGCTGTGTGTGCCGTATTTTTATTAGTCAGTGTTAGCAGTTTTCACAAGTCAGCCATAGTCACTATAAACAACCAGTCCCAATTAATAGCACAGCAGAGTCAAACCCAGCTACACCCAGTCTTTAAATCTATTCTGCCTAAATTAAAGCAAAAAACTCAAATTAAAATTTTATTGCCGAAGTTTATTCCTGAGTCGGATGAGGAAAATCCAATTTATGCGATTATAGAAGCTGCGACCCAAAAGAAGTACGAAATTTTACTGGGTTTTAGTCCTGACTGTAATGGTGCTTCTGCCTGTCGTTTGGGTGTTGTTTCTGCCGAATCAGTAACCCGCAAAACACCCTGCATGACTGGGAAACGTATATCCTTAGCTAAGGGCATCACTGGCTATTTTGTAGATTTTACTTGTGGTGCGGGTTGTTCAGATGCTACCTTGACTTGGCGGCAACAGGGTGTGCAATATGTTGTAGGGTTGAAAGCAGGCGATCGCACTTCTTTAGTAAAAATGGCTAACTCTGCGATTAATACCTAGCTAAGGTCAGAGTCTGATTTTACTTCCCAGCGAAACAGCTGTGGCAATTGAGATACATCTATGGCGTAGTTAACAATCCACAGCACCAATTCAAAAACCAACAAATATCGTACCCACTGCAACTCGCTTTTGGAATCCAAAAGTGTCAAACCCTCATACAACTGCCAGAAGCGGTAAGGCAAGTATATATAAGGAACCATCACCCACACTACATTTTGCAACTGTCTGAGTGTTACTCTTTCAGAGATGATTTGCAACCCTAATACGATAAAATACCAACCAAGCACAGTTAACACACTGCGTTCGCCCCACCATACACCCCACAAAAGCATAACTACTAATGGCAGCAAGACCCCTAGCAGCTGCACTGAGCCAAACCAGATTTTATACCAAGAGGGAAATGGTAGAGGTAGAGTATAAGGCTTTGTGTGTTTCCACCCCCAATTTACAACCACAATAAAAAGTGTGGCAATTAGGAAAAAGAGGAGATTTTCTAAGAACAGATAGAGGTTGGTGTTTAAGGGAGCCATCGTGATATTATCAACCTCTGATGTTCGTGTGTCATTCTCCTCAAGTAATATTTTTGCTATTTAACGACCTAGCCAAGTCTTGATAATGTCAAGAAGACTAGAACCACCCCAAATCAATGCCAACAGTATGGAAGTAGTCAACGCTGCCCCCATCACACACATAACTAAACCAACCAGGCTAATAGCGCCATCATCTTCCGATAAGCCAAAGCTAGTTACAAAAACTCCCATTGCTGGCAGGGTATTAGTTCCTGGAATCGGAATCATCATGGAAATTGCCATCAAGGCGATCACTATACCAATGGTTACTCTACCTGGTAAAGTAGTACAGATGTAGCCTAAACGAGGACGAGCGATCGCTTCAATTCTTTTTAACCAAGGAATCCCTGCCTTCAAAAACTTCTGAACTGTTGTAAGTTGCATAGAATGATTCATCATCCGCTTGGGTAGCCAAGGGGTTTTGGCACCGACAATTAGCTGTATCGCTAACAGAAAAATCAAGATGCCGAAAGGAGTTGAGTATCCCGGTGCTGGAACTGGCAAAGCGGAAGGTAAAGACAGGATAACCAGCAAAAATCCAAAAATTCTTTCTTTTGCTAACAATAGAATCTCTGCCAAAGTTACTTTTGATGGTCGGTCTTCCTCAAAAAAATAACGGTCTAATTCGTTAGATAGTCTAGCCATTTATCACCAATATTTAGCAAAATTAAGTAAATAAATATACCAATTAACAAGCCAGATTCAGCAAAGACAATTGCTTATGTCCCAAAAGAGACAAGTAATTCCATTAGTTCTGGTAAATCCAGATGCATAGAATTTCTGACCTTTTAACAATAGATCCACAACATCTTAACGTTTAGCAATTTTCTTGAATAAAAAGTAATATTAAATTTACGTAAATTTATTGTGTAATCTTTAAAATCATAGTGACAGATGATACATTTTGGGTTATAGGTGCAAGATGCAAAGATATTTGAAAGTACTAAGACTATTTTGGGGTGCTGCGATCGCAGCAGAGTTAGAGTATCGGATTAACTTTTTCATAGCTACCCTCAGCAGCTTGGGAAATCTTGCAGGCAGTCTCTTTGGACTATTCTTGTTTTACCGGACTGGCTACACTTTTAGTGGCTGGTCATGGGATGCAGCTTTAGTAGTTCTAGGAATTTTTACTTTACTACAAGGATTTTCTGCTACTTTTCTAGCGTCGAACTTGAATCGCATTGTCCGCCATGTCCAAGAAGGCACTTTAGACTTTATATTATTAAAACCTATCCGCAGTCAGTTTTGGCTTTCCACCCATACCCTTTCACCTTGGGGACTGCCGGATCTAGTCTTTGGTAGTATTATTATTGGCTACGCAGGTAAACGTCTCGGTGTAGGGATAGACAACTATCTACTTGGTGTGTTGCCGTTATTATTTAGCTTGGTGATTTTGTACAGCCTGTGGTTTATGCTGGGAGCGATGAGCATCTGGTTTGTCAAAATATACAACGTTACCGAAGTCCTGCGTGGTTTGTTGGAAGCTGGACGATATCCGATTGCAGCATACCCTACTGCTTACCGCTTTTTCTTCACCTTTGTAATGCCAGTAGCTTTTTTAACTACTGTACCAGCCCAAGCGCTACTAGGTCGAAGTGAAATTAGCTGGTTGATAGGTGCGGCAATATTAGCAGTAGCGTTGTTTTTCGCTTCCACTTGGTTTTGGCGATTTGCATTGCGATTTTATACCAGTGCTTCGAGTTAGAGAGAGGAGCGTAGACAAGGTAGTGCTTTGCTTAGAGGGCAACGCTTCCTAACTCTTCCACAGCATCACGAACCGTATGATATTCTAACCTCTTGGCGGTTCGTTAAAAAAGGTTTTAAGTGCAGCATCAAAGTAACAAAAGTAAATCCTGCACCAAGTTCTAATAAGAATTTTTTAATTTTCCACAGGATGCCATCTTCGAGTCCTTTTTCGAGATAGCGATCGCGCAAATCCAAAAAATTTAAAATCATCTCTGAAATGAGTTATGACAAATAATCTGCCGCCACGTGATATTCTAACCTCTTGGCGGTTCGTTAAAAAAGGTTTTAAGTGCAGCATCAAAGTAACAAAAGTAAATCCTGCACCAAGTTCTAATAAGAATTTTTTAATTTTCCACAGGATGCCATCTTCGAGTCCTTTTTCGAGATAGCGATCGCGCAAATCCAAAAAATTTAAAATCATCTCTGAAATGAGTTATGACAAATAATCTGCCGCCACGGTCAAATAATTTGCGAATGTACACTGTACAACAAATATCGGGATGACTGGATTCGAACCAGCGGCCCCTTCGTCCCGAACGAAGTGCGCTACCAAGCTGCGCTACATCCCGTTATAAAAATGGCATTGTAAATTAAGAATATCACAACCTGTGCCAAATGACAGAATTACATCTATATATGATCGCTTCACCCAAGGCTTTGCTTGCTACGATTAAATTTGTATAACTCTAGTGGTAAAAGCGGATTGTGACTGTAAAACCAGACTGGTTGCGGGTAAAAGCACCTGGGCGTGAGCGCATCGGTAACGTTAAAGACATTTTGCGGGATTTAGCCCTTAATACAGTTTGTGAGGAAGCGTCCTGTCCGAATATTGGTGAATGCTTCAACGCTGGGACTGCCACGTTTTTAATTATGGGCCCGGCTTGTACACGCGCTTGTCCCTACTGCGATATTGATTTTGAGAAAAAACCCAAACCACTAGACTCTACGGAACCTGCACAACTAGCGGAAGCTGTTCGCCGCATGAAACTTAATCATGTGGTAATTACTTCTGTAAACCGAGATGATCTGGCAGATGGTGGCGCGTCTCAGTTTATAGCCTGTATTAATGCGGTTCGCTCTGTTTCACCCAACACCACAATTGAGGTACTAATTCCTGACTTGTGCGGTAATTGGAATGCTCTAGAATTAATTCTACAAGCTGCGCCAGAGGTATTAAACCACAATACAGAAACTGTTCCACGCCTTTATCGCCGGGTGCGTCCTCAAGGAAACTACGATCGCACATTAGAATTATTACAGCGAACTCGCCAACTTTCTCCTAGCACATACACCAAATCCGGTATCATGGTAGGACTCGGTGAAACTGATGTAGAAATTCGCCAAGTCATGCAAGACTTACGAACTGTAGATTGCGACATTTTGACAATTGGGCAATACCTCCAACCTAGTCAAAAACACTTGCAAGTAAATGAATTTATCAACCCAGAACAATTTGCTGCTTGGAAGGCATTTGGTGAAGAAATAGGATTTTTACAAGTTGTTTCTTCCCCTTTGACAAGAAGCTCATATCATGCCGAACAAGTCAGGGAATTAATGGAACGTTATCCCCGCAGTCAATTTTAGATTTTAGATTGCTAAGAGGATGGGGTGATTGGGTGATGGAGAGACTGTTGATTAATGAATAATCCAAAATCTGTAGCAATTCTGGGTGCGGGTGCTTGGGGTGCATCTCTAGCAAATCTCGCCGCAGCCAATGGTCATAAGGTGCGCGTGTGGTCGCGTCAAGGTTCCCAATCTTTAGCAGTTTTAAAAGATGTCCAAATAGTCGTATCTGCTATCTCAATGATTGGTGTAAGGGATGTTGCTTTCCAAGTCCAGTCTTTCCCCCTTTCTCCAGAAATAATTTTTGTGACGGCGACCAAAGGTTTAGACCCCCAAACCACCTGCACGCCGTCACAAATTTGGCAAACAGTATTTCCTAACCATGCAGTGGTTGTCCTTTCTGGGCCTAATTTATCTAAAGAAATTCAACTAGAGTTACCAGCAGCAACAGTGGTAGCCAGTAATATTCCCACGGCTGCGGAAGTAGTGCAGTTAGTATTTTCATCTCATCGTTTCCGGGTATATACCAATCCCGATCCCTTGGGCGTGGAATTGGGGGGAACGCTGAAAAATGTCATTGCGATCGCAGCCGGTGTGTGCGATGGTTTACAACTGGGAACTAATGCCAAAGCTGCTTTAGTCACCCGTGGACTTACAGAAATGGTTCGCATTGGTAACGACTGGGGTGCAAAGACGGAAACATTTTATGGTTTATCGGGTCTAGGAGATTTGTTAGCAACCTGCAATAGTCCCTTAAGCCGCAATTACCAAGTCGGCTACCAGCTAGCTGGTGGTAAGTCACTAACAGAAACTCTCGCAAATTTACAAGGAACTGCTGAAGGAGTGAACACTTGTCAAGTTTTAATGCAACGAGCCAAGCAACGAAACATTCCTGCTCCAATTACTGAGCAAGTTTATCGGTTACTTCAGGGTGAAGTCACACCCCGGCAAGCACTTGATGAACTGATGCTGCGAGATATCAAGCCAGAATACAACTACTAGTAATCTGTCAAGTTGAAATTGATAGCTTAAGACCGACACGTAAGAGGACGGGTCACTCAGTATTTGTGTCACTCACTCTCCGTATCGATTGAATTTTTGCAGTTAATACTAATAACTTCGACGATATGTATTAGTTCTACTTATACGTAAATAATCCTGAGAAAAAATTAGTAAATCATCAGGATATTACTTTTGTAGCCATGTAAAGGTGACTATGCCAATTATAAAGATGACATTCACTGAAGGATGTTTATACTGTGTTGCAAAAGTTACTACTAAAACCATCTAGGTTGAAATGTTAACTAAGTAGTTTGAATATTGAAAGCCCAGCCGTGGATTTGAATAGCTATTGGTTTAATCAAAAGTTTAGCAGCCGATTAAGTTCAGTAATGCTGTATCCAATGAAACCTTTACAGTTAATTTTAAAAAAAATTGTAATGGAACCTTCAACCATGTTAGTTCATCGTAAATCACGGGAACAATAGCAACAGTTGAATAGCTGACCGAAATCTAAAGCTGACCGAAATCTATTGTTACTTGGAGCCATTGAGACGATCTTTATGCCAGCAACATCTTTTTATGCAGATGCCCCCTACAATACCAAAAAGTCCCGCCAGGCTTTGGACTCGGATCTCACGGTTGACGAAAGTGAGTTATCGGTAGATGACCTACAGGAGCTAGAAATGGCTGCTGCTGACCAAGCTAATTTTGCTGCTAACACTAACCGTCGTAGTACCGACCTAGTACGTCTATATCTTCAGGAAATTGGTCGGGTTCGCTTGTTAGGGCGGGATGAAGAGGTTTCAGAAGCTCAAAAAGTTCAGCGTTACTTGCGGATGCGGATAGTGCTTGCTAACGCTGCAAAGCAAGGGGATGAAGTGATTTCGCCTTATCAAAGGTTAATTGAAGTTCAAGAACGTCTAACCTCAGAACTAGGACATCGCCCGTCTTTGGAAAGGTGGGCTGCCACTGCTGGTATAGTAGTATCGGATCTTAGACCGACTCTGGCAGAAGGCAAACGTCGCTGGGCTGAAATTGCTAAGTTGACAGTAGAAGAGTTGGAGCAAATTCAGTCCCAAGGACTCCAAGCAAAAGAACACATGATTAAGGCAAATCTTCGCCTAGTTGTGTCTGTTGCTAAGAAGTATCAAAATCGTGGTTTGGAATTGTTAGATTTAGTCCAAGAAGGCACACTAGGTTTGGAGCGGGCTGTAGAAAAATTTGACCCAACTAAGGGTTACCGCTTCAGTACCTATGCTTACTGGTGGATTCGTCAGGGAATTACACGGGCGATCGCTACTTCTAGTCGCACCATCCGCCTCCCTGTCCATATTACCGAAAAGTTAAACAAAATCAAAAAGGCTCAACGCAAAATTGCTCAAGAAAAAGGTCGCACTCCTACTCTAGAAGATTTAGCAACTGAGTTAGAGATGACACCGACCCAAGTACGAGAAGTTTTGTTGCGGGTTCCTCGCTCCGTTTCTTTGGAAACCAAAGTAGGCAAGGATAAAGATACTGAGTTAGGCGAATTACTCGAAACTGACAGTGTAACTCCAGAAGAAATGTTAATGCGAGAATCTTTACAAAGAGACTTGCATCATCTTCTGTCAGATTTGACTAGCCGCGAACGTGATGTAATTTTGATGCGGTTTGGTTTGGCAGATGGTCATCCTTACTCTTTAGCAGAAATTGGTCGCGCTCTCGACTTATCACGGGAACGAGTCCGACAAATAGAATCCAAGGCTTTGCAAAAGCTACGCCAACCCAAGCGTCGCAACCTCATCCGCGACTATTTGGAGTCTCTAAGTTAGTTATTTGTCATTAGTCATTTGTCATTTGTCATTAGAAACTATACTTGACAAATGACTACGGACAAAGCCATGATTTGATTCCCAGGTCAAAAGCTTTTTACAAGCTTATAGCAAATTATTTGCATTTAATTTTACAAGAGTTTCCCCAGAGCTTTGCTTAAATATTTTGAAGTGGGGATAAACTAAACAATTCAAAATCCAGTCATTTAAAATTCCAAGTCAACGGATGCAATCGTTACAAGTATCCTAACTATTAGCTGTATGTAAATTAAATACAATACAGGTTATTAGTTGAATTTTAATCAAGATTTGATGAATTGTTTTTAAATATTTCGTAATAATTCTCAATAGGCAATGATTGTTGCAAATTGCTCCCAAGATTTGTTATATTCTCAATTAACGGGCTTTGTTGAGAAATATTAGTATGACTGTCTACACAACTACTTCACTCAAGGCAGAACTGAACGAACGAGGCTGGCGATTAACTCCCCAGCGCGAAACAATTTTACACATTTTTCAAGAGCTTCCGCAAGGTGAACATCTGAGTGCGGAGGATCTTTATCAGCGACTAGAAACTGATGGTGAAGGGATCAGTCTGTCAACTATATATCGGACTTTGAAGTTGATGGCCAGGATGGGAATTTTACGGGAACTAGAACTGGGCGAGGGACATAAGCATTATGAGATCAACCAGCCCTATCCCCATCATCACCATCACTTAATTTGTGTTAGATGCAACTCAACTATTGAGTTTAAAAATGACTCAATTTTAAAAATTGGATCTAAAACTGCTCAAAAAGAAGGTTTCCACCTGCTTGACTGTCAAATGACCATCCATGCAGTGTGTCCCAAGTGCCAACGGGCACTAATGCCGCTTTAGCACTTGAATGGATAAATAAGACGAAACTACTCAAATTAACCAAATAAGAGGAATTTTGAGCAGTTCGTAATTTGCTGTTACTTGAGGCAAGCAACAAATTGGGAAGTGATACTAACAACACCAAAGCGGATGTTAAAAGCGTCCGCTCTTAAGATCCTTGAGACTTATGCCGTAGAATTCTTGGGCTTGTTTAATCGCTTTTTTGGTGTCAGCTGCCATTACACCGTTCAGCTTGCCTTTATAAAAACCCCGCTCTCGTAGTCGCGTTTGGATTTCCAGGGTATTAAATTCGCTTTTAGGGGCAGTATTTACTGAGCTGTATAACTTAGCTCGGGTAGTTGGGCCAGCAACGCCACTTGCTGCTAAAGAGTTAGCTGCCTGAAATCTCTTTACAGCATCAGCAGTATAGGGGCCATAGTAGCCATTTGGCTCTCCCTCTAAATATCCTGCCTGGATCAATTGTTCTTGGATAACTCTAACTGGCTCACCGCGATCGCCTATACGGAGTTTATCTCGATTGGCTACCTTTTCCTTTTTGGGAGCCTCTTCACCATCACCGATGCCAACTCCTGGCAATTTACTTAATGTTGCTGGGCCAACAACTCCATCAACGCTTAATTTATAAGCATCTTGGAACCGCTTGACAGCTTCTTCGGTAATTGGGCCAAATATTCCTGTGGCATTCCCGTAATAAAAGCCTGCGACTCTTAAGCGTTCTTGCAAAGCCCTAACATTTTCACCTTCATCCCCCTTAGAAAGGTAGTTGGAATTACGGCGCTGGGTAGTTGCTGAACTAGCTGAACTAGTAGTGCTGGGCTTTTTGGCTTGTGTACTTACAACAGTGGCTTTTTTAGCTTGTGTAGTCGTAGTACTTGGCTTTTTAGCTTGCCAGCTTTCTAATTTTTGCAGGGTTCTTGCTCCAACAATGCCATCCACTGGCAAACCAGCAGCCTTTTGGAAGCGCCGCACAGATTCTTCTGTGGACACGTCATATACTTGGGTAACTGGAGCTTGATGAAAACCTGCTGTTTTCAACTTTTGTTGTAGATTTCTGACGGAAGGGCCTTGATCGCCTTTTTCCAGTGCCATGACGCTGCTAACAGCGCCAAGAATAGACAAGGACAGAGCAAGGGGCAACATATACTTCCAAGCCCTACCAGAAAGCCGTTTCCAGTCTGGTGCAGCTGCTTTGTTAAACAAAGAACTGAAGGAGACCAATTCACTGGGTGTACTGTCTTCGTAGGCGAAAGCTAGGTGCAAATACGCAAGATTCTCCATATTTATTTCCTACACCATTGATTTTTCTTCGATAACTGCTTCAGCTTGATGTACTAGGTTCCTCAAAGCTTCTAATGTTCCTATACTTACATCCTCCCACAAATTGCGCTTATGTGCTTCTAATAATTTTTCAGCAATATCACGCAGTGCATAAGGATTCTTTTGCTGAATAAATTCTGACACAACTGGGTCGAGCAAGTAAGCTTCTACTATACCTTGATACATATAATCTTCTACACATTTGGCTGTTGCATCGTAAGCGAATAAAAAATCTACCGTCGCCGCCATTTCAAAAGCACCTTTGTAACCGTGACGCATAGCTCCTGCAATCCACTTGGGATTAACTACGCGAGAACGATACACCCGTGCAATTTCTTCTTTTAGTTGGCGGATTCGTGGTTGAGCGGGTATGGAATTATCACCAAAATAAGTTTGGGGATTTTTTCCTTGTAGAGAACGCACCGCAGCTGTTAAACCACCCTGAAATTGGTAATAATCATCAGAATCGAGTAGGTCGTGTTCACGGTTATCTTGATTGTGCAGGACAACTTGCATTTTCGCCAACCGTTGCTCGAAAGCTTCGATATTGGGCATTGGGGATTGGGGATTGGAAATTTTATCCTCCCCTGATCCCTGCTCCCCTGCCTCCCCTGCTCCCGAAGAGTAGGCGTAAGAACTCCAGTTAATGTAGGCACGGGCTAAATCTTGGTCATCTGTCCAGTTTTGCGATTCGATTAAACCTTGAAGTCCTGCGCCGTAAGCACCTGGACGAGAACCAAAGATGCGATAGCGCGATCGCACTATTGCTTCTTCTAAAGTTAATCCTCGGCTTGTCCACAAATCAGTCTCTTGGCGAACCGCATCCGCTAAAGGATTTTGTTCTGGCGGTTCATTCAAGCCTGCTACTGCTGATACTGCTTGATCAAATAAATCAATTAAGTTGGGAAAAGCATCCCGGAAAAATCCAGAGATTCGCAAGGTGACATCTACACGGGGACGCCCTAAAATCGCTAGGGGCAAAATTTCAAAATCCACTACTCGCCGTGCTGCACCATCCCACACAGGTTGGACTCCGAGTAAAGCCAAGGCTTCGGCAATATCATCACCTCCAGTCCTCATGGTGGCTGTTCCCCACAATGATAAACCTAGTGTTTTTGGATACTCACCATGTTCTTGAGTGTAATATTCAACGAGGGTTTCAGCAGCTTTTCTACCGATATCCCAAGCTGTCTCTGTGGGAATGGCGCGAATATCGACAGAATAAAAGTTTCTCCCAGTTGGTAGAACTTCTGGGCGGCCGCGTGTGGGTGCGCCAGATGGGGCACTTGGGACATATCCGCCATCGAGTCCGTGTAATAAATGGGTTATTTCTTGATCGGTTTGTTGTAAAGCTGGAAGCAGGCGATCGCGTATCCAGTTAAGGACAATGGAGAGTGGGGAGTGGGGAGTGGGGAGTGGGGAGTGGGGAGTTGGGAGTGGGGAGTTAGGAGTTAGGAGTGAGGAGTGAGGAGTTCTAAATTCTGAATTCTGAGTTCTGAATGATGAGTTCTGAATGATGAGTTGTTTTACTAGGAGGGCGGCATGTTCTTCTAGGACTTCGACGATATCACCGAGGGTACGGCATTCTGTGCCATTGACTATTGAGTATTCACCGCTAGGCATTGACAAATCGGCTGTGAGGGGGTCGAAGTCTAAACCCCAATCTTGAGCTATGGCACGGGTAATACCTGAAGAATGGCGATTGGGTATGCGAGCGATCGCTACTATTAAATCTCGCAGTTGTCGTCCTTGGGGACATTGCCCAAAAATGTGCAACCCGTCGCGGATTTGGGCTTCCTTCAATTCACACAGATAGCCACCGATGGAATTCAAAATTAAAGATTCAGACTTAAAAATTTCTGTTTCATTTTGGATTCCTAAATCTAGATGGAGATTTTCTTTGATTACCAGTTCGTGGATGCGATCGCGAATCACTGGTAAACGCGAAGGATCTAAACTGTCCGCTTCATAATACTCATCAATTAAATTTTCTAACTGCTGCAAAGAACCGTAGAGTTCTGCACGAGTCATCGGCGGCGTTAGGTGATCTATAATCACTGCTTGAGCGCGACGTTTGGCTTGGGAACCTTCACCAGGATCATTGACAATAAACGGGTACAGGTGGGGAAGGGCGCCGAAAGCCACTTCTGGATAACAATTACTCGATAAAGCCACACTTTTACCCGGTAGCCATTCTAGATTTCCGTGTTTTCCCACATGAACTACAGCATCAGCACCAAAACATTCTCTTACCCAATAGTAGAAAGCTAAATAAGCATGGGTTGGTTCTAAATCCGGCGCATGATAATTCAAACTGGGGTCATTATCATAACCCCTTGCTGGCTGAATTCCCACGAAGACGTTGCCGATTTGAATTCCGGGAACGGGGAAAGAGGCAGAGGGGCAGGGTGCAGGTGGCGGAGGTGCAAACTTTTCTCCTCTGCTCCCTGCTCCCTGCTCCCTTGCTTCTTCCCCTACTCCCCACCTTTCACTAATACCTTGCTGCACTGCTGGCGGTAAAGAAGCGAAATACTTTTGATAGTCTTCCCAAGAAACACTTTGGTTTACCGGAAGCCATTCTTGGCCTTCCGGATCATTGGTTACGCCAGCTGTTAGCTGTTGAATCAACTCGTCTCCTTGAGCAGGCAGATTTTCTACTTCATAACCAGCCAGATGTAAAGCTTGCAGGATTTCTACACAACTAGCTGGAGTGTCCAGCCCCACACCATTGGCAAGCCTTCCATTGCGGTTGGGGTAGTTTGCCAAAATTAGGGCAATTCGCCGTTCTTGGGGTGGTTTGGATCGTAGACGCGCCCAATTTGCTGCTAGTTTAGCAACGAACTCGATGCGATCGCCCACTGGTTCATAAATTACTACATCTGTCTCTAGATGGGGATTACGAGTTTGTACAGCTTTAAAAGACACAGCACGAGTAATAATCCGCCCATCTACTTCTGGTAGCGCCACATTCATCCCAATATCGCGGGGAGAAAGCCCTTGAAACTGTGACTCCCACTGCTCAATTGATCCGCCACTGAGGATTACCTGCAACACAGGCACATCTAATTTTTCCCAGAGTTCAGTTTGGGGTCTTTCGGTTTCTAATCGTGCTAGAGAGAAACTGGTGGTATTCAACAGTACAGCTATTGATTCAGCTTCCTTGGGTTGAAAAAATTCACTCAACTCAACTTGCACATCAGGTTCACGCAATGAGGAAACAAACACTGGCACAGGTTGTAAATTTTTCTGTACCAAAGCTTCGCATAAAGCATCAATTACCTTAGTATTTCCCGCTAAATAATGAGCGCGGTAGAAAAGGATGCCAATTTTGGGCATTGGGCATTGAAAAGAGTTAGAGGGGCGGGGGGCAGGGGGCAGAGGGGTAAATTCTTCTTCCTTGCTCCCTGCTCCCTTGCTCCCTGCTCCCTGCTCCCCTACTCCCCACTCCCCACTCCCCACTCCCCACTCATACAATCCCACACGCGGAATTGGCCGGGGTAACGGCGGATTGTATGCAGTTAACAGGCAAGTGTCAGAGATAAATTGGAGAGCATTAACGAAATTTTCGACGCCGCCTTCGCTAAAATACTGCCATACCTGGTTAACAATGCCCAAAGGCAGGGTAGACTGAGAAATTAAGTCGGGATCAAAAGCGTCGTCCCCTGGCATTACAATGAGGGTTTTACCATTACGTTGCACAATTTCTTGCACTACTTCTAAGCCATAACTCCAGTAGGAACGTCCTCCCAACAGGCGCAAAATAATTACCTGGGCAAGTTCCAAAACTTGCTCTCCATAAGTATCTATACTTAATTGTTGCTGCAACTGCAACAGGTTGGCGACTCTTAAAGCAGGAAAGCTTGTAGGTAATTTTGTCACCGCAACTGCCAAAGTTTGAATGTCGGTATCAGCAGCCGTAATCAACACGAAAGGCGCTGGAGTTTGTTCTAAAAAAATTAAACCCTCTGACTGATTCCATCCACCCGATGTGCTACTTATACGATGCATAATGCTGTATTACCGTTTTAAACTATTGGTTAGTACAAAAAATAAACTTTTTCCCTGGATTCAGCCCCATCTTACCAAAATGATTGAAAATGCTTAGTTCTCCTGATTTGAGCTTTTCTCGAACCTTGCCTATTGTTGTATTTAATCAGCTTGGGAAATTGTTGGAACAGATGGCTCAAAGGGAGATAAGTGCCGCTCTGATATTGACAGAAGCTGTGTTGATGCGGGTTTGCATACCTGTGGAATGGCAAAGGCAAAGGTTTACATTGGTGGTTTCTGAGCAGTTTAGTGCGCTCTTGGTAGGAAATTTAGAGGAGGGGGAGCAAGGAATTGGTTCGGCACTCAATGCTAAGTTGACATTTAATTTAGAGGCGATCGCAACATTTGTCTACGAATTAAGAGACTTGTTTGAGTGCGATTCCTATACTCACCAAAATCTCGAACGCTATCACCAAATTATTCGGCCCAATGATGCCACACTCCAAAGTCAATTCTCGCTGTTGTTATTAGAATATCTTTTAACTCAGCCAAACCAAGAAATAATAGCACCTCCAAGCCCAACTGCGCCGACAGTTTATATCTGCCAGCCAGTGGAAGATGCTTTAAAAAAACAGATTTCCCAAGAGCGGTTATTAAATCAGGTAACAACGCAGATCCGCAAAAGCCTAGATTTGTCAGTAATTATGGCAACAGCAATTACACAGGTGCGTGAGTTTCTGGAATTAGACAGATTAGTAATCTATAAATTTGAAGCTTCCAAAGTCAAAACCCAACAATATCAGTCTTCTATACACGAGAAGAACGGTAAACACTCGCCTTCTGTGTTAGTCAATAATCAGCCATTATTAGAAGACTGCCAAAACTATGGAGGTTATATTGTCTATGAAGCCCGTGCTACAGATGCTATTACATCGGTGTTAAATTACACCGAAAGAAATTGTTTTAGGCGAACCTCTCAATGTTGGGAAAAGTATCGCCAAGGCTTTACCTTAGCTGTGGATGATGTCGAAAAAACTTATGCTCTAGAAGAGTGTTTGCTGAATTTTTTGAGGGAAAGCCAAGTTAAGGCTAAGTTGGCAGCACCAATTATATTTGAGGATAAACTGTGGGGATTGCTGATTGCTCACCAGTGCGATAATCCACACCAGTGGACTGAGAGTGAAAAAAACTTGCTGACTTCGATTGCAGAACAATTAGCGATCGCAATTCACCAAGCTGAGTTAATGCAAACGCTTACCCAAGAAAAACAAACTCTGGAACAACGAGTTATTGAACGCACAATGGCTCTGCGTGATGCTCTCCTCGCCGCCGAAGCTGCTAACCGTCTCAGAAGTGAGTTTCTCGCTACTATCAGTCACGAATTGCTCACACCTTTAACTTATGTTATTGGAATGTCGTCTACATTGTTACGTTGGCCTTTGGGTGAATTGAGTCAACGACAACGGGGTTATCTGCAAACAATCCACGACAGTGGAGAACATTTATTAGAAATGATTAATGACATCCTCGATTTATCGCAAATCGAGGCTGGTAAGACAGCTTTAAATATTTCGGAATTTTCTTTAGTAAGTGTTGCTGAAAATGCTGTAGAGTCACTACGAAAAAAAGCAATCAGTGAACAAATTAATCTCAACCTTGATTTGCAAATCGATCCCAGGCGCGATCGCTTTACCGCCGATGGAGAACGAGTAGAACAAATTCTTTGGAATCTGTTAACTAATGCTATTAAATTTACCCCTGAAAGTGGCAGCGTAACTTTACGTCTTTGGGTGGAAGATGATACCGCTATTTTTCAAGTGGAAGACACTGGAATCGGTATTCCCGAAGAACAATTACCATTAATTTTTGATAAATTTCAGCAACTCGATACACCCTATCGCCGCCGCTATGAAGGTACTGGGCTTGGACTGGCTTTAACGAAACAACTTGTAGAACTTCATCGCGGTCGCATTGAAGTAGAATCAACTGTAAGTATTGGTTCAATTTTTACTGTATGGATACCAACTCAAGTAACTAGAGTGGTGAATGGGGAGTTAGGAGTTAGGAGTTAGGAGTCTGCTTGTTTGGTTGTTTTTGCATTTTCTCCATGCCAACTGATTTTCTTAATTTAATAAAACTTCTGTGTTACGGACTGATAGTATCTTGTCAAGCGCCTGTTGATTCACCATTGCATGAACCAAGGATAATTGCTGCGATCGCACAAGCTGCGGTAAATAATGGTGCAGTTGGTGTACGTATCGATACGCCAAATCATATCATCGCCGTGCGTGAAAAGGTTCAAGTACCAATTATTGGGTTATGGAAGAAATTAATAGCTGGGTATGATGTGTATATTACACCACAGTTTCATCATGCTGCTGCGATCGCCAAAGCCGGAGCAGATATTATTGCTATAGATGCAACTATTAGAAACCGCCCTGGTGATGAAACATTAGTAGATATCATTGCCCGAATTCATCAGGAATTAGGTAAACCAGTAATGGCAGATGTTGATACAATTGAGGCGGCAAAAGCAGCCGCCAATGCTGGTGCAGATATTATTGGGACGACACTTTACGGCTACACTTCTGCAACGAAACACCTTTCTCCTCCTGGATGGGAAGTTCTCACCCAAATTGTGCAACAGTTAGATATTCCGGTAATTTGTGAGGGCGGTATTTCTTCACCTCAAATGGCTCGTAAAGCTTTAGATTTAGGAGCTTACGCTGTTGTAGTTGGTACTGCTATTACTGGAATTGATTTGCAAGTTAAAGCTTATAACTCTGCGCTCAATGCAGAGTAATGAATTCGCGAACAGAAGTACTGATTTTTTTATGAAGCTAGGCTAATAAGCATTTTTTCAAAAACTTTTAACACAGGCTCCTCTCCATTGTCTCTAGTAAAAATAGTATAATTTGGACTTGAATTCACTTCAATCAACCAATATTGATTATCTCGATCTAAGACTATATCTAAACCACCATAATCAAGGTCTAATTCTTCAAAAATTGGTTTAGCAAAATTAGCAATTTCTAACAATATTTGTGGATCATTGATATATTTTGCTTTTGCACCATCCCAATGTAGAGGACTAAGATTACCTGCAAATTTTGCATCAGTTATATCTTTTTCATAAAGTAAAACTAATTGTTTATTTAAGAAAACCGCTCTATATTCAGATTTTATATGAATATATTCTTGAGCGATCGCTAGATAATCATACTTTTTATTATTTATATTAAAAATTTCTTTTAAAGCAGTTTCAATCTCATCTATATTATGACATAAAAAGACGTTACATCCACCAGAACCAGAATTCTTTTTAAGAATAACAGGTATTTCGAATTTATCTTTTACTTCTAATACAATATCTTGAAAGCTGGGAAATTTTAAGTATATCTTATACTGAATATCACAAAAAGGTGAAAGAAAACCTACTGTCTGAGGAAGTTTAACTTTTTGCTTTAAAATATGGTAAGTGTATTCCTTATCTTTTATTATTTGTGCCACTGATTGATTGATTAGCGGAGTACTATAATTACAAAAATAATGCTGTTTATTATTCAGTTTTATTTTTACTAAGTTCTCAGTTGGATGAATAATTTCGTAGTTAATGTTTAACTTTTCACAAGCTTTGAGCAATAGCAAAACATTGTCTAACATAAATAATTAAAATTACAAATTACAAATTATTTAAACTTGTTGTTTGCCGTTTAAAAATCACCATCTCAGTACCAACAACTGGGTTACGCGCTATCAGCTTATCTTGAGAGTCGATAATTTCTAAATGAGTAAAATCAAGTTCTTGAGAACGTTGTAATATCTCCGCAGCTAGTTTGTCCTGCTGAGATTCTGGGAGAGTGTACCAATCGTCACTGATTTTGACAGTCAGATTACTGGTACGAAAGTTGGCTTGAATTGACTTTATCAGACCAGAGGCAATGCGATCGCTAATTTCGGCTACCTGATTCTCAACAGCCGCTATCAAAGCTTGTTCAGGTGTTAATTCTATAGTTGGTGTTGGTGTTGGCGTGGGAATTGGTTCTGGTTCCGGCGCTGGTGGAGTAGTTTGTACTTCTGGCGGTGATGTAATTTCCTCTGGTGGCTGTGGCGGCTGCGGTTCTGGTGCAACTGACTCCGGTGGAGTAGTTATCGTTGGTGTCGGTGCAGGAACTTCTTCAACCGATGGAACTGTTGCTACTTCAGTAGGTTTACCAGTAAAGACAGTCGCAGTTGTCCAAACAAGAATTACAGCAATTCCAGTAACAATTCCCGTCAAAGCTGTATCTGATAACTTTGTTGACAAATTTGATGGTAAAAACAAGCGGATTGTTCTTAACAATCCACCCCATCGCAACTGTAGTTGCTGGAAAAAACTGGGTGTTTCCTTCGTACCAGGTGGGGGTGCTGTCTCCAGTTTTTCCACCGTTACTTCTAAAACCCCAATTGTTCCTTGGAGAAGTTGGATAATTTTAGCCTTCCAAAATGGCTGAACTCTTTGGTAAGGTTTTTGGGGAGGTTGAGTTACCTGCTCATCCGTCGGTTTTGACTGATTGTCTTGTGGCATGGAACTTTCACCAAAAGCAGCGAATCGAAGACAAACAACCTACATTATTACTGGTGCTGCCTTCTTTTGCCTTAATGTATCACTACATTGCACATTGCTTCAGATAAACTGACTATTTATTAAATTTGGTGAGTTATGAACCTAAAACGCCGTCAATTTTTATTTTTAAGTAGCCTCAGCGCCATTGGTGCAGGATTTTTAGGCTGGACATTTCGTCAAAATCATCAAAGTGCTGATATTACCGATTCAACAACCGCCATAGCCGCCACCTCAGCCAAAAAAGGTTTATTATTACGTTTTGTATCTGTGGCTGATACAGGGACTGGGGCTAAAGGACAGTATGCTGTGGCTAGAGGGATGAATGCGTATCACAAACAAAATCCTTATGATTTAGTCGTTTTAGCTGGGGACAATATTTACAATGACGGCGAAATCGAAAAAATCAATGCAGTTTTTGAGCGTCCTTATCAAGCTTTGCTGAGGCAAGGCGTGAAATTTCAGGCTTGTTTAGGTAATCACGATATTCGTACTGATAATGGTGATCCGCAAGTCAAGTATGCCGGCTTCAATATGAATGGAAAACGCTACTATACATTTCGCCGTCGCTCTGTGCAATTTTTTGCTTTAGATACTAACAGTAATGCTGATTGGAAAAACCAGCTACCTTGGTTAGAAAAAGAATTAAGCCTTAGTAAAGCTCCTTGGAAAGTCGTATTTGGCCACCATCCAATTTATTCATCCGGTCACTACGGAGTCAATCAAACTTTTATTAAAACCCTCACTCCTCTGTTTCAAAAATACGGCGCTCAACTCTATATCAATGGCCATGATCATAGTTATGAACGCACTCGCGTTATTAATGGAACGACTTATCTAGTTACTGGTGCAGGTGCAGGTACTCGTCCTGTAGGGCGTTCGGAGTGGACAGAGCATTCTGCTGAAAAGCTGAGTTTTGCAGCCTACGAGGTGTATCCAGATAGAATAGAAGTAAGTGGGATCGCTACTAATAATCGTGTTTTTGATAAAGGCATTATTCAATTAAAATCAGCTTATTTATATGACTCAGCACAACCTTCCTCCTGCACTTAACAATATTGTAGAATCATCTCAAACACCAGATGCGATATTTTCTGCGCTATTGCCAGCTGTAGGCGATTTTTTACAATCTGATAGATGTTTTTTATATCTACACAATCCCCAGACAAACCTCGGTAGAGTTGCCTTTTGTTGGATTCGCACTCCAGATGTACCTACTGTTTATAATGAAGACTGGGCAGCACAACCACCAACTGTAACAGATGAAGATCCGATGTTTGCGGCTGCGTTACGTGCCGAACCTTCAATCTTTGTAGAGGATGTAGAAACTGCTGAACCTCAAGTTTTAAATCGGGAATTTGAAGAGAAAAATTTTGGACACCGCGCCCTTATTCATGCCCATATTCGCCAGGATGGTAAACTCTGGGGAATTTTACAACCATGCATTTTTGGACATCCCAGAATTTGGACTGAATATGAACGAGGGGTGATTAATAATCTTGTCGAAAAAATCACACCTATTGCAGTTGATTATGTCAAGTCTAGTTTTGATTAGCTGTAGACTAGGCATTACTAATCGAATACATTTTACAAACTGCTTAAACTACAAGTGTTCTGGCTTTTCTTAGTGCCATTCACCAATGGCAATAAAGGTATAGAAGCAATACGGTTCGGATAAGATCCCCCCGCCTGTGGCGACCCCCTTAAAAAGGGGGTAATAAGAATGAAAAGCCCCCCTTTTTAAGGGGGGTTGGGGGGATCTTCGACGAATAAACACGTTAACCGAACTATATTGGGTATAGAAGGCGATCGCCACTCTAATCCACAGAGGCGGTAAAGTGCGTTGGTAGTATTCCAATTGATCTTGCCTAGTGACTACTTAAAAAGTGTTTTGCTAGATGCAATATATAAGTTTGGGTTTGTGGATTTCTGCACAAGAATACTGTGTAAAGTCTGCAATAACTCCTTGGTCGTATATGGTTTAGCAAGAAACTTTTTAACTCCAGGTATCTTAGCCAGTTTCTCACTAACGTTCAGACCGCTAACAGCCACAACCTTGACTTGGGAATTAATTTTTTGCAACGTAGTGATAGCAGTTGCACCATCCATTAAAGGCATCATCATATCCATCAACACTACACTTATTTCATCTTCGTGTTGAACATAAAGTGCGATCGCTTCAATCCCATTACTAGCTGTCAGTACTTTGTAGTTGTAAACTTCTAATAATATTTTAGTAGTTTCTAAAATTCTGGTTTCATCATCAACAACTAAAATTAATTCTCCATTACCTTTAAATAACTCCAGGTCTTCTACTAGGGGCGTTTTTGCTACTTCCACTGCCGGCAAGTAAACTTTAAATTTCGTACCTTTGCCGACTTGACTAGTCAGAGTTACAAAACCACCATGACTTTGGATGATACCTTTGGCGGTAGACAAACCCAATCCTGTACCCTTGCCAATCTCTTTAGTGGTAAAAAATGGCTCGAAGATTCTATCGATAATCTCTGAGCGCATCCCCATTCCTGTATCTGCAACAGTAATAGCAATGTAAGGACTAACATGGGCATCCAGATTCATGCGTGCATAATCTTCATCAATCAAAAGATTTTCCGCAGAAATTTCGATATGGCCACCTTCGGGCATGGCATCACGAGCATTAACTACTAAGTTGATCAGTAACTGATGTAGGTGCGTTGCATCGCCAATTACAGCCCAAAGTTCAGGCTGAATATGCTCTGTCAATTCAATCGATTTTGGAAAAGTCTCTTGGACAATTTGCTGAATTTCTGAAAATAAATGGTTCATTTGCACAACGGTACGCTGACCATCAATTCCTCGAGCAAACTGCAAGACTTGCTTGACTAAAGCAGCCCCACGTTTAGAATTATTTTCTATAGTTTTTAACATCTGTTGATTACGCTCATCAGCATCGGGCATTTTCATCTGTAACAATTGTGCTGTCGTTAAAATCGGAGTCAGTATATTGTTCAGATCATGAGCTATGCCACTAGCTAGGGTACCAATACTTTCTAGACGTTGCGCCCGGAGAACTTGAGTTTCTAAATGCTTTTTTTCGGTAATATCAGTATTTACGGTTAAAATCGATATTGCTTGCCCGTTGCGATCGTGCATTAAAGTCCAGCGACTGGCAACAATAATAACTTGCCCTTTTTTATTAACTTGGTGTAATTCACCATGCCAGAAACCAGACTTAGCTATATTTGCATAAATATCCTGGATTTGAGACAAGGTTTCTGGTAGATATAAAATTTGATGAACACTCTTACCAATTACTTCCGTAGCTTTCCAGCCATACAAATGTTCTGCTCCTTGGTTCCAGAAACGGATTTGATTGTCAAAATCTTTGACAAGAATTGCATCGCTCGTAATATCTAGTAAAGCAGCTTGTTCGCGGATTTTTTCTTCTACTTGTAAGCGTTCAGCAATTTCACTTTCCAAGCGTAAATTTTGTTCTTGCAGGGTTTTTGTCAGAGATCGCAACTTGAGATGGAGTTGAATTCTAGCTAAAACTTCTTGGTGTTGAAGCGGTTTGGTGAGATAATCGACTGCACCCAGTTCAAAGCCTTTGACTTTATCCACGGTTTCGGAAAGTGCAGTCATAAAAATGATCGGAATATCTTGCGTTAATCGACTCTTTTTCAGCAACCGACAAGTTTCAAAACCATCCATTCCCGGCATGAGGATGTCTAACAAAATTAAGTCTGGTGGGGCATATTCAGCTCTAGCGATCGCACTTTCGCCATCTTCAGCAATCAAAACCGTAAATCCAGCTTTGCCTAAAAAATCATAAAGGATTTCTAAATTGATAGGAGTGTCATCAACGATTAAAATGACACTAGATTTATTAGAATCATTTTTCATATAGCCCCAAAATACTTTTGAAGAAACTCTAATATTTGTTTGCCTTTAAAACCTTTAGCCAGTTGATATAAATGACTAGCAAAAGGCTGCAACTTCTCATCTATTTTTTCTAGTTCTACAGATCGTTCAGCAATGCTTATTAAATTACCCCGCATAGCCAAATCTAGCAAAATTGCCAGTTCGCTTCCTGAAGGAGGTATAATAGGAGCCTGAGATGTCAAGTTTAAACTATTAGTAAAACTTTTCTTTTCGCCTTTTATCTTTTTTGCCTTATCTTGATCTTCATATACCCATTCTAACCCTAAGTGAACCTGTAACTTTTCTAAAAGTTCTACTCTTTGGATTGGTTTTGGCAGAAAACCATCACACCCTACTTTGCGACTTTCTTGTTGATTAAATTCAAATACACTAGCTGAAATAGCAATCACTATCACTTCTTGAAAGTTTTGCAAGGCTCTGAGGCGACGCGTAGGTTCAAATCCATCCATTTTTGCCATTACCAAGTCCATAAGAATCAAGTTTGGCTGAAATTCAGGAACTTTGTGAAGGCAATCTAAACCATCAGTTGCTTCTAAAACTTCAAAACCCAAAGGTTCTAAGATATTAACCAATACGGACCGATTTTCCCATTTATCGTCCACTACAAGAATTTTGCGTTTAAGCCCTAAAAAACCAATGATGTTAGGTTTATTAGCATCAATTTTAGTATATTGAAAAACTTCTGGTAATTCCAAATCTAGCCAAAAAACACTGCCTTTACCTAATTCACTTGTAACATATAATTCACTTCCCATCATTTGAACCAATTGGCGGCTAATAGTCAAACCCAATCCGGTTCCTTCTCTCTTCAAGCTATCTTCACCTACTTGCTTGAAAGGTAAAAATATCTCTTCTAATTGCTCTGAAGCAATACCAGTTCCTGTATCTTCTACTTGGAATCTAATTTTGGAGCTTGATAATTGACCTGCCAGGTTCCCTGTATTTATTGTCCAGTCTCTATCCTGATTTACATAGCCTACTTTAAAAGTAATGCTACCTTTTTTTGTAAACTTAACTGCATTACTAAGTAAATTAATTAAAATTTGACGTAAGCGTTTATTGTCGGCGCAAACTAAACTAGGTAGTGGATATAAAGGGCGGTAAATTAAGCTGATTCCCTTATGTTCAGCCCGAATCCGACAAATTTCTACTATTCCTTCTAAAAAAGCTGATAAATTAAACTCTTGTAAGTAAAGCTCCATTTTCCGAGCTTCTATTCTAGAAATGTCTAAAATATCATTAATCAATGTTAGTAGATGTTCACCACACTGATGAATAATATTTACGCCATTCCTTTGTTGAGGAGTTAAAGATGTATCTGTCTGGAATATTTGAGTATAGCCCAAAATACCATTGAGTGGGGTTCGGAGTTCATGACTCATGTTAGCGAGAAATTCACTCTTGGCACGGTTGGCAGATGCGGCTATTTCTTCAGCTTTTTGCCGCTCGCTAATTTGCTGTTGTAATTCTAAGTTTTTATCTTGTAATTCTAGAGTGCGCTCTTTAACTTTTATTTCTAACGTCCGATTATATTCTTCTAAATCATTATAGAGACGAGCATTTTCTAACGAAATGGCTGCTTGTGATGATAAAAGTTGTAAAACTTCTAATCGCTCCGGTGTAAATGCCCCAGCAATCAATTTATTTTCTAAGTAAAGGATACCAAACAGCTTACCTTGATGAATAATTGGGCTACATAAGATAGATTTTGGTTTGTGCTGAACAATATAGCTATCTGCCGTAAATTTTTCCTCACAGGTAGCATCGTTGAGTACAATATGTTCCTGAGTCCGATGTACATAATTAATTATATATATAGGTAATTGCTGACTCAGTTCTACAGGGGTTGATTGCTGCACATTTATTTCAGTTTGACCAAATCTACCTGAAGCTTCTATGAATAAATTCCCTGCTCTCTCTAAAATTAAAAATCCTGTTTCTGCGCCAGCGTTCTCTAGCACAATTTGCATTAATTTAGCTAGCAATTTTTCAAAAACTATTTCACCAGAAAGTGCTTGTGAAGCTTTGATAAATGTTGCTAAATCAAAAGTTTTACTAATACTTGAATTTAAGGATTGAACAAGTAGGCTTTGATCAGGGCTGTGCGTTCTTTGCTCTAACAGCCGGGCAGAAATTCGGGGATATTTTATTTCTAAATCTCTAAGCTTTGCTGTTGCTCCCCAGCGCATATATCCATAGTAAGCATCAGCGAGATAAGCCTGAGCTACCTTTTCTCTACCGCACTTAAAATAAAACTTTGCTGCTAGTTCATTGGCAAGAGCCTCTTCTTGGATGTATCCTTGTTCCTTAGCTCCATCAATGGCTCGGTCATAATATTCCATTGCTTGCCAATATTGACCTAATACTCGTGCTTTCTCTGCTTCTACCAGATCATATTTATGCTGAAAATTCATGGGTGCATGGTCTGCCCATTTTCGCATTTTTTGTTGATTAACTTTCACCTTGTCTGGAAGATTTTCTTGAGATTCAAATGAAGCCGATGGATAGATTGCAAGTTGTGCTAGAGAATCGTACAAATGGAATAATGGCACATTTAACCAGCCTGTCACTCCATCTAAATACTGTTCCGCTTTGATAGAATTTTCTACAGCTTGAGTAAATTCACCAAATAGATAACATAAAATTAATTTATTAAGGAATACATAGTGTATTACTGTTCGCTCGTTTGATTTGATGTGCAGTTTTAATAATTTATCTTCATTGTAAGATTCACCCATTAAACGGCAAGGGTTTTCAGATAATCCTATTAAATTCAAAACTGCTTGGTGAAATACTTGATGCCATTTCAGGGCAGTCTCTTGATGGATTTGAGCAATCAGCTTACTATATCTTGCCATTTCCTGTTCTAGGCTTTTTAATTCCGAACCGCTCCAGTATGAATATTGACACTTCTTACTAGCTGAATATCCAGTATGTACTAAATCCCCAGAGTCTAATCCGCTAGAGTAAGCATCTTCTAAAAGTGGTAAAGTATCTCTAACATGATGCTTCCAATGGATTATAAAAGTTGATACTTTAAATAAGACTTGGCTTCTAACTTCAACAGCATTTAACCGCTTTAATAAATTTAAAGCTAATTGTCCAATTTGATAAGCAGCTTCAATATTTTGTGATAAGCCGCTAAAAACTACTCCATAATCAGCAAAACCGCTAGCTGAAAAAGGCGTATTTCCATTTTTAATAGATAAATTTACTTGTTGGCAAGCCATCAAAATAAATAATGCAGGTGCAGATTGATAGGCAGCAGGAACTAAACTTGATATAAGCCTCATAGCTGCTAGCTTGTGAACATCTGTCATTGAAGGCAAATTAATTAAATCTTCTATTTCTTTACCTGCTAAATTGTTTGTAGTTTCTTGAATAGCTTCCTGAATATCTAATGCAGTTGGTGACTGATTGAGTTTTACTCCCAACATTTCCAGAACTTTTAGCCCAAGCTGCACTGCTTCAAGTAGTTTTCTTTGCACTTCACAACTTTTGATACGCAACTCATAAACTTTGACTTTTTCCAGTTGCGTTTTAGCTTGTTGTAGCACTATTTCAGCTAATATCTCCATTTGCTCAAAGTCACCGCTAAGAAATGCCGCTTCTGCTGCCTCCTGATGCAAAGTTAATGTAAGCTCATATTTCTGATTCCAACTAGAAGCTGTCAATAGGCTCAAAGCTACCTTGAAATAGCGCATAGCTGACTCATAGGCTGCTGCTGCTTTCGCTTTCTGTCCCGCTATGAGATTGAGTGAAGCTAACTCATATTCCTCTGACTTTGAAGTTAGTAAATCGATGCCATAATTTAGGTGATTTACTAAATAAAAAATATTTTCTTTTCGCTCTTCAAGCGAACTTTTTTGGAGAAGTAATTGCCCAATTTTCAGGTGAGTTTCTTTTTTCTTAATGTCTGGAATTAAACAATAAGATGCTTGCTGCACACGGTCGTGCAAAAACTTGTATGCAATTATTTTTTGTTCTTGCTCTATTAGCTCTATTATCAGTTGTTCTTCTAACTGCTCACTAACAACCAAAGGTATTTTATAAGACGAATCTATAGGTAAAATTAAACCTGCTTGCAGAGCCTCCCATAGTTCTTTAGCCGTTTCCGACAAAGATTTTTGGTTGACAATACTTAAAATATCTAAACTAAATTTATCGCCAATGCAAGCAGCTAATTTTAAAACTTTTTGTGTTGTTGGTAAGAGCCTTTGAATTTGATTAACCATTAACTCAACAACATTATTAGTAATATCAATGTATTTGATAATTTCAATATCCCACTGCCAAAAACTTGTGTTAAAATTAAAATACAACAAGTTATCTTGGTAAAGAGATTTAAGTAACTGAGTTACAAAAAATGGATTTCCTTGCGTTTTACTAAAGACTAAATTAGCTAGGTTATCTGAATTCTCTAGACAGCTACGCAGTGTATCATTAACTAGCTGATTGATATGAGAAATTTCCAAAGGTTGGAGAACAATATTATTGACATTTGCACTAGATTTTTTTAATTCTTTTAAAGTTAGTATTAATGGATGAGTTGGACTCACCTCGTTGTCTCTATATGCTCCTATTATTAAAAAATATTTACTCTCAGGGTCACTAATCAGCAGTTGAATTAGCTTAAGAGAAGCTGAGTCTGCCCACTGTAAGTCATCCAGAAAAATTACTAGTGGATGTTTGGCTTGAGAAAATACATAAATAAGTTGTTGAAATAATCGATTAAAGCGATTTTGAGCTTCGTTAATTCCTAGCTGTGGTATTTCAGGCTGAGAGCCGATGATTTTTTCAAGCTCAGGAATAAAGTCAATAATAACTTGGCCGTTGACACCAACCGCTTCTAAGAGTTTCTTTTTCCAGTTTGTTAGCTTTTCAGCATTTTCTGTTAATATCTGTCGCATTAATTCTTGAAAAGCCTGAATTAATGAAGCATAAGGAATATTACGTTTATACTGATCAAACTTTCCAGAAATAAAATAACCATGCTGCCGAATAATAGGTTTATGAACTTCATTCACTAACGAAGATTTACCAATTCCAGCATAACCGTTAACTAGCATTAACTCAGTTGCACCAGAACTAACTCGCTCAAAAGCATTCATCAATTCTGCAACTTCTCGTTCTCGACCGTAAAGTTTTTGGGGAATAAGAAAACGGCTAGATAAATCAAGTTGACCAATAGCAAAATTTTCAATTTTACCAGTCGTCTTTAATTCATGTAAACATACTTCTAAATCTGCTTTTAATCCTAAAGCATTTTGATATCTTTCCTCAGCAGTTTTAGCTAATAATTTCATGACAATATCGGAAACTGCTATCGGAATTTTAGTATTTAATTCGTGAGGCGGGAGTGGGATCTTAGCAATGTGTGAGTGAACTAATTCTAAAGGGTCATCTGCGACAAAGGGCAGCTTGCTAGTTAGCATCTCGTAAAATGTCACTCCTAATGAGTAAAAATCAGTTCGATAGTCTATTGAGCGGTTCATTCTCCCCGTTTGCTCAGGCGAAATATAAGCTAGGCTACCTCCCAGCGAATTGAAATCATTAACTATCTGATTTTCTCTAGATATGCGTGATGCAATGGTAAAGTCAATAATTTTTATTTGACCTGTGTTGGGATTAATAAGGATATTATGAGGTTGAATATCTTTATGAATAAGATTATTTTGATGTAGTTGATATAGTGTTGCAGCTAATTGAATAGCAATTTGCAAAAAATTGTTGAGTTCCAAATTAGACGTGCTAATAATATCCTTGAGCGTCTCTCCTTCAAAATCTTGCAAGATAAGTGCTACACCATTTTGTGTACTTTCTAAGCCTAAAGGTTGAATAACTCCTTCTATCTGCAAAAATTGCAGTATTTGATACTCATGCTTGATGTAGGCAATTTGTTCTCTAGTGGGATACTCAGCTTTTATAGTTTTGATAATTACTGAGATTTTTTCTGGCTCTTTAAAAGCACGATAAAGGCAAGTATTTATACCATCATGAATAACTTTGATGAAGTTGTAATTGGTAAGGATAAAATTCATATTTATATTGCCACTTGAGTGAGCTAAGTTCTTAAATTAGCTACGAAAAACTTATTGTGGTACTAAAAAGGATTAATTATAAAATGTTTAACTGCTTCGTGCGAATAATTACAGGATGATTGTGATCGGTTATTGCTCGTTTATTATATGTTTAGGGTAAATAATGTTACCTACCCACTCTACTATCGTTATTTTAAATTTTGTGATTATACACTGCCAATTTTAAATTTCTATTCATTAGATTTATCTCAATTTTAAATCACAGTAGGATTTAAACTGGAAATTATTATTAATTTTTGACATATTAAAGGGAAATCATTACTGATGGCCAGGGGTGGGAGTGTGTTTCACTGTATGATTTTCCAAGTCAATTGGCTCAAATCGGTTTTGTCTTGCGGTAACTTTATCCTTTAAGCTACATATATTGAGGCTATGGCGGATTACCCTTGTGGAGGTCTTGATGACGATAGTTAAGCGTCGTATCGGTCTGGAGCAAGAATTTTTTCTGGTAGATGAAGCTGGTAGCTTGAGCGATCGCGCCGATGAGTTTTTAAAGAGTTGTCACTTCAAAGCTCAAGCACAAGGTTTAAACCCAAATTACTTTGTGGCAGAGTTCGTTAAAAGCATGGTAGAAATTAACACACCTCCTGCCGACACTGCCAAAGAACTAGCGAGAGTTTATCTCAAAAATCTCAAATTGGCGATCGCTGTAGCGCAACAGATGGGTTTACGCCTTTACCCTCTGTCTAGCTATCCTTTGCCTACTATGCCAGTTATGCGAGATCGCCCTAATTACCATATCCAAGCGCAAACTGTCGGCATTTCAAAATTCTTGCACGCCGGAAAATGTACAGGTACACACCTGCATTTAGAAGTCCCAACTGGGGTAATTGACCCTCGTGTTGCAGTATCTTATAACTCGACATCAATTGAGCGAGAAGAACTATTAAATATCTATAATTTAGCTACAGCTTGCGACTCTGCACTTATTTCCCTGACGCGGGCGTGTCCCTTTTATGAAGGACAGGCGTTTGGGCTAGCCGTGCATACAATTCGTTATCGAGGTAGCGAAACCTTCGGTTGGGAGGGAGTTTATACTAATTTACAACCTGTCGGTGGACTCATGCCTTATGCCGAAAGTGTTGAGGGTTTAGTTGAGCAGCAGTTCGCTCGTTATTATGCTTGGCTGCAAGCTATGGAAAAAGCCGGAATTCAACCGAACCTGTTCAAAGAAGCGGGAGTTAGCTTACTCAAGTCAGCTTGGAATCCAGTTCGACTCAACAAACTTGGCACAGTAGAAATCAGGTGTATAGATAGCAACTTTCCCTCTGTAATTTTATTTGTAATTACATTACTGGAAAAATTAGCTGATCGAGTCAGGCAGGAGAAGTTAACAGTAAGGCCATCTAAAGGAATGCAGATATTTGAACTAGTTGGCAATCGCTTGTATGTGCCAGATTTTGAATATCTTAATGGGGAATTGCTCTACGCCTCAGCTACAGAAGGAATTAAAAACCCCAAAGTTAGAACTTACGTCGATTCCATTTTGCAGTTTGCTAGCGCTGTTGGTGGCGAAGGAGCAAATTTTCTGGCAAAACTCAGCAGACACCTTGATCAGTATCAGACGATAGAAGCCAGCATCTTGCAAGACTTTACCCCAACAACAACTCAACTTTCATTAGATGCCGGTTTGCGTTTAGTGCGCTCAAGTTGTGACAAGCTAGAAGCTATTGTTTCATCGATAGATATAGAAAATCCCTTCGCAGCTTTGGATACTGATGAAGGATTGTTGCTACAGCATTAATCGAATCTTAATTCATACAAAACCCCAGAATTGCTATAACATTTATAATCAGGAAAAATCTTTCCAAAATGATTTACTAACAATTTTAGTAAGCTCCCACTCCACACCTGTAATTAGATTCATGGAATGTCAGACAATAAACCCAACTCGCAATGGGCTTCTCTTACGTTCCCTGCGGGTAGGATACCTCTCAGCTTGTCCATCTTACCAATTGTTGCTCCAAAACTTGTACAAAACCGATCGCAATTTGAATTAAGGGCCAGCCTACTAAACAAATAAATGTTGCTCGTTGAGTAGTAATATCTAACCCTTGGCGTACTGCGACGATTACCGCCAATAAACTCCACAACGCCAATATAAGCTCAATTGGTCGTCCTAGTAAGGGAATGAGAGTTAAAAAATTCAGTACTTGCGGTGCATAGGCAAAGCCTATCGGAATAAGTAATTCATCGTAAGTAGGATCGATGGGTTTGAGCCATTGCCCAATCTTCAAAATTGTGAATGTCCAAAAATAGTATCCTGCAACAATAGCGATCGCATCAATCAAAAGACCCGTCAAAAGTACAAAAACTGTAGCTCGATTTATTAATAAAATTACGCCACTACCTATGGCATGAGAAATAGCAGCTAGAATTACAATACTTAGAGCTAACCTCTGGTTTCGCTGTGTATTGCGAGCATTTTCATAGAAGTCGCCATTCAAAGCTAGAGCATACCGAAGTGTATGACACAAACCATGCCTTGATTTATTACTGCTCATTTTTTCTAACTAATGAGGGATGACAAATTACAAAAAGTAGAATTTTATAGAATAAATAATTAAAAATCAAAGATTTAAGCTCAAAATTATTTTATTTATCAACTATATAAAACAATAATCTCAAATGCGTAGGATTGGCGGACAAATACTGCTATGGTTGCAAAGTGGAACATTAAGGCTGTTGGTTTTAGCAGGTATAATACTTCTTGCCTGGGGAACTTTTGCCCCTGTGGGAACATTGGTATGGTGGTTGAGTCAAAGTTCTGAAAGCTTGGGGATTAAGAAAAATCTAACGAAAAAGTTACCCAGGGATAACCCTTTACTCGAAGTTGACAAGTCTAGAAATATTGATTGCTATATAGTTTTTTTACCAGGAGTAGGAGATTTTTCGGCCAACCAATTAACTCCAGGCGAAGAATTTTTTTTAAATAAATTAGAGCAAATTCATCGTAATTGTGTAACAGTGCGGGATGTTTTTCCTTACTCCGCTACTAACGAAAGTTTAGGAGGGCAACGGTTATTAGCACCTCTGTGGAGTGCAGCTGAAAAAGCAGATGGTTTGTTCTCTAATACAGATGTTTTAATTAAAATCCGTAATCTCTGGCGGTTTGCTATTTCTGCCGATGACCGTTATGGACATATTTATAACTTGGGAATTGCGAATGCGATCGTCGATCGCATGAATGCCGTATACCCTTTATCCAAACGTCCTAAACAAGGGCTGAAAATTATTTTAGTTGGAACCAGTGGTGGAGTGCAAGTTGCTCTTGGTGCGGTTTCTGATCTCGATCAGTGGCTAAATTCTCAATTAATTGTTGTTTCAATAGGTGGCGATTTTGATGGCGAAAAAGGCTTTGATAAAGTTGACCATGTGTACCAACTTGTAGGTAGTCGAGACTGGATTGAAGATATTAGCCAAATTGTATTTGCTTCACGCTGGCCAATTACAGTAGGCTCACCTTTTAATCAAGCTCGTCTTCAAGGACGTTATACAGTTATGAAAACAGGTCCTCATGCTCATAGTGGATCTCAAGGCTATTTTGGTACAACAACAATTGGACAAAGCCAAACAACTTATGTAGAATTAACATTTGAAAAAGTCAATAAACTGCCAATTTGGTCTAATCAAAATCAACGGCAATAATTCTTTTGCTGAATGCCAAACTAATTGAATCAAATTGTAATCTGAACTGTAGTCTGGTAAGAATTACCGGATAATATTTGGCGTTTTTGCCTCAATCTGAGCTAAGATATCTTTTCTTTTATGGAAACTGGCATTATCGAGGATAATCACTAGCTCATGGAATATAGTATGTTTTGTCTATGCCCCCAACCTTTATGAAGGATAGGTTTTTTTGTTGCTTTTTAGATTTTGCATCACTGAAATAATACTTTGACGAAAATCAATCCATACCACACTTTAGCTATTTCAGCAATGTAGTACTTTGCCATAAATTTTAAGGGGAGCAATAAATGTAAATTACTCTCTAATCAATAATTCCTAATGTTGTTCCTCCTATAATTGCAGGGCTTAAGGCTTGCAAATCAAAGTTACCGCTTGCTGGGTTAACAAATAAAGGGTCTTTCCCAATGATGTTACCGCTTCCGCTTCCAGTATTTTTGAAACTGCCGTTGTAAACAAGGTTATCTTCAAAAGAGAAACCTGTAGAATTGGAGATCGGGTTAATGGCTTGTCCACCTTTGCCGAAAAAGATACTGTTCTCTACATCTACGTCATTAGCTTTGTTAATGAATATTTCACCTGTTGTCAAAACTTGAGAGTTTTTGTAGGTCGTGTTGTGCAAGACATCTATGGGATTATCCGCTCTGAAAAGCTGGATACCTGAACCACCATTCTTGTAAATTAGATTATCGCTGATTAGGATTTTTCCTTTATAGGAATCACTACCAATATAGGCACGGTCAACCATTACGCCGTGTCCTTCTGTGATTTTTCCCACAGCGTAGTAGGGAACCAATTGTTTATTATCGAAAACAGTATTGTCTTCAATAACTATTTTGTAATCTTTGGTATTCTTATCAGAATTCCACAGGTGCAACATTGAGATTCCTTGAGCTCCAAAAGGTGAGTACCAGGCATTTCCAGAAACAACGTTATCTTTTACGGTAATGTAATCTGCTTCAATAGCTGTAATTCCACCACCGGGAAAATTAGAAACCTTGTTGTCGCTGATTGTGATGTGATGCGATCGCTTTTTGGAATCTTCTTGACTATAAGTAATGTTGATGCCATTCCCAGAGGTGGCGGGATTATTTAGATTTGTCTTTTCTTTGAGCGCGTAAGCTAGTGTGATTTTGTCTCGCGCACCTTTGAGCGTCAATCCTTCAATATTAATATAAGAAGAACCAGTGATTGAAATGGCATTCCAATTATGTTTATCTGTAACTAAAACTGGGTTGTGCCCTGACAATGCTTTAAAAGTAATCGGCGCATTGGCACTACCATTTTTATTCGCGATACTTAAAATGTTTGCATAAGGATTTGTGTAAGTACCATTCATCACGTAGACGGTATCACCTGCTTTCACCAAATCCCCAGCTTTTTGGAGAGTGCGAAATGCGGCTTTCTGGTTCGAGCCATCATTTTTATCATTACCTGTTCCAGAAACGTAGTATGTTTTGCCAGCCATTGTTTTACTCCGAATATGTGTAAGGTGAATTGGTAGTACGTTCTCAGCAATAAACAGCGCAAAGCCGGAGACATTTCGTGTCTTCTCTGCGTTTGTTGAGTGGTTAAACTTGAATTGGTTGAAACTTTAGTAGGTTTACCCCTTAACTTAAGGGAACTAATGTAACAACTTCGTCGAACTTGTTGTACGCGGTGTAACTGAGCCTTGGGAACTCATGTATTAAAACTAACCTTTACACAAGCGATGCACTTCAGGAAATATTCTGAAATATGTTTTATTTTTTACAACAAATGCCAAAAATTTATGGAGATGTCGTGGTAGAGTCCTGTTAATTTCCAGAGTGATATGGGAGTGGAGAGCCTTTTGTGCAAGGATTTGATAAAGTTTCTCTAACAATTTTTAAAGAAACGATGCTTCCTGCAAGGTAGGACACAAACAAAAGAAGAAACTAGAAGCCAAAAAAATTGGCGTAGCTTCATAAAGAAATAGTATGAGAATTTGCCAGTTCCGCATTTCTCACAAGTTTGAGGGGGAGAAGGAGCAGAGGAGTTTTTTGAGGCTGAACGATCGAAATTGTTTCTTCGCTAAAACTAGACATCAAAAAATGAATAATTGTCGCGTTTTATAGTGATAATATGATATCTGCTCGTGTTTACTTCTAACCAATTTATGTCTTCCAAGATTCACAATCCCGAAACACTTCGTCGATTACCGCAACAAACCCGCAGTCGCCAACGGGTCAATCAAATCTTGGATATAGCTGCTCAGTTATTGGAAGAAGTAGGCTATGAAGCGGTTTCAACCGAATTGATTGTAAAGCGGGCAAATATTTCAATTGGTTCACTCTACCGCTTTTTTCCTGACAAGGAGGCTATTGTTCATGCGCTATCAGAGCGATATGCACAACAAATGCGAGAGTTATTTGCGGCTAGGTTTAATCCCTCAACGATTAATTACCCCTTAGCAATATTGTTGAGTGAAGCAATTGAAGATTTTGATAAATTTTATACTACTCAACCGGGTTGTCGGGTAACTATGCTGCGATCGCGAATATCTGGCGAATTGCAGGCAGTAAATCAGCGAGTTGACCATGAGATTGTAGAGCAATTAGATAACTTCTTTGCTTTACGGCAACCGGAAATGAATTCACAACAACGGCATTTAGTAGCTTTAGTCAGTGTAGAAATTGCCGGGGCGCTTCAGTTAATGTCGCTCGCCCAAGACGATCACTTACGACGGCAACTAGTAGCACAGACTAAACAAGTTTTGATTGGTTATCTTCAACCACTCTTTCCTGACAGTATCGATTGCCCAAGTAAATGAGGAGTTTATCTATGTCTAAAAAAATTGCGATTGTCGGAGCCGGCCCTGGTGGTCTAGCCACAGCTATCCGTCTTGCTGGACTGGGGTATCAAGTGCAAATATTTGAGGCGGCTGAACGTATAGGTGGGCGGATGCGTGGCTTAGAAGTTGATTCATACGCTTTTGATACAGGGCCGACTATTCTCCAATTGCCACATCTATATGAAGAGCTTTTTCAGGAAGCTGGCTTAAATTTTGCTGACTATGTTCAACTCAAAAGATTGGAACCCTATACTCGTATTCGATTTTGGGATGGTACACAACTTGATTTAACCTCGGATTTAGGAGCCTTTAAAACACAATTGGCAAACCTGTGTTCAGATTTACCATTAGCATTCGATCGCTGGTACGCAGAGCATATCCGTAAATATGAATTGGGTTATAAGCCTTATCTAGGAACCCCTGTACGGACTCTATTGGGTTACTTACGTTGGAATGAAATTGTCCCTCTACTCTCGTTTCGCCCCTGGGAGAGTTTATATCAACACTTTTGGCGATTTTTTCGAGATGAACGGTTGGTTTATGCTCTGAGTTATCCCTCGAAATATTTGGGAATGCATCCGACTGTGGCAGCGAGTGTATTCAGTTTGATTCCATTTTTGGAATTTGCCCAAGGAGTATGGCATCCAGTGGGAGGATTCCGGGCATTGGCGCAGGGGTTGGGCAAGGCTGCTCAAGACTTGGGCGTGCAAATTCACCTCAATTGTCCAGTGCATCAAGTCTGGATTGAGCAGGGACAAGCGCGTGGTATTGAATTAGCAGATGGTGAGCGCCTAAATTTTGATGCAGTAGTGATCAATGCTGACTTTGGATACGCTATTCGTCATTTGCTACCAACTTCAGCACGAGGTCGCTACACTGACCGCAAGCTTAACCAAATGCAATTTTCATGCTCTACCTTCATGCTCTATTTAGGTATAAATCGCCGCTACGAAGACTTACCACATCATCAAATCTATTTATCAGAACAGATTCGACGACGCGATCGCCCTTGGGTAGATGATTCTGCATTAGATGAAACTGATCCGCCGATTTATGTCTGCAATCCAACAATTATAGATCCCAGTAATGCACCAGATGGACATAGCACATTATATGTGTTAGTGCCAATTCCAAATACTTCTTATGCTGTTGACTGGGATATTAAACAAAAAAGCTACCAAGACTTTATTCTTAAACGCCTATATTTGCTCGGATATGACAATATTGAGCAACATATTGTCACCCAGAGGTGTTATACTGCACCAACTTGGCGCGATGATTATCTAGTTCATTTGGGTGCTGTGTTTAATCTCAGCCACAATTGGAGCCAACTTGGGCCATTTCGCCCTCCAATTCGTTCTGAAAATATTAATGGATTGTACTGGATTGGTGGTGTAGTTCACCCAGGAAGTGGATTACTCACAATCTTAGAAGCAACACGCAGTGCTGCTGGGTTTATTAACCAAGATTTCCCGTTAACCTGAGAGGGTGTTTGAAAAGTGAAAAGGACCATGGCCGCAGTTTTCACACTTTGACTATCAATAATTGCTTCTGTTGGGCTGACTGCTCGCTCATTGTTTACTCTCTCCCAGTCTCTGAGTTGATCATGGATACTTACCCATGTTCCATCTTTTCGCCAATTTCTGAAGTATGTGTATAC
>JAHHHS010000040.1 GCA_019359215.1 Nostoc indistinguendum CM1-VF10 | reverse complement strand
CACAATCAACACAGATGTGATTTTGTTTACCTCGACGTTTACCATTTTTTCTAATCTTAGCAGACTCGCAGTATGGGCAATGCATAGTAGAGCACCTCAATTCATCCCATTATTATGCAACGCCGTTCTTTAAGATAGTTCCACAGATTCGGATAATCTACAATTCTGCATAAGTTGCATTTGAAATGCACATAATAAACTACATCGAAACGAAACAGAGTAGTGAACATACACCAGTCCGCCTCAGTAATTTGATTTCCGCAAAGATAGCGTTGATTTCCCAATACTTTTTCCCAGTAGTCGAGAGCCGTGAATAGTTCCGTTACCGCTTCATCATAAGCTGACTGAGTGGTAGCAAATCCAGCACGGTAAACTCCGTTATTTATTGGTTGATAAATTGTATCAATCGTCTCGTCAATTACTTTTTGTAAATTTTCTGGATAAAAGTTGATATTTTGTTTAGCGAAAGCATGGAATTCTGTATCAAACATCCGAATGATTTCGCGGGATTCATTATTAATAATTGTCCCATTTTGGATATCCCATAAAACTGGAACTGTCACGCGACCGCTATAGCTAGGGTCAGCCTTCAGATACAGTTGCCAAAGATATTGAGTACCGTTGACTGTATCGGGAATGCACCCTGGTTCATCACTAAATTCCCAGCTATTTTGATCAATTTCTGCTGCAACGACCGATAACCCAATAACATCTTGGAGTCCTTTCAATTGGCGGATAATGGCAGTGCGACACGCCCAAGGGCAAGCCCAAGAAATATAAAGATGATAGCGTCCCGCTTCAGCCTTCAACCCACTATAACCATCAGATGTAATGTGGTTGCGGAAAGTAGTTGATGGACGGATAAATTTACCTTCTGAGTCTTCTTGATCTCTTTGAGATACCCACTGACCATCCTTAAGAATTCCCAAACCCATGATTATCTCCTTAGTTATTAGTCAACAGTCAAAAATCTAAAACTTTTGACTTTTGACTTTTGACTATTCAGCGTTGAGGATTTTTGGAACTTTGAAAAAATCGCCTTCCTGTTCAGGCGCACTGTTGAGAATTTTTTCCCGTTCAGGATAAGGTTGCAATTCATCCTCTCGCGTGATGTTGCTGACATCAATTGCCCGCGTTGTTGGGGGGACATTGCTAACATCAAGTTCATCCAACTGTTGAATATAATCCAGAATACTTCCTAACTGGGTAGTGAATTGTTCCTCTTCTTCTGGAGTCAATTCTAAACGAGCAAGATTAGCTACTTTATGAACTTGTTCTTGGTCAATCATAAATTTTCATTTGTCATTGGTCATTGATCATTGATCATTAGTCCTTAGCAAATGACAAAGAACTAATGACTAATGACTAAAAGAATACGTCAATTTGCGATCGCCCGGTGGTTTTCAGCCAGTTTTGAGCTTCGATGTAGTTATTGGGAGCCATGCGAATAGCTCGAATCCAATAGTCTGCTGCTTGGTCAAAGAGCGCTTCGCCAGCCTCGTTATCTCCGGCTTCTTTCTCCTTTTCACCTTGATAGTGATAAATCACGGCGATGTTGTTCAACGCTTGGGGCATCCGTGGGTTTAACTCAACTGCTTGATGATACAGTTCTAAAGCTTTGGTGTGGTCGCCGTTGCTGGCATAGATTAGCCCCATATTGTAGAGAATATAGCCGCGATCGTTGGTATCTTCCTCTAGCGTTAAAGCTTCTTCATAATATTCCAATGCTTCAGCATATTCCCCTTCTGCTTGGGCTGACATGCCATCTCGATAATAAACAAACGCTTCTTTAGCTTTTTTGTTGGTTGGCAGGATCTTCAGGATGATATCCGCCATCACTGTAAAGGACTTGTCAACAAAATTATCGTTCTTTTGTGTTCTTGGCATATTTGTCTCTGGGTATGGGGCATGGGGCATAGGGCATGGGGCATTGGGTATGGGGCATTGTTTCCTCATCTCCCCAATCCTCTAGCACGCTCAATAGCTAATTTAACTGATCTGTGGGGGCATTCTTCTCACTGAGTGGGATGATGCACTCTGGACTATTATGCCGAGAGTTGTTTACTAAGGTACTAACGGGATATGCAGTCATTGCTGGCGCTGGATAGGGACGCAATAGCTGCTGTAGGGTTTGGGGCGTTTGCACCTGGGAATCTAGCCATAAATCGTAATCTTGTGGCTCTAGAATCACTGGCATCCGCTCGTGGATAGGTTGAAGCAATTCGTTAGCTGCCGTTGTCAAAATTGTACAAGAGATTATTTCTTTGTTAGCAGGCGTTCGCCATTTCTCCCACAAACCTGCAAAGCCGAAGGGTTGCCCATCCTGAAGGCGAAAATAAAATGGCTGCTTTTTGCCTTGTTGCCGTTGCCACTCATAAAAGCCATCAGCTATCACTAAACAGCGTCGATGCTTAAAAGCCGAACGAAAAGAAGGTTTTTCGGCAACAGTTTCAGCCCTAGCGTTAATCAGCTTTGCCCCCATCCCTGCATCTTTCGCCCACGACGGAATTAATCCCCAGTACAACTGCTTAAATTCACGCTTTTCGCTTTCAGGATTTTGTAACACTGTTGCCACCATTTGAGTAGGTGCGATGTTATATCCGGCTGCTAAATCCAGAACTGGCTCGACATGGAAAACCTCAGCTAAAGCTGCTGCTGACTGATTTAGAGTAAATCTTCCACACATACTTTTATTCTCAACCACTGACTAAATTAAATATTTCAATCTAGAAATGAATAATGTTTTTTATTTTTTCAGATAATTTTCTTTATTGCTTCTAAGCTAAATCTTCAAAAAAATCCTCCGGTTTTAAGAAAATATTTTGGTAAGATATTGTATTTTGAACCTCTACTTATCAACATATTCTTAACTGTATTCTAGCATGGAAATACTTCGTTTGTACGATTTTTTACCTTCTGGTAATGGTTATAAGATCCGGCTTTTATTGACACAATTAGGTATGCCTTTTGAGAGGGTAGAGCTTAACATTTTAAAAGGCGAGACTCGAACACCAGAATTTTTAAGTAAAAATCCCAATGGGAAGATCCCTATTCTGGAAATCGAGCCAGGGAAATACTTGGCAGAATCAAATGCCATATTGGTATACCTGAGTGAAGGTACAGAATTTTTTCCCTATGACCGCTTTTTACGAGCGCAGGTGCTGCAATGGTTATTTTTTGAACAATATAGCCATGAACCTTTTATTGCTACATCAAGATTTTGGATTTCTATTTTAGGTAAAACTGAAGAATATAGTGAGGCTATAAAGCAAAAACGTGAACCAGGTTATACAGCACTTAGCCTGATGGAAGAATACTTAACTTCTCACACTTTTTTCGTAGGAGAGCGTTACACGATTGCTGATATCGCCTTGTTCGCGTACACTCATGTAGCTGATGAAGGCGGGTTTGATTTAACAGAATTTCCTGCTATTCAGGCTTGGATAGAAAGAGTCAAAGCTCAACCAAGCTATATCAGTATTACACAAGCATAAAGTTTGTGTCTCTGGTTTCTTGGCTCTGCTAGCAGATGTATTGAGTAGGATGTCGCCTCACATTCAGGAGGAGGCATTTTCCCCGAAGATATTACTAAGCAGTAACTAGATATTTGTGTCAATTTCTATCAGCTTTTGCCGAGAAAACAAACCTGACTTAATTTTGATATCAGATTTGGCTACATCAAATTTTTTTGCTAGTAGTTTAATTAATTCTTCATTAGCTTTACCATCAACTGGGGGCGATTTTAAATACACAGTCAAACTGCCATCAGGTTGTTCTTCAATTTTTTGCTGTTTTGAATTAGGTTTAACCTTGACTTTTTTTTGCATAACCTATTTTCTGTAATTGCCGCAGCCACAACCAACCTAAAACACAACCCAATACATAGTGAGGAAAATCCCACCAAACAAAGGTAGTACCAAGTAACAATTTACCTATCAAAGTGGCACGAATCTCCTTTAATAGTGGCGGATGCCAAAGTTGCAAGAATTCTAGTATACAGGTGATGATAAAAACCCATATAGGAATTTGGATTATCCCCGCCCCATTTCTGAAAAACAAAAATGCGAACAGACACCAAAATATTTCGTAAAATATAGCTGCTCCATAGTCATTAAACCACTGATGGGCAGGGACAGTGTAGTACTTAAACAAAAAGCCCATCGGTACAACGATGAGCAGAGAAAGAATAATAAATATTGTTTGGTTACGATGTTGGACCATTTTCTCAAGGCTAAAGATTAACGAAAATTTTAGCCTCTGCACTGCTGTTTCTTAATAATTCGTAATTTCGGATTTTAATTACGAATTACTTCGTTATGGATATCTTCTGCTACCAGCGCCTACTACACCGATTTTGTGGCGATAGGAGAGTTCAGCACCGAACCAGCCGGAAGCGCTAGTCAGTGTACCAACAACGAGAGAGATTAATAGTCCCCAAGGTAATATTCGGGACTCAGCGTCGCCCAAACGCAGGAGAAAGTTGACGAGTGATAAAACCAGGATAGAAACGTTAAGTATCAAATGCACCCAACCGGCGGTGCGCTTGCGAACTCGTTCAATTTTCAAAAAGTCGCTCAGACCGGTCGCTGCTGCGATTAAGCCTAAACCTAATCCGAGTCCGATTAACCAGAATGAAGCCCTAGCCCAAAAGAAATCACGAGTTAACCAGTAGCCAAAGTCACTTCCCAAGGCGGCAGCTAAAAAGGCGATGGGGAAGATCACAGTTAGGGGATGTAGGGGATGTCCTGCGATCGCGACTGTGCTTGGTACGCCAGTATCAACATACTCACTGTCGTTACTTTCAATAACTGGTGGAATATTTGGAAAAGGTGTTGAACCTGTTTGCGTTGTTTCTGTACTTTCCATTATTTAGTATCCTGAATTTATTAGCGTCTTATTTTTAAGCAGCAGGAATCTGTTCAACATAAGCTTCAGCTTGTAGAGTTAGTTTACCTACTTCTACTTTTAGTTGGTTAACTTGTAGACTCATTCCTTCTAAATCAAAGTTACTCAAATTCAAAATTTCGCCAGTTTGATCTATCAAAGCTTTTGTCAACTCTGGCGATATTTCCTCACCTTCACCATACTCGACATTTTCCAGAGTAACAGTTTTTCCATTGGCGCTGATCTTGGGGACTGCGGAAAAAGCAACTTGCTGATTTTCACCTGTTTCTACCATTTTCATGGTGGCGTTTAGTGCTACTTTTCCATCACCTGGTAGTCGAAATTCTACATGTTGAGGTTCAATAGTCGTCACTTGGCCGTTAACACTGATTTTTTGACTTTGCAGTTGAGATCGCACATATTCTGAGTTGAAGGCGCGATTAATATCAGTCTCAGTTAACACAACCTGTGCATTAGCTTCAGTAGGTTTAGTGAGTTCAATTTTGCCGAAAGCTACACTCAGAGGATTAATGGCAACATTAGTCATTTGCATGTCAAATTGCTCCATGCGAAGGTCTTTCTGCATAACCATACCTTCACCTTCAATCGTGACTGAATCCACCTGCCCCTGAACCAGTTTAAAAGGGTCTGTTTTGATGTCTACATCTAAACTTTCTACTTCATCTAATTGGCTAGATAATCCTATTTCTGCGGCTTTATTGAGCGCTTGCTCTCCTAATCCAGGACTTTCTGGCATTATTAAATTAACTCCTATAAATAGCATATCCTTTAGTTAATCTAAGTAAAGTATCATCAAAATCTTATCTATCTGGCGATGGAATATAAATTTAAATATTGTCTATCTAAAAGTGGAATTACATAATTTTATCTAATAAAAACTTTTGCTTTTCTACCCAGGAGTTTTCAGGCGTAGATGTAGAACGGCTTGTCGTCAAATATCGCTCAAAAGAAAGATAGTATCTTGATAATTTAGCCGTTATGCTACTTTTTATAATTAATGCTGCACCAAAATCTGCTTAAGGATAAAGCTTGGAGCATAGTCTTAAAGAGATTTTTGGGTTGGCGCATCCTTATATCAATATGGTCAATTTCATAATAATTTTATTAAAGGCAAGGTAAAACCAGGCACAACATCTTCACCGCTTAATACTGCCGTAGCTGGATATTGAGTCATTGAACCATCGCGGCGATAAACAAAAGCTTGCTGATTTTTACTATCAATTAACCATCCTAATTGAACACCATTACTAATATATTCTTCCATCTTAGCTTTGAGTTTTGCCAAGCTATCATTTTTAGAACGAATTTCAATTACAAAGTCGGGTGCTAAATTAATAAATTTGTCTTCTTCTTCATCCCAACCTTCTGGTAAACGTCCTTTAGCTACAAAAGCAGCATCAGGCGATCGCACTGCCGTATTTGCTAATCTAAAACCTGTGCTTGAACTAAATACTTCACCTAAATCCTGACTTTCTACCCAATTCAATAAGTAGGCTCCCGCTTTTATTTCTCGATTACCAGAAATTCCACCAGTTGGGGGCATAGTTTCTAACGTTCCATTAGCATTGCGTTCAAACCGCAGTTCTGGGTTTTGCGAACTCATCAGCATTAATTCTTCATCAGTGACAGTATACAAAGACTGCACCGTTATTTTTTCGCTGGTCATGATGATGCCATAGCAAGCTTGATAGATATCTCAATTTTAGGCTGAGATTCAATTACTTCTGTACCCCTCTCCTGCTCTGCGTTCTCTATGTCTGGAGCGGTTTGTTATAAAATTGACATTAGCAGCAGTGCAATATCTGTCTATAAGCTGTTTTATTCTTTCAAAACAATGCTTTCAGAACGCTTTACCACAGCTCTTACCTACGCTACTCAACTGCACGCCAACCAAGTTCGTAAAGGTTCAGGTGTTCCCTATATTGCTCATTTATTAGGTGTTGCTAGTATTGCTTTAGAATATGGGGCAAATGAAGATGAAGCGATCGCAGCTTTGTTACACGATGCAATCGAAGATCAAGGTGGCGCTGCAACACGGGAAGAAATTCGCCGCCGCTTTGGTGACAATGTAACAGCAATTGTAGATGGTTGTACTGACGCTGATACAACTCCAAAACCGCCTTGGCGACAGCGCAAGGAGGCATATATTGCTCACATTCCTACCGCTTCCCCATCAGTGCTGCTCGTGTCATTAGCAGATAAACTTTACAACGCCCAATCTATTCTTAAAGATTATCGCGTTTTGGGCGACTCACTTTGGGAACGTTTTCATGGGGGTAAAGAAGGAACTCTTTGGTATTATCGGGCGCTTGTGGATACCTTCAGAAAGACTGGAACTATTATAATTATTGACGACTTAGAACGAGTCGTTGCACAAATTGAGGTATTAGCATCTAAATAAAAAATGAAGATATATTTTCTAAAACGGATACTCCCATTGAATCTAGCAGGTTCTACTTTGCAGCTTTAGTTCAATTATTCAAAAGTAGATAAAAGTTTCATGGAAACTAGAAATGGCTTTTTTTACAGATACGATCTAATCATGTATCTCACGAAAAAATTTTGGCTTTTAGATTATTTCTCTAGATAAAAAATCTTTCTCCCGATAGACAGGTATACTTACATTATTATGGCTGCTATGTTACTAATATGACGATAGTAAGACAAAACGCCTTAAATACAACCGTAAGTTCTTCAGTAAGTTCTCCAGAAACCTTGACAGAAAAAGTTATTGAAGCAGAGCGTATGCACGATGTTCTGCTTTTACTGCAAAACTTGATTAACAGTGAAGAAGCCACTGTGAAACTAATTCTGGATTGTCTCTATGATGTTGGCTCAGTTAATCTGATCAACCAAAAGCTTCGCCTGAAACCCGTAAACAGGGTGATGAAATTAATTGCGCGAATGTCCAAACCAGTTTTTAGAGCTTTGGCTTTAAATTGGTTTAAGAAAAACTGTCCTCAACTCATTACTAATTGGCTACACACGCAGGTGACTTTTGAAAGTATCCAAAATAAACGCCAAGAAGTAGCTGTTGAAGTTGCAGAACTTCAACCATATCCCATCCCACAGAGAGAAAATTTGAGCCAAGAGGTTATAAATCTACGCTCCCAAGTTAGATTGCTAGCTGGTATTTCAATAATAGCGATCGCTATTTTAGGAATAACAGCTACTAGGTTAAATTAAAACTCATATGTAGCAAGGTTATCAAATTTAATCGAGCCAGCAAGCTATTTTGGGCGTAAGATTCACTTAGGCTATAAAAACCTATTAGAACCTATTAGTTTAAAATTTAAATAAATTTTTCTCCATTAGGTGTTTTGGGGAATATTTATTTGGTTAACTTCAAATAGCTTACCTCGTTGTATTGCCAGCAGATTTAAATAACTGGCTCAACATATATGCTAATTCCTACTATGACTTTGCCCAAACCTACCTTGGAAGATATAGAAATACATCTGCTCTTGGAAGGAATCTATCAGTATTATGGTTATGACTTTCGCAATTATGCTCTCTCCTCACTCAAGCGCCGCATTCAGGGCTTCATGCAATTAGAGGGGTTAGCAAATGTTTCTGCCTTGCAAGAACAATTACTTCACAACCGTGCCTATTTGGAAAGATTTTTGCTTGCTCTGACGGTGAATGTCACATCAATGTTTCGTGATCCTAGCTTTTATCACGCCTTCAGAAATCAAGTTATCCCTTTCTTGCAAACCTATCCGTTTATTCGCATTTGGCACGCTGGATGCTCAACTGGTGAAGAAGTTTACTCAATGGCAATTCTACTACAAGAAGAAGGGCTTTATCATCGTTGCCGCATATATGCCACTGATACTAATGAAAAGGTATTACAAAGCGCTAAAAGCGGAATTTTCTCTCTGAAAATGATGCAGGAATCTACTCAGCTTTATCTAAAAGCAGGCGGTAAAAAGTCTTTTTCAGAATATTATACAGCAGCTTATGACAATGCTATTTTTCGAGCATCTTTAAGAGAAAATGTTGTTTTTGCCCAGCATAATTTAGCAACTGATAGCTCTTTTAATGAGTTTAATGTCATCCTTTGTCGTAACGTCCTTATATATTTCAATCAGGTACTTCAAAAGCGAGTACACGAACTGTTTTATAATAGCCTTGGCAACTTTGGCATCTTGGGTTTAGGAAGACAAGAATCTATCAGGTTCACCCCGTATGAGCAGTACTATGAAGAGATAGTCAAAGGTGAAAAAATATACAAAAAAATATCTGTTACTTAAAATCTAGACCGTTTGAACCATTAGATGAACGTGATTTAACGTGAGTTCGACAAACCTCTCCCTGACTTAAACTAAAGTTCAAGTCTGTCTCTCTCCGAGTCGGAGAGGGACAGGTTTGGTTTTGCATAGCAAAAGCAGGGAGAGGTCTTTATGACCTGTCGAACTCACGTTGATTTAGGTGGATTTAACCGTAAAGTATAGAGTCTCACTAAAAGTATATTCTAATTAGCACTAAGGATTTTTCAGAAAAAATATTTTGAATAAAGTTATGGTCGCTGTCAAAAGACAGCCTGTCAAACATTTTTAATTGTATGCACAATATAGACTTAGCGATCGCTTAAGGTAAATTATACATTAAAGTCTTAAAGGAGATTGTCGATGCAGCTTCTCGAATGTCCTCCTGTTGCAGTTATTGCCGGAGAAAATGCGGTTCACGTTTCTCAACTACCTTCTACATGGCAAGACATTGCTAAAGGAAGCACGAGTGTCGGACTTTCCCATTCCCAAAGCTATGTTGAGATGGCACAGTTGTTCTTATATAAATTAGAGCATGGTGATGTTGACTTGTTTAGCGATCGCCCCCAACTAGCTCACCTGATACCATCATTCTCACAGCTATTTGGGCAACTGGCATGGGAAACCTTAGAGTTTTTTGGGCAAGACTTTCTCAAAGACAGCTATCCAAACTTTGCAGAAATTCTCCGTGATGTGGAGTCAAAGGGGACAGAGTATGCTAATGAAGTAAAAGTGGCTTGCATTGCTATAGATTTATTCAACGAGTTTGGTTATGAATTGCCTGCCAGCTTCTATCATGTGCATTTAGCACCAATTTACCGCGATCATGTTTTTGAAGAACGCGCTTTAAGATTTGATCAGCGCGATATTGAACACAAACGTGCTTGGGATGCCATACTCCATGCAGGTAAGGTGTTTGCGATTCAAATGAAGGTGCAAAGTATTGCTTCTAAATACGGTTTTACTTATCAACACGGCTGTGGTTGTAACTCTCACCTATCTTCCATTGATGTATCTAGTGGCGCGTTTGAATATGAATTGAGTCCCGAAAAGCGCCAGCGATGGATTCGCAGTTTTATCTGGACTGCTTGGTATGAGTATGCTTTTTTTGCGATCGTGCCAAATACGAGTTATTTAGTTTAAAGACAAATAAGTAGAGGGAGTAATTTCTCCCTCATTCTCATTTACTGCCAAACGTAGATTAGGATAAACAAAATAATCCAGATCACATCGACAAAGTGCCAGAACAACGAAGTCGCGTTCACGCCGAAGTGGCCTGTGTCGTAGTTGCCAGGGATGAAAGAACGTACCAAAATAATTGACTGCAACAGAATGCCGGTGAAAACGTGCAAACCGTGGAAACCTGTTAGCAGGTAAAACGTTCCACCAAATACCCCTGTGGTGAAGCCAAAATCGAGGCCGTTCCATTCAATCGCCTGTCCAACCAAAAAGTAAGTTCCCATCGCCATTGTTGTCAAGAGAAATAGGCGAAATTTCACTAAGTCATGGCGTTGAAGGGCGCGTTCGGCTAAGTAAATTACAAAGCTACTGGCGACAAGAATTATCGTGTTGATTGTCGGTTCTTTTACTTCTAGCCCAGAAACACCAGCTGGTAGCCAGTTAGGAGTTGTTGTTTTGTAGATGGCATATCCGGCGAAAAAACTCAAGAAAATGACGCTTTCAGACAGTAAGAAGACAATGAAGCCAAACATCTTGTTGCCTTCTTCGTCGTGGGTATGTTCTGCGCTTGTGTGATGCAATTCATTTGAATTGATATAACTGTCCATTGGTGGAGTTTTGCTTTTAGCTTGAGGGTTGAATTTAAAACGCAAAGGAGACGTAGCTAGTTGCGCTACGGTGTACACACAAGTCTTTTGACCTTACCTTTATTGCATCAACTTGCAGTTTTCTTGCATTGACCTGCAAGTTTGTTGTATCGACCTGCAAGTTTGTTGTATCGACTTACAAGTTTGTTGCATTGACCTGCAAGTTTGTTGTATCGACTTACAAGTTTGTTGCATTGACCTGCAAGTTTGTTGTATCGACCTGCAAGTTTGTTGCATCGACCTGCAAAAATTAACTTACCCTAAGTTACGGGCTAACCTAAAAGATTTGTGTGTATACGGTAGGATAGCCTGGGTTATTCTGAGAGGTTAGCTGTCAAGGGTTCCGATTTACCGTAGCCGTAGGGTTCAGAGATGATGATAGGAATCTCTTCAAAGTTTTCTACTGGGGGTGGGGAAGAAACCATCCACTCCAATCCAATTGCTCGCCAAGGATTATTAGGTGCTTTCTCGCCTTGCATCCAAGAAATCACCATGTTGAATATGAAGGGTAAGGTGGACATTCCTAAGAGAAATCCGCCCAGGCTAGCGATGATATTCCAAAATTGATACTCTGGGGCGTAGGAAGCAACTCGGCGTAACATTCCTTGTAATCCCAAGGGGTGCATGGGCAAAAAGTTGAGGTTAGTGCCGATGAAGGCTAACCAAAAGTGGATTTTACCCCAGCTTTCGGAGTACATCCGCCCAGTCATTTTGGGGAACCAGTGGTAGATGGCGGCAAATAAGCCCATTGTCACAGTGCCGTAAAGAACGTAGTGGAAGTGTCCCACTACAAAGTAGGTATTGTTAACGTGGACATCAACGGGCACTGAGGAAAGCATGATGCCTGTGATTCCTGCGAAGACAAACATGATTAATCCGCCCAAGGCAAACAGCATGGGGGTATTTAGGCGCAGTTTACCGCCCCAAATAGTTGCTACCCAAGCAAATACTTTAATTCCTGTGGGAACAGATACAAACATCGTCGTCACCATGAAAATCAACCGCATCCAGCCGGGTGTACCACTGACGTACATGTGGTGTACCCAAACAATGCCACTGACTGCTGCAATCAAAATGGATGAAACGGCAACTACTTTATAACCAAATAAGGGTTTACGTGAATAAACTGGAAAGATTTCCGAGAAAATGCCGAAGATGGGCAAAATAATCACGTAAACGGCGGGGTGGGAGTAGAACCAGAAGTAATGCTCAAACATTACTGGATTACCACCCTTGGCGGGGTCGAAAAAGGCAGTGCCTGCTGTGAGGTCGAGTAGCAGCATTACCGCACCAGCTGTCAATGCCGGTAGTCCAAATAGTTGGATAATCTGGGCGCTAAATACTGCCCAAACAAACAACGGCATTTTGAAGAAACCCATTCCTGGGGCCCGCATCTTCACAATTGTGGTGACAAAGTTCACTGCCCCCATAATTGAGGATACGCCGGATATTGCCACCGCTAAGAGCCAGAGAACTTGACCATTAATCAAGTTACCTGTGGGATTCTGGAGACTGACTGGCGGGTAAGACCACCAACCGGCTTGGGCTGGGCCACCAGGGACAAAGAAGCTACCCATCATGATAATTCCGACTACTGGCACCATCCAAAAGGCGACGGCGTTGAGGCGGGGGAATGCCATATCTCGCGCCCCAATCATCAGGGGTACTAAATAGTTGGCAAAACCAACCAGTGAGGGAAATGTCCACAAAAACAGCATCACAGTGCCGTGCATGGTGAACATACCGTTGTAGATGGTGCGATCGACTAAATCTGATTCGGGTGTCATCAGTTCTCCCCGCATCACCATCGCAAAAATACCGCCGACGAGAAAGAAGAAAAATGAGGTAACGAGATACTGGATACCAATTACCTTGTGGTCAGTACTAAAGCTGAAGTATTCTTTCCAATTACTTGGAGATTCGTGGTTATGCTTCTCATCAGCGAGAAGAATACCTTCAATAGGAACATTAGTCATGGTTACTTTCCTTTCAACCAGGTGAATTGACTAGAGGAGGTGCAGCAGGTGGAACTGTAACCCAACCAGTTTGGACTGATTGATTGGATGTTTGGGCATACTCAGAAGCTGCCTGATTTTTTGCAACGGATGGCTTTTGGGTTGCAGTTTGTGCCAGCCACTGTTGATAATCTTCAGGAGATTCGACAAACACATTCGCCTGCATCGTCGCAAAGTATGTACCGCTATATTGGGAATCGGTCAATCGGTATTTGCCTGGGCGGATGGGAGTAAATTCAAAGTCGATCGCATGGTTGGGAATAATATCCTGCTTGAGGCGAAATGCAGGTATATAAAAGCCGTGGAGAACGTCTTGTGATTTCAGTGCTAAACGTATCCGGCGATCGCTCGGTAAATGCAATTCGGTACTGGTAATATCTCTTTCTGGGTAATGAAAAACCCATGCCCACTGTTTAGCTAGTACGTCGATTTTTTCTACAGGTTCACCTAAAACATTAGCTGGTGCATCTTTTGGTTCTGCATAAGCCGATTCCATTCCCAATGGATTATGCAGGTGAACTATTTCCGATGGGCCTTGAATCCCCATTTGTTCGTAAACTTGGTAGCTGTAGCCCGCAATCCACAACACTAACAGAATTGGAATTGCTGTCCAGACAACTTCTAAGGTGATATTACCTTCAATTGGAGGTCCGTCAGTGAAGTCATCTTTGATTGCCCGATGGAAGATCACAGAATACATTAAAGTACTTGTTACTCCCAAGAAGATGAAGGAACCGAGGGTTACTAAGAAGCTAATCAAATCATCAATTAGTAGGGATTCGGCTGCTGCTTGGGGGGGAAGCCAGGAGTAAGCCTGCTTCCCGATCCAGAGACTCGTAATAGTCACTGCGATCGCGCCTGTAAGCAGCGTCAAAATATTTAAAATCTTCTGGATTTTCATGGTCATTAGTCATTGGTCATTGGTCAAGAGTCATTAGTCATTAGTCATTGGTCGATGGTTAGTAACTTTAAACAAATGACTTATTTGAGTGTTGTATTCAGGTCTTGGTGCGATCGCAGCAAATTATCTGCTGTATTGTGTACGCCAAACTCGGCAGCCATTTGCGCCCCTAGTGTTCCGTGGACGTACAGAATGAACATGATTGCTATGCCTGCCAACAGATAGATCCATTGCACTTCTCTATCTGTCTGTTTATATTCTTGTTTGGCCCAAACGAAGCGCTGCCATCCTCTCCAGATGGTCAGGACAACAATCAGCGCTAATAAGAACACACCACCCACACCATGCCAAAGCATAGTTTCCATTGCCTGTAATCCCCAGGCACTTTTCATATCAGCTGGTGGTGTTGCCAACAGCATTTCGTAAAAGCCTGCTGCCACTGTGAAAAATGTGATGATGCTGGCACCTAGCATATTGTACCAGCCAACATCAAATAAGTTGTCACGTTCCACAGTAATTGCTAAAAATTTGAAGACCCATTTTTCAAAGGGGAACAGAACACCGACAATATCAAAGGTCATTCCAATGATGAACAAACCTATTGTCAGATGGACTAAGTTAGGATGAATGGGAATTGTGTAAGGTAATCCGTTTGCGCCTAGAGAGCCGCTTAATTGATCAATTAATTCTGAGTTCATCGCAACAGACCATCCTTTACTGCTTCCACAACTGGCACTGTATGCAATCCATAGACCCAAACAAGTTCATCTCCGAGATATACTTGCAAGCCAACTATCAAAGTTAAAACTAGTCCGGCTCCCAAATAATAAATCGGTACTTTTTGCGGATTCCGGGAACGAATTACATAGCGCCAAGCTGTAATCGCTGTGATGATTCCTGAAAGCGACCAACCAATCAGCGTATGCAAATTCAGCACCGATTTAGCTAGGCTGTAAGGCTGTGCTAAACCCGCTTCAAACTGACCAAAAATAATCGCAACGAAAATAGCGATCGTTGCAACTAACATATTCCACCAACTCACCTCAAAAAGACCGGATTTACCAGTAAAATAGCCAACTACATCGCAGAAAAAGGAAAACAATACCATCGCAATTACGAAGTGGACAACGATGGGATGAATCGTATCTGGATAGGGCAAATTGTGGTCGTTCAATGATGTAAAATACTGAAGCATTGGATTCTCCTGGACATATCTACCGCACTATGGTCAAACTTTAATGATTGATGGATACCCGCTAACATCACTACAAGTATCTATCGATAATTGACCGGAATCTGTTCAATATGTGCGCGGCGCAATACGCTTAATCATGTCTTAGCTTTTTGTAGACAAATTTAGTAAACTTGCCTTTATGGAACGACTTTGGTTACGATTAATTTCCTCACGCCAATAGTCTGCAACAGCAATTTTTGATGTAGCTAAACCAAATCGCTGTCGTTTGTTGATTTGCTTAACCTATCCTTTAGCTTAAGTAAATTTTTATGAATTGTCAAAACAATAATAATTAAACTTTTAAAAGTTAGTTATTTAGCAAAAATATATTTTTATAATGTATCGATTCTGGCATTAACTAAAATTTAAAAAACCATAAAGATCATATTATTTATGTAAAGTACTTCACAATGATAAAATTTTTAATTGTAATGGAAATGACAAAAATATATAATTTTGGTTAGTGGGTATAAAAGCAAGTCAAGGTAAGTTAGGGAACTGCAAAAAATAAATTATCCAATTTTTGGAATCAAAACGATTTTCCCTCCCCCTGCTCCCTGCTCCCCTGCCCTAAAAGCGATGGCATATTTTTTTATTGGGAAGTCCCTTAGTAGCTGTAGTGGAACTGGAGAATGCTGAAAGGATTTGATGAGCCATCAAGTCACACTAACAGGTGTGAGGACAAAACAAGTGGCATTTGAAATTGTGGTCATTGGTACTTCTTTGGGCGGATTATCAGCCTTAAAAATTCTCTTGGCTAATTTACCAGCAGACTTTCTAGTGCCGATCGCGATCGTGCAACACCGTCACAAGGAGTCTAACAGCACACTCCAGGAGTTATTACAAGAATATACTTCGTTGCCGATTCGAGAAGTGGAAGATAAAGACGAAATATTACCAGGACATATCTACCTAGCTCCAGCAGATTATCACTTGTTGGTTGAACCAGGTCACTTTGCTCTCTCTACTGATGAACCTGTTTCTTATGCTAGACCATCAATTGATGTGCTGTTTGAGTCAGCAGCCGATGTCTACACCCAGCAAGTTATTGGTGTAATATTGACAGGAGCAAACCAAGATGGCATGCAAGGTCTTAAAAAAATAAAATCATTGGGAGGACTAACTATCGTACAAGAACCTGCCACTGCTGAGAGCGAAGTTATGCCAGAAGCAGCAATTTCTGCTGTTGCTGTAGACTGGATTTTAACACTTTCAAACATTGCTTCCCAAATGGTCAAGCTTTGTCACTCATCACGGAAATAAACCCATGCAGATGGAACCCAAAGTAAACATCCTCCTAGTGGATGATAAACTAGAAAATTTGCTAGCACTAGAAGCAATCCTGGAAAAACTGGGAGAGAATTTGGTGAGAGCTACTTCTGGGGAAGAAGCTTTGAGGTGTCTGCTACATCAAGACTTTGCAGTGATTTTACTAGATGTGCAAATGCCAGGGATGGATGGCTTTGAAACTGCAACCTTGATACGCAATCGGGGGCGATCGCGTCACACTCCAATTATCTTTCTCACCGCCTTTAGCACCAGCGATCAAATGCTTTTTAAAGGCTATGCCTTGGGTGCAGTTGATTACTTGCTCAAACCGTTAGACCCCAATATTTTGACTTCTAAAGTCACAGTATTCGTAGAACTATTTAAGAAAACAGAAGCTGTCAAGCAACAAGCAGCGCAGCTGGTAGCTGTGAATGCGGAACTCAGACAAAGTGAAGAACGATTTCGATCGCTGAGTACCTGTTCACCTGTTGGGATTTTTGAAATTGATACTGAAGGAGGATGTAGGTATACTAATCCCCGATATCAGGCAATTTGTGGCTTGAAAGCAGCAGAGAGTTTAGAAAAGAGATGGCTAGAATCTGTTCATCCAGAAGATAGAGAACGAGCAATCGCCAGTTGGTCTAACTACATTTATCAAGGTCGTGATTACTCTGAAGAGTTTCGCTTTCAAACTGCTCACGGTATCGTCCGTTGGGTTCAAGTTCGCTCATCACCGATGCTTTCCGGTCAAGGGGAATTGCTAGGATATGTAGGCACTCTCGAAGATATCACTGAACGCAAGCAAGCAGAAGAAGTCCGCGCTCAAGTAATTCGAGAACAAACGGCAAGACAGGAAGCAGAAGCAGCAAATCGGATGAAAGACGAGTTTCTCGCCGTTCTCTCGCACGAACTCCGCACACCTCTAACCTCAATGCTGGGCTGGTCAAAAATACTCCGCTCTAAGAAACTTGACGAAAAAGCCACTTCCCGCGCCTTAGAGGCGATTGAACGCAACGCTATATCTCAGATGCAACTAATTGAGGATATCTTAGATGTATCCCGGATTATCCGAGGTCAACTGCGGTTAAATGTATCTGCGGTGAATCTGATCACGGTAATGGAGGCAGCCTTAGAGGCAGTGCGTCCCCTAGCAGAACCAAAAGATATTAAGCTGAATATCGCCTTGGATACTTCGGTAGGGTCAGTTTATGGCGATCCAGCCCGATTACAGCAAATAGTCTGGAACTTACTAACTAATGCTATTAAGTTCACTCCTAAGGGTGGCAGGGTAGATGTGAATCTGTCAGTAATTTGTGGTGAAGAACAAACAACTCATAAATACGCCCAAATTCAAGTTATTGATACCGGCATTGGTATCAGTTCCGAGTTCTTACCCAAAGTATTTGAGCGTTTCCGGCAAGCAGACAGCACCACAACGCGATCGCACAATGGGCTAGGACTAGGATTAGCGATCGTCCGTCATTTAGTGGAACTGCACAAGGGTACAATCTTTGCCCAAAGTCCAGGTACAGGAGAAGGAGCAACCTTTACTGTGAAACTGCCACTGTTACAAGACAATAGGGGTAGCAGAGCGAGTAGAGAAGCCACAGGAGAAATTTCCTCCCCTGTGGCATCGACACCCCTTACTGGATTAAGAGTTTTAGTTGTAGATGATGAAACAGATACCCGTAACTTTCTCAGTTTTATGTTTGAAGAGTATGGGGCTTCTACCACTGCGGTAGCATCAGTTGATGAAGCCCTAGCAATACTTGAACAAGCAAAACCAGATATCCTGATTAGCGACATCGGTATGTCTGAGAAAAATGGTTATATGCTGATTCGGAAACTACGCTCTTTAGAACCAGAAAAAGGCGGATGTATTCCAGCGATCGCTTTAACAGCATACACGCGAGAAGAAGACCGCTTAGAAGCACTTTCAGCAGGGTTTCAGCAGCATTTATCTAAGCCAATAGACCCCACTAAATTAATTGCTATGGTTGTCAATGTATTAAAGCTACCTGTGGAAGTTGCAGTGAGTTGATTTTGAATTAGGGAGTGGGGGAGATGAGGGAGCAGGGCGAGCAGGGGAAGAATAACTATTAATTATTGACCAATGCCCCATGCGCCATGCCCCATTCCCAATGCCCAATTTCAAATCAAGACGAAGTTAGTCCATGTTTTTTCAGATCGTCTAGGGAAACCATTTCCAAAGCTCTAGCATGGGTTGCAGACAGGATAACAGGTGGAGCAACGCCAGCTTGGAGAGCTTCTTGCCAGCGAGAAGCACATAAACACCAGCGATCGCCAGGCTTCAATCCAGGAAAATTAAAATCAGGAACAGGTGTGCTCAGGTCGTTTCCCCGTAATTTGGTGAACTCCAGGAATTCTAATGTCACTTCGGCACATACGACGTGCGACCCGAAATCCTGACCACCTGTGCGACAAAAACCGTCGCGGTAAAACCCGGTTATAGGAGAAGTGCAGCAGACTTCTAGGTTTCCACCGATTACGTTTTTAGCTTCTGTCATCATTAATTCGTTGTAGTTGATTTTTTGGTCTCGATATAAGCCTATATTGACTTAAAATCACTATTGAGAATGGTGCAATATTTCAGTAAAAGTTCCAATAAAAACCCCTGGTAGTTAGCCAGGGGTAATGCAAGTCAGTACTTTTTCGCATGGAATGTATCCTACTCAAATACCATAGCAACTGTCTAATTTAGAGATATGCCATTTTGCCAAACAAAAAACCCTCAGTGGTAAACCGGGGGTTAATTTTTTTGGAATAGTGGTTATCTCCAAAGCTATTATTCCCAGATCAGTAGGCAACAGAATCAGAATTTTTACAACATTGATTGTGATTTCATACAAAAGAGGTTTCGGCGTACCCTGACCTCGTTGTTTACCTTTTGATAAGTAAAACTAATAACTTCTATCAGTTTCCCAAAAGTGAGAAACTTGATTAAAAATTGTAAAGCATTGTAAAGTAGTTTCACAGGCAAAGACAAACAAGCCTGATTATAAAATAACTAACCGCACTTATAAAACCATGACAGCAACCTTACAACAGCGCTCAAGCGCCAACGTATGGGATCGGTTTTGCGAGTGGATCACCAGCACCAACAACCGTTTATACATCGGTTGGTTCGGCGTACTAATGATCCCCACCCTGCTAGCCGCTATCGCCTGCTTCGTAATCGCCTTCATCGCCGCACCTCCAGTAGACATCGATGGCATCCGTGAACCAGTAGCAGGTTCCTTGATTTACGGAAACAACATCATCTCTGGTGCAGTAGTACCTTCCTCCAACGCAATCGGTTTGCACTTCTACCCAATTTGGGAAGCAGCATCACTTGATGAGTGGCTCTACAACGGTGGTCCTTACCAATTGGTAATTTTCCACTTCCTGATTGGCGTATTCTGCTACTTGGGTCGTGAATGGGAACTATCCTACCGCTTAGGTATGCGTCCTTGGATTGCGATCGCTTACAGCGCACCAGTAGCAGCAGCAACCGCAGTATTCTTGGTATACCCAATCGGACAAGGTTCATTCTCTGATGGTATGCCTTTGGGTATCTCCGGAACCTTCAACTTCATGATCGTGTTCCAAGCAGAACACAACATCTTGATGCACCCCTTCCACCAACTAGGTGTAGCAGGTGTATTTGGTGGAAGCTTGTTCTCTGCAATGCACGGAAGTCTAGTAACAAGTTCACTAGTTCGTGAAACAACCGAAACCGAATCACAAAACTACGGTTACAAATTCGGTCAAGAAGAAGAAACTTACAACATCGTTGCAGCCCACGGCTACTTCGGTCGTCTAATCTTCCAATACGCTTCTTTCAACAACAGCCGTTCACTGCACTTCTTCTTAGCAGCATGGCCTGTAATCGGCATCTGGTTCACCGCCTTGGGTGTAAGCACAATGGCGTTCAACTTGAACGGTTTCAACTTCAACCAATCAATCATTGATTCAAGCGGTCGCGTTATCAGCACTTGGGCTGATGTAATCAACCGGGCTAACCTGGGTATGGAAGTAATGCACGAGCGTAATGCTCACAACTTCCCCTTAGATTTGGCTGCTGGTGATGTTGCTCCTGTGGCAATGAGCGCTCCTGCTATCAACGGTTAATTCTGAAGTTTCGCTCTTATTAAAAAGCGCTCTTCCAAAAGGGAGGGCGCTTTTAATTTAAGTTAGGGTATTTGCTTAGGGACTTCCAAATAAAAAAATACTCAAAAAACTGGCGAAAAAACTCTCTTCTCTTTATTCCTCTGTGTTCTCTGTGCCTCTGTGGTAGCCTGCGGCAAACGCAACACGGAGAAATGAGGGTTTGAGAGATATTTTGCGTAAGTCCTATCCTAATAGAGGATAAAAACTTCAGAGAATTTTGCATAAATGCTAAAAAATAGCGAAAAATTCTACAAACGCAAAAATAAACTTTTGTAAGAACTCTAGGTAGAATACATAAGCCTCACCTTTTTCCTCAAAATCATGGGCAATATTTTTGGTCATCTATTTCGCATCAGTACTTTTGGCGAGTCTCACGGCGGCGGTGTGGGGGTTGTGATTGATGGTTGTCCTCCACAGCTAGAAATTTCGGCAGAAGAAATTCAAGTAGAGCTAGATAGAAGGCGTCCCGGACAAAGTAAAATTACTACGCCTCGCAAAGAAGCAGATACCTGCGAGATTTTATCAGGGGTATTTGAAGGCAAAACACTAGGAACGCCTATAACAATTTTGGTGCGGAACAAAGACACTCGTCCCCAAGATTACGACGAGATGGCCGAGAAGTATCGGCCTTCTCACGCAGATGCAACTTATGATGCCAAATATGGCATTCGCAATTGGCAAGGTGGGGGTAGATCCTCAGCGCGTGAGACAATCGGAAGAGTAGCAGCAGGTGCGATCGCTAAAAAAATTCTTCGTCAAGTAGCCAATGTCGAAGTTATCGCTTACGTTAAGCGCATCAAAGACTTGGAAGGTGTAGTTGATCCAAATACTGTCACCTTAGAACAAGTGGAAAGCAATATAGTTCGTTGTCCCGATGCTGATTGCAGCGATCGCATGATTGAATTAATTGAGCAAATAGGCAGACAAGGTGATTCTATCGGCGGTGTAGTAGAATGTGTGGCGCGAAATGTGCCGAAAGGTTTGGGCGAACCAGTATTCGATAAATTGGAAGCTGATATCGCTAAGGGTGTGATGTCTCTTCCTGCTAGCAAAGGCTTTGAAATTGGTTCCGGTTTTGGGGGAACGCTGCTAACGGGAATTGAACATAACGACGAATTTTATATTGATCAAAATGATCAAATCCGCACGCTAACAAACCGTTCTGGTGGTATTCAAGGGGGGATTTCCAACGGCGAAAATATCATTTTACGAGTTGCATTTAAGCCGACAGCAACAATTAGAAAAGAGCAGAAAACTGTAACTCGTGAAGGCGAAGAAACGCTATTAGCAGCGAAAGGACGCCATGATCCTTGTGTATTACCGCGTGCAGTTCCAATGGTTGAGGCAATGGTGGCATTGGTGCTGTGTGACCATCTGTTACGGCATCATGGGCAGTGTAAGGTCTTGTAGTAAACTTTAACTGACAAAAAAATATTTATTTTCTTGTGAGAACTGCTGACTCTCTCGTGCTAAAGCCGAATTGCAAAGCCTACAAACTGCCCTGAATCGAACTCCAGCAGAAATAGCGATCGCACAAGAACGCATTGCTCAATAAAAAGCTACGGGGCAAGGTAACATCGCCACATTAAACAAAGAACGCAACGCGCTGATTCAGAAACGAATTTCCCCCTGCCTCCTGCCTCCTCCCCTAATTCCAATCCTGTTCCTCTTTCTTCCCCCGACTTTTGTAAATTCCCCCCAAGTTGTGAATTTGACGAGTTTTCTCAAAAAGCTCGGCTTCGGTCAAACCCCACTGCTGCAAGGCTTTATCTAGGTCTTTTTGGATGTCTCTTGCCCCTGGAAACCCTTGATATCGCATTCGCAATCTAGCTAATTCTGCTAAGTTATAGTCTGTCGCCTCTTGAGCGAGTAAAATATCAATAAGGGTGCGATCGCGGTTATAAAGAGGGTGTTGTTGGTCTTTACCTCCCGTTGGTTGAGTCATAATGAGTCTTGAGTGTTAAGTGTTAAATCCTGAGTTTTTAGTTTAGCCCAGAGCACAGGAGTATATAAGGCAAAGGTAAATCACTAAACACTGAAACCTTAATTGTTAAATATACAACTACTCATTTCCTAATTACTCTACACAGGGCTAAAGGCCCTGCTATCGCTAACCGCACTCAAAACTCTTACAGACGGCAACTACACCTGAGGCTTACGGCTCTCACCACTGCCGCGAAAGTTTAAATAAAGTTACATTAGTCCTTAAGAAAATACAAAAAACTTTAGATGAGGGTGAATTTTATCTCACCCAAAGTCCAAGCAGCGAGGGAGCAAGAACCCATTATGTTTGAACACTTCACTTCCGAAGCCATTAGAGTAATTATGTTAGCTCAGGAGGAAGCACGTCGCCTGGGACACAATTTTGTAGGAACTGAACAAATTCTCCTGGGTTTGATGGGAGAAGGAACTGGGGTTGCTGCTAAAGTGCTGGCCGAATTAGGCGTTACCCTCAAAGATGCACGTCGCGAGGTAGAAAAAATTATTGGTAGGGGTTCTGGCTTTGTACCACCAGAAATTCCTTTTACTCCTAAAGTAAAAAGCCTCTTCGAGCAATCGTTTAAAGAAGCTCATAGTCTGGGACAGAATTACATCAACACTGAACACTTACTCTTGGGATTGACCGAGGCTGGTGAAGGTGTCGCCGCCAAAGTCCTGCAAAATCTTGGAGTTGACTTCAAGAGTGTCCGCAGTGCTATAGTTCGCCGTTTGGGTGAAAATGCACCAGCTTTAGCTGGTGGTGGTAGTCAAAAACGCACCCAACCGCTAAGTATGGAAGAGTTTGGCAGAAATTTGACCAAACTAGCACAAGAAGGCAGACTCGACCCGGTAGTTGGTCGTGAGAAGGAAATTGAGCGGGCTATCCAAATTCTTGGTCGCCGCACTAAAAATAACCCAGTGTTGATTGGAGAACCAGGGGTTGGTAAAACTGCGATCGCAGAAGGTCTAGCTCAACGGATCATCAACCAAGATGTACCCGAAACCTTACAGGATAAGCAAGTTATCAGCCTCGATATGGGATCATTGGTTGCTGGAACTCGCTTCCGTGGCGATTTTGAAGAACGCATCAAAAAAGTCGTAGAAGAAGTCCGCACTGTAGGCAATATCATCTTGGTGATTGACGAAATTCATACCTTGGTTGGCGCTGGTGGTACAGAAGGTGGTTTGGATGCAGCAAACATCCTCAAACCTGCTTTAGCACGGGGTGAACTCCAGTGCATCGGCGCAACTACCCTCGATGAGTATCGTAAGCACATCGAGCGCGATGCCGCCTTAGAGCGTCGTTTTCAACCAATTATGGTCGGAGAACCCTCCGTAGAAGAAACCGTACAAATTCTTTACGGCTTGCGCGGCGCTTACGAACAGCATCACAAAGTAACAATTTTGGATGCGGCACTTGTAGCAGCAGCAGAATTATCAGACCGCTACATTAGCGATCGCTTCTTGCCAGATAAGGCAATAGACTTAATTGATGAAGCTGGTTCTCGCGTTCGTCTGCGGAACTCTCAAAGTTCTCCTAATAAAGAACTCAAGCGTGAACTTGCTGGCGTTACCAAAGCAAAAGAAGCAGCAGTCAGAGTCCAAGATTTTGATAAAGCTGTAACCCTGCGCGACCAAGAGTTAAAACTCGCAGAACAACTGCAAGCAACCTTTGTACAAAACGATCAACCTGTCAACTCCACTGTAGTTGACGAAGAAGACATCGCCCAAATCGTTGCCTCTTGGACTGGCGTACCAGTCAACAAGCTGACTGAATCTGAATCAGAATTGCTTCTGCACCTAGAAGACACTCTGCATCAACGGCTCATCGGTCAAGAGCAAGCAGTCTCAGCTGTATCTCGCGGTATCCGTCGCGCCCGTGTTGGCTTGAAAAATCCCAATCGTCCCATTGCTAGCTTTATCTTCTCTGGCCCTACCGGAGTTGGTAAAACAGAATTGGCGAAGGCACTAGCTTCCTACTTCTTCGGTGCGGAAGACTCCATGATTCGCCTAGATATGTCCGAATACATGGAAAGCCACACCGTCGCCAAACTAGTTGGTTCGCCTCCTGGTTATGTAGGATACGACGAAGGCGGACAACTTACAGAAGCCGTGCGGCGGAAACCTTACACAGTGTTGCTATTCGACGAAATCGAAAAAGCACACCCCGATGTATTCAATATGCTGCTGCAAATGTTGGATGACGGTCATCTTACCGATGCTAAAGGTCGGAAAGTAGACTTCAAAAACACGCTGATCATTTTGACTTCCAACATCGGTTCTAAGGTGATTGAAAAAGGTGGTAATGGTTTAGGCTTTGACTTCGACACTCAAGCCGACGCTAGTTATAACCGCATCCGCACCTTAGTAAATGAGGAATTGAAAGCTTACTTCCGTCCTGAGTTCCTGAACCGTCTTGATGAGATTATCGTCTTCACCCAGCTTTCTAGGAATGAAGTGAAGCAAATCGCTGAGATTATGCTTCGTGAAGTTTCTAAGCGCTTGACGGAAAAGGGAATTATCTTAGAAGTTAGCGATCGCTTCAAAGAACTTGTAGTCCAAGAAGGCTACAACCCCAGCTACGGTGCTAGACCATTACGCCGGGCGATTATGCGCCTTTTAGAAGATTCTCTCGCCGAAGCAATGCTGTCTGGTGAAATTACAGATGGAGACACAGCGCTTATCGATGTTGATGATGACTCTCAAGTGAGAGTACAAAAATCAGAAAAACGAGAATTGCTTTTGGCAAATGTTGGCTAATTTTATACCTGATCACTTTTTGTTGTAATATTTGAGAAATACTCTAGCCTCTTATCTCAGTAGAGGCATAAACAGGGGCATCTGCGACAAACATAAAGTGAAATGGTATTATATCTTTTACCCCTGGTATTTCTACCAGGGGTTTTTTTGGGCAATTTTTTTGGATGCAACACCCGGTAGGCTAGCACATCTGTGCGCTTTGTATACCCCAGAAATCAACAACTCATTGCGATATTGATTCCTTGGACAACAATTCGGATGCTACTTCTCCTACATTCTCAGAATCGCCAGGTTTGGAAAAACCATCTGCTACATCTTTGATAAAACCAGCTACAGGTACCGCGACTAGCAAACCCAAGACTCCACCAACATTGGTTCCTACAAGCAAAGCAATTAACACCCATATTGGTCTGATACCAGTAAATTTGCCTAAAAGTCGTGGTGCGATCGCCTGATCAATTAACTGGTCAATGACAACAGCTACTGCAAACACTTTCGCTGCTAGCCAAAAGTCATGTGTGGCTATTATTAAAGTTATTACAACAAGACTGACGACATCGCCAAAGGGAATTAAACTCAAAAGCCCAACCCCCAAACCAAAAAGTAAAGCAAACTGAACTTGAAAACTTAAAAACAATAATGTTAATGAAACTCCCATCAGAAAAGCCAAAGATCCCTGACCAATCAAGTAATTTTGAAAATTTTGTTGAATAGATTGGCTTACCTTCTGAGCAAAACTTCCAGGTAGCTTTTTAAATATTCCCTCCCAAACCCTTGGGCCATCTAACAACAGATAAAAAGTCAGTACTATTGTGATTAATGCCTCAGAAATACTATCAATAGTATCTATGATAATGCCTAAAAGCTTATCTGAAAGAAACTCTAATTCATTAGGTAATTGCTCAGTTAATCTGGTTAATAACTGACTTAAATTCACATTGAAGTTGTAGCTAGAAAACCAATTATTTAAAATCTGAAGTTTTTGTTCGCTAGAATCAATCCATTTGGGAAGGACTTTCAGCATCTCATTAAATTGCTCTAAAACAATGGGAACCAAAGTGCTACCCAGAGCAACGATAATTACCAATGCTAATATAAAAACTAATGCTACTGCATAGCTGCGTTTAACTCCCCGCTTTTGGAGAACCGAAACAGGATAGTTTAAAACGAATGCAAGCAAAGTAGCCAAAACAAGAATTGTTACAACAGGTTGAAAATTTTTAACAAGCAAAAATACTAGCCAAGCATTGAGAAAGGCTAGAGGAAATAGCAGCGTAAAAATTAACCATTTAAGTAGTTGATTTAATGAAATATTCATAATTAATTTAAAAACATAAATTATTCTAGTTACTAGATAGATTTATCTGGGCAATTAAATATTATTAAGTAAGCAGATGAGGAAACATTTCCCCCATTTCCTACTTCCCACTCTCTGTAATTTGGATTACTAACCTTCAGAAAAAGCTAAAAATTGCTCCTCATTTATTCGCCCTGCTTGATACAGAGTATTAGTAATTTCCGAAAGAGTTAAAACCGCATGACCGCGATAACCATTTTGTTGTAACTTATCTTTTACCCCTTGTTCATGGTCGATAAATACCACAATATCATTAACTTTTAATCCTGCTGATTCCAACTTTTCTGCCCCTTCCATGACACTTTTACCACTGATGAGAATATCATCAACTACCACAACTGTTTCACCAGGATGGAAATTACCCTCAATAACTCTCCGAGTTCCGTGAGCCTTCACCTCTTTACGAGGGAAAATCATCGGACAATGAAGGCGCAAAGCTAAACCAGTAGCAGTAGGCAAAGAACCATAGGGAATACCTGCTAATCTATCAAAAATGAGATTCTTCAATATATTTTCATAGGCAGTGAGAACTTGATTAAAAACTTGGGGATTAGAAATAATTTTGCGTAAGTCAATGTAATAAGGAAATATAGCTCCTGATGCTTGGACAAAGCTGCCAAACATAATGCAATCAATATCATAAAGTTGTAAAATCAAATCCTGGTGAGGGTGCTGATTTAGGAAACAAACATCAGGTAACCACACAGAACAAGTGGAATTTTCATAAATTATTTCAGTTTTTATTTGATTAATTTCTATGCGTAAAAGCTGAATTTCCTCAGATAATTTTTGCTGTCCCAACATATCTTGAGGAACAGGAATCAGCAAACCATCGCCGTTAGCATTCAAACCTGCTTCTAAAAATTGCTTTAGATTTCCACCCTGCGCCCAGATGCTACGCGCCATAATAATTCGTTCAGGTGCGATCGCTCGAATAAGTGCTAAAACTTCAGGATTTGTAGTTCCTACTTCCAAACCCAATTGCTCCGGAGTTCCCCAGGTTTTTGATTCTTTTACCACCTGTAAATAAAGGGGCGATTCTTGTGTAGGATATTGCTGTAAAGCTTCTGCACCTGGATTAGAAGTACAGCATAAAATAAACACTCCTTTATCAGGATAGACCAAAAAAGGTGCTACATGATCTTGTCCTGTATATGGAGTAAGGGTGATTGCATCCACCTGCCATTCTGTAAACACAGTTCGGGCAAAGATTGTACTAGTATTTAAGTCACTGTGTTTGGCATCTAAAATAACTGGGATATGGGCTGGAATAGCTGCTAAAATTTTGTACAGCAATTCTAAACCGGGAATACCTAATGCTTCGTAAAAGCCAAGCGTCGGTTTATAAGCACAAACGAAATCAGAAGTTTCAGCAATAATGAATTGTAACCATTTCTCCAAACCAGCGATGAGTTCTTCAGATTCATAACGTACAGGCATCATCTCTGGATTTGGATCAAGCCCTACAAATAGTAAGCTTTGATTTTGTAAGATATTACGATTCAATTTATCAAAAAAGTTCATTTTTTTTAGTTTAAAGAAAGAGTCATTAGTCATTGGTCATTAGTTATTAGTTTCTACGTCTTCCTATCTCCATCACCATAGTTTGTTTACCAAAATATTGATTCTGTTAATTCAGTTCCACCAGCCTTACGCCCTAATCGAGAGTGAATTATTACAAATAAGATAACCATCGGCACTGAGGCAAAGTGAACAATTCTCAATGCTTGCCAATCGCCAAAAAAATCCACAATCCAGGGAAATTGAGCAGGTTTATACATTCCTATGCCTGTAAATAAGGCCAGCAGCAAGATAGGAATAATTGCTGTATATGCAATTCGATGCCAAGCATAAATTAGGCGCTTAGAATTTTGACTTTTTTGTAATGCTTTGAAGTCATTAGCACCTACAAACCGATGTCGCCAGCGCCGAGTAATTACAACATAAATTCCATACCACAGTAGATTCAGTGAAAATAGCCACATTGCGGCAAAATGCCAGTGTCTTCCTCCTGCAAGCCAACCTCCTAAAGTAAATATCGGAGGAATGTGTAAACCAGCACGTCCACCAAAAACAGGGTTGGCATTGTAAATTTGTAGCCCACTGGTGAGCATGATAAATAGACTAATGATGTTACACCAGTGGAAAATTTTGGCTGCGATTGCTTGAGTAGGTAGCTTTCGAGTTTCAGAGGGGATCAAAGTCATAGATTTTGACTGATAAAATTTGTTGTTTATCCATCTTGGGTAAATGACACCGCAAGTTTCGAGGTAGTTATTACTTACCCTCTATTTTCCCTTAACCGAGCAGTATTGCTGTTCATCCCGCCTCCCCTATTTAAGATTTACTGTATAAATAGCTTTTTATTGTCAATTAATTACATGGACACAATTAAATACATTTTGACTGAAAAACAGATGCCCAAAGCTTGGTATAATATCTAGGCTGACTTGCCACAAGCCTTACCACCAGTTTTAAATCCTGGTACTGGAAAGCCAATTACACCAGATGAATTATTACCTCTGTTTCCATTGGCGCTGATTGAGCAAGAAGTTAGTCAACAAAAATGGATTGAAATACCAGATGCAGTCCGTTCTATTTATTGCCAGTGGCGACCAACTCCTCTTTATCGCGCCCGTCGTTTAGAACAAGCCTTAGATACGCCTGCCAAAATTTATTACAAGTATGAGGGTGTTAGTCCCTCTGGAAGCCACAAACCCAATACTGCGGTTGCTCAAGCATTTTATAACAAACAAGCTGGAGTAAAAAAGCTTACTACTGAAACAGGAGCCGGACAGTGGGGATCATCCCTCGCCTTTGCTGGTACACTATTTGGTTTAGAAGTCTTAGTTTACATGGTAAAGGTCAGCTACCAGCAAAAGCCTTACCGCCGAGCTCTAATGGAAACTTATGGCGCAAGGGTAGTTGCTAGCCCAAGTACTGAAACCCAAGCCGGACGTAAAATTCTTGCACAACATCCCAATAGCATCGGCAGTTTGGGAATTGCTATTAGTGAAGCTGTAGAAGTAGCTGCTGCTGATGAACGAACTAAGTATGCTTTAGGTAGTGTTCTCAATCATGTACTGCTACATCAAACCGTGATTGGGCTGGAAGCACTTACTCAGTTAGAGATGGCAGGAGATTACCCTGATATTGTCATTGGCTGCACAGGTGGCGGTAGTAACCTTGCTGGAATTGCCTTTCCATTTATTGGCGCTAAATTGCGAGGAGAACGAGATGTACAAGTAATAGCTGTAGAACCAGCTGCTTGTCCATCTCTGACTCGTGGTAAATATGCTTACGATTTTGGTGATACTGCCCACTTAACTCCACTCACTAAGATGCATACTTTAGGCAGTAGGTTTGTGCCAGAAGGAATTCATGCTGGAGGCTTACGTTATCACGGTATGGCCCCGCTTGTTAGCCATATTGTCAATTTGGGATTAGTTCAATCGCGTGCTGAATACCAACTTGGTTGCTTTGCTGCTGGATTAACTTTTGCCCGTGCAGAGGGAATTTTACCGGCACCAGAAGCTAACCATGCAGTCAAAGCAACAATCGATGAGGCTTTGCTCTGTAAGAAAGAAGGTAAAAGCAAAACTATCCTATTCAACCTTTGCGGTCATGGGCATTTTGATCTGCAAGCTTATATTGACTATGAAGCTGGACGGCTTGTTGATACTGAATATAGTGCAAATGAAGTGGCGATGGCACTGGCAGGATTACCTGTAGTTGAGTAGTAACTGATTCGCTATGTAAATGTAATTGAAACGATCACATTTGCATAGCGTTGCTGTAAGGTTATAAATCTATCACACTCGGGTATTTTTAATGCGATCGCAGTAGCGATTTTTTAGAAAAAAATAGCTTCATTGTGTGCATCTACATTCTAAGATATGTCTAAAAAAATTAGTTTAAATCACATATAATACCTAAAAACTCGAAAAAATTTGTAAAAAAAATTCTATGCTGAAGTCATGTCAAATGTTTCAGGATACAAAAAAATTGTCAATCCTTGTTTGTAGTTTTTTGGGAAAGGGCTGGCTGCCGTCTATACAACGCAGGCTATATTGAGTTCCAAGGAATAATGGTGTGAGAAAATTTCATACTGAATTAGAGCCGATGAGTAATGACTATAGATGAAATAGTATTGCTACTAAAAGCCAGTCAAGCAACCGGTTTAACGACACTCCAAGAGATTATATTGCGTTCTTCATGGGCAGGAAAAACCTACACAAATATAGCCTGTGAAGCTCACTATGAGGAGGAACGTGTCAAGAAAATTGCTGCTAATTTATGGCAATTACTGAGTGTTTTTTGCAAAGAACCTATAAATCAATCAAACTTTCGCCAGATTTTAGAAAATCATCATCTTAGCAAAGCACATCAGCAATTAGTTAAGGAATTCAACAAAGCAGCCACGGCTATATCCTTAGAATTTCCTAGTGGAGCGGTATCCCTCAATTCCAGATTCTACATCCCTCGCCCACCAATTGAAGAACTCGCCTACGCAGAAATGGCTAAACCTGGAAGCCTCATTTGCATCAAAGCACCCAAGAAAATGGGGAAAAGCTCTCTGATTTTGCGGTTGCTTGCATACGCTAACAATCAAGGCTTTCGCACCGTGACGTTGGACTTTCAGCAAGCAGATAAAGCAGTATTTACCAGTTTGGATAAATTTTTGCGCTGGTTCTGTGCCAATTTCAGTCAGGAGTTACAGCTAAAACCAAAACTCAATGATTATTGGAATGAAGATATGGATAGCAAAGTAAGTTGTTCTATCTATTTCCAACAGTATTTACTGCCTGCGTTGGAAACTCCCCTTGTCTTGGTATTGAATAAGGTGGATTGGATCTTTGAGTATCAGGAAATCGCTGGAGAATTGTTAGCATTAGTGCGATCGTGGCATGAACGAGCCAAAGAGGTAGAAATTTGGCAAAAACTGCATCTAGTTCTGGTTTATTCAACGGAAATTCTTGTTCCAATAAAACTGAATCAATCATCATTTAATATTGGTTTGCTCATTAAGTTACCTCCCTTTACGAAAGAGCAGGTGCAGGATTTAGCACTACGTCACGGCTTGGATTGGACAAATAGTAAAAATGTCGATAATTTGATGGCAATGGTGGGAGGATATCCGTATTTAGTAAGATTGGCTTTATATCACCTTGTGGGGAAAGGGGGATTGGAAAGGGATTTAGAACAGTTATTGCAACAAGCACCCACACAAACAGGAATTTATCACGAGTATTTAAGGCAGTATCTGTTAGCACTACAAAATGAGCCAGAATTGGGAGATGCTTTTTATGAAGTAATTAAGGCTACAAGTTATATAAAATTAGAGCCAGCATTGGCATATAAATTACAAAGTATAGGGCTAATTAATTTAGAAGGCGATCGCAGTACTGTTGCGTGTGAATTATATCGTTTATATTTCCGACAATATCTGAATCAAAGTGAGACTTTAAATAATAATTGTGCTGAACAATTGTTTTAAATCTCAGTTTAGGTGCGTCTAGTTTTAATGCTGCCGAGAAAGTACTCTATTAAGCAAAAAGAAAAGAACGCAATGTTTACGAAGGGTTATGCGATCGCGTTATAGTTTAATATAAAAATTATCATCTATAAACCAGGCGAGCGCCGCTTCTAGTTGAGAACACTAGGTTTCATCTTGATATTCTCTGACTTTGGCATATAAACTGGCAACTGTTTCTTCTGCAAACAGTTTTTCTTGAATTTGTAAATAATCGCCTTCACCTAGTTTACAAGCTGCCCAAAATTTCATTACCTTCGATGGTTCTAAGTGGGTGAGTAAAACCTGCATCACTTCTTGTAAATTTTGTTGTTCGTCAATAACCTTAATTTTCATTTCATATCTCCAAAATAAAATCAATTGGGTTGATTACCCTGAGTGGTAAATCTTGACAACGGTTGATTAGTCTCCTATCACAAGTAATTAAATAATTACTTTGATAAGCTTCCGCACACGCTACATGCAGTGCATCAATAGGTTTAATTCCTTGCTGTTCTAGTTGTTCTGCTCTTTCTCTAATATTTTCATCTACTAATACATACTCTCAATGTAGCAATTTGTAAGTATCGCTCCATTGACTGCTGATTGATTAGAAAAGGGTTACGACTATTTTCATATTCTAGTACTGAAGAACTAACTAATTCTATCAATCTTGCTTCTACCATTTGTAAAATAAAGATGACAGCTTGTGTTTCTAGAAAGATTTTTGGCTGTGTTTAGTCGTCAAATGGACGATTATAAATACTGGTATCTAGATAAACCCTTGTCATATAGCTTTTTTACAACTTTCTCTAAAGAAAAGCGATCGCACTCATTCATCTCTAAACCACCAAAGGCGATCGCTTGTAAATTTACACTCTAAATTAACGTGAGTTTGACGGGCTATGCCTACGCAAGCTTTCGGCTCAACGATATACCAAAATGAATGCGCGAATTACTTAAATGAGTAAGCAAACTGGGGTTTGAGAAAGCAAAAGCTCTATTTGCTTGCGGAAAACACCAAAATGAGTAAACAAACTGGGGTTTGAGAAAGCAAAAGCTTCTTTTGCTTGCGGAAAACACTAAAATGAGTAAGCAAACTGGAGTTTGAGAAAGCAAAAGCTCCTTTTGAGTAAGTCAAATGGCATTTTTACTTAGTTCAATATGAATTTTAGTCTAGGCGATACCTTTCCTACGGAATGCTACGCGAACGGTAAGCTTCTCTACGAGACGACCTTTTGCTAATAAAAATTAAAGTTTTAAAACTTACTTTTGCAAGTTTTGCCTGTGTGGAAGATGATTTGAAATTTATAATTTATAATCGCTACTTTCTTAATTACGAACCACAGAATTAATAATGCAATTTGATACCCAACTGCTACCACGCATTAATGCCACCGCCAAAAGAGAAAATGGTAAACAATATTATGTAGATGACAAGGGAAATCGCTTTCCCAGCGTGACTACAATACTTAATGCCACCAAATCACCAGCAGACAGAGACAGATTATTAAACTGGAAAGCGCGTGTTGGTACAGAAGAAGCTACCCGCATTACTACATCTGCTAGTCGTCGGGGAACCCAAACACACAAACAAATTGAGCGCTACCTTCTTGGACAAAACCCTGTTTGTCCCGAAGCGAGTCGCCCTTATTGGGAGAGTATCCAGCCAGTTTTACAACAAATCGACACAGTTAGACTTGTAGAAGGCTCTGTTTTTCATCATGATTTGGGTTATTCTGGCAAAGTTGATTGTATTGCCAGCTATCAAGGTATTCCCTGTATTTGTGAGTGGAAAACAGCAGACAAACCCAAAGGTTCAATTGAGCATTTATATGAACATCCATTGCAACTTACGGCATACATAGGAGCAGCTAACGAATATTATCGAGATTATGGCATTCAACTAAAGCACGCTCTCTTGGTAGTAGCGATTCCAGAAATGCCAGCAGAAGTATTTTGGTTTGAATCAGCAGTTATTAAAGATTACTGGGAGCAGTGGGGAAAAAGAGTTGCCCAGTTTTGGGAACGCAGAAGCGTTTGGGGTTAATCAGCCCCTTTGGGGAAGTCAAAAGTCAAAAGTCAAAAGTCAACCATTTAAAATATTCGTATCGATGAATATAGGGTTATTGGTCGTTTGCATAAAGGTCTTCTCTGCGGAAAGTTAAACTTTCCGAGACTAATCCTACAGGATAGGCGGAAAATTTGAGAGGCGCTTTCTTTTCTTTCTTCTCCGTTTCCTCAGTCAAAAGCTTTTCATCAATTACTATTACCACTTGATGTTCACCCTCTAGAATATCCAATGGTAACTGCGCTGTAATTTTACCATCTTTTGTAACTGTGGCAATTGTTTCTATAGTTCTCATATTTCTATTAGATTAATACATCACTACTTGGTAAAAGCGATATTTAGACACATTTGCATACACTAAGATGTTCGTGTCCAGAAAAACAGGATTACCGCCCCCAATCACCATACATAACCTCACGTCTTAAAGAAAGATTTTCAGGCCAAGGGCCATAGTTATGTACAGGGAAGTTTAGAGGAGGACGCTTCTTTTCTTTTTTCTCTGCTTTCTCGGCTAAAGGCTTTTCATCAATTACTATTACCACCTGATGTTCACCCTCTGGAATATCCAATGGTAATTGCGCTGTAATCTTACCATCTTTGGTAACTGTAGCAATTGTTTCTATACTTTTCATCTTATTCCTCCTTAATCAATCCATTACAGCTAACACAGCTTTCGGCAATAACTTATCTTTAAACCAAACAATTCTGGCAGGGACATCATTTAATTTTACTCCCGCCTTTTCTAAATTAAGTCGCTCGGAAATTGCCAAAATTAAGTCATTACGTCCAGCCCGCCGCACCTGAGAAAACTTCTTTTGTAAATATTCTGGTCGCCAATAACCAACAATTTCTAATAAAAATGTGCGTCCATCAGAATGCACTAGGCGAAAATCGGGAATCATCACACTACCAGGAATTGGTATCAAATCAACTTCTCGCTCTAACGCCCAACCACTTTTCAACGCATCCCATTTATCAGCAAAGGATGCTTCTAACATACTATCGTAGGGCTTCCCTGGCGGATAATGCGATACCAAACCACATTCGGAATTGAGAGTAAAACGTCCAGTTTTCCAACTATTTGTATAGGCATCACGAGTTTGGAGAATGGAAGAAAGACTCCATTTAGTAACGTGAAGTAAAGCCGGAATCAGTTTAGCGATCGCTAACCCATATCGGGTACTAGGATTAAACAAACTCGTTGGCCCATCTATCGTAATTGTAAACCCGTGATCAGCATCACCCTCAATATAAGCCATTAATTGAAACAACTTAAGATAGCGAAATAACAACTTATATTCACCTGGAACATTGCGGTGAGCATTTAACACCAGTTGACTGGCTTTATAAAATACACCCTGCACCTGAGATAAGTTATATCGATTTATCAAATCTGGCGCTGTTGGTGCATCAAACACTGTCAAAATTTTATTTTCAGATAAATCAGCATATAACCCATTACGAACCTGTTTCAATAAAACTTCCCGCTCAAGTTCTTGAGTTAAGTCATCAGCAATTTTACTAAGAGTAACTTGTGTAGATTCTCGACTAGAAACCGATTTTGCAGCCAACGAAAACACCCGTTCTCTTAACATCTGTGGTTCTAGAGGACTAACCACCTCAAAAGTGCAAAAACTGCTTTTGAGAATATAAGCTAATCCCCGCTTCACACGATAATCTGTAGAATCTCCTTCAAAATCAGTCAGTTGTCGCTCAAGCACACCTTGAGTCTTCCCCACTGCTGATTTAAAATAATTAATTAACTCAATCGCCAAATCTGAAGTTTTCTGATCAATCTTCAGTCTCTTCGGGATAATCTCCTCCCCGTTTTGGCGATGCATCAGTAAATCTGTCGGTAACATCTGAATTTTGGATTTTAGATTTTGGATTTTGGACTGAATAATTAATCTCTAACTGTTCGGCAACCTTCAAACTCCGTTCCTTCCCACTCCCATACACAACCTGTAACTTCCCTTTCCTCTCTTTTTCTACCCCTGCTTCCCCTGCTCTCCTCTCCCCTCTCCGCCTAGCTGAAGTCCCCTCTTCACTCGTATCCTCCGCCACCACTTCATACAAAATCGCCTGCTTATTCTCAATATTCCCCTTTCGTAAAATCCTACCCAAGCGCTGAGTATACTCCCTAGCCGAACCCGTTCCAGATAAAATAATTGCTACAGAAGCCGCAGGTACATCAACTCCTTCATTCAATACATGAGAAGCAACCAAAGTATTATATTTACCCTCTCGAAACTTTGTTAATATCTCATGCCGTTCCTTCACAGGAGTTTGATGAGTAATTGCCGGAATTAACAACTCTTGAGAAATGCGATAAACCGTCGTATTATCAGCAGTAAAAATCAAAATTCTTGACGGATAATGTTCTGCCAATAAATCAATTAGAATTCGCAATTTACCATCAGTACCCAAAGCGATATCTTTTGCTTCTCGGTGCGCTAACATGGCTCTACGTCCAGATTGCGATCGCGCGCTCATTTGCACGAACATTTGCCAACCTTGAAGACTCCCCAAAGAAATCTTAGATTGCTTCAAAAAGTCATTGCGAGTTTGAATTAGTTGATTGTATCTTTCCCGCTCAAGTTGCGATAACTTTACCTTAATTTGGACAATTTCATGTTCTGCTAACGCCTTCCCCGCCAAATCTTCAGCGCGTTTGCGATATACTTCTTGACCAATGAGGATATTTAACTCAGCGTGTTTACCATCGGTGCGTTCTGGTGTAGCGGATAGTCCAAGACGATAAGGTGCGATCGCATATTCCGCAATCACCCGATTAAAATCTGTCGGTAAGTGATGACATTCATCAAAAACAATCAACGCATATTGATTTCCCAACGTTTCGGCGTGAATTGCTGCACTGTCGTAAGTTGCTACTAGAATTGCCGTTCTATCCCGCGAACCACCCCCCAACAATCCCACCTCAGCATCGGGGAAAGCCGCTACTAAATGTGCATACCACTGATGCATTAAATCCAAAGTTGGTACAACAATGAGCGTCGTGCGTGGCGTTGACTGCATCGCCATTTGCGCCAAGTAAGTCTTTCCCGCCGCCGTAGGAAGCACAACCACCCCTTGTCTACCCGCCAGTTTCCAAGCTGCTAGCGCCTCAGTCTGGTGAGGATAGGGTTCCATTTCCAGAGTGGGAACCAAATCTACAGGATAGAATTGCTTCGCCTCATCGATAAAATTCACATCTTCCGCTTGTAGTGCTTCTACTAGCGATCGGTATCTAATTGCGGGAATGCGGAATTTTTCAACTCTATCATCCCATGTGGCATAGTCCATCCAACCTTTGCCGCGTGGTGGTGGATGCAAAATTAATGTGCCACGATCAAAATTTAGTGTAGGGGTACGAGCCATTTTGGGGATTGGGAATTGGGATTAGGGGAGAGGTAACAGGTGACAGGTGACAGGGAATAATCTATACCCTGTAACTTGTACCCTATTCCCTTCTTTAGTCCCTTGATTACTAATAACGCAAAAAGTGCATAATTCATCTAAGTAACTCAGACAAAGCTTAACTAGATGCGCTCATTTGTCAATGAATGTAACGTCCCATCGGCATTGTAAAACTTTCTATCTATAGGAATCCGAGTTGATTTCTATTCGCGTAACGTGGTGTAGCCATACTTATTTGCATGGTGCGCGTTCGCAAAACGTCTCGCACAGAAGCGCAGTGCAAGCGCGATAGGCAGGGAGTAAGGAATCAGCCTTTTCGAGTTGTACGAAGTTTTTTCACAAATCAAATAATCAAATATGAGTCATATATAAGCTTTAAAAATTAGTGTTAACTCACATCATATAGCAGCTATTATCAAGGCTTACGAAGTAATTTATCAGTGCTTAAAGGATAAATGTAAATCCTTACTGGTGGTAAAACTAAGTTTAATTAAGGTTAAAGGCAAAGGATAATTTCTAACTAATATACTAAAATTGATTAGCCTAAAGTCTATATAATACTTGTTGGCGGATAGTTAAAAAGCATAAATATATAATTAGAGCGAGGCTTATCAGGTTACTAAGCTTTTACTAAAACTAAGCTTTACTACTTTGGATAGATTCACTGCAACTAACTGCTTAGTTATGTATTTTTCCAATGCATAATAAATGTTGAGCAATCGCATTGTCTAGCTGATTTTGGGAATAATCCTTTAGCTAGCTGCATAAAAGGAGAACTTACATTGAAAGGAATCCGTTCCCTTCCAACACCTTATGTTGTGGCATTGTTGACTGTTGGTAGCGCATTGCTACTAACACTATTGCTACAGCCACTACTGAAACCAACTATTTTCCTGCTGTTTTTTGCTGCCGTGGCGGTTAGTGCCTGGTTTAGCGGCATGAAAACAGGGTTACTGGCTACTGCTTTGTCTACTTTAGCCGTCAGTTATTTTTTCTTAGAACCTGTGTTTTCGCTGTTCGTTGCGAGTGAAGACAGCATATTGCGGTTAGGTTTGTTTGTGTTGGTGACAATACTCATCAGCTTGCTAAACTCAGAGTTACGCACTGCTATACAACATCTTCAAATGAGTTTGCAGAAGCTACAGGTGAGCGAGGCAAAGTTTAGAAAGTTGGTAGATTCCAACATCATTGGGGTAATTGTAGGCAAAATTGACGGGGCGATCGCAGAAGCTAACGATGCCTTTTTAACAATGGTAGGTTACTCGCAGGAAGATTTGTTAGCAGGGCGAATTCGATGGCGCGATATGATCCCACCAGAATATATTGAAGCAAACAACAGTGCGATGCCTACGGCGGGCTACGCCTACGCAGAACTCAAAACCAACGGTGTGTGTCAGGCTTTTGAGACCGAATACATCCGTAAAGATAACAGTCGCGTTCCCATCTTATTAGCTTCTGCTTTATTAGAAAATAATCCAGACGATATTATCAGTTTTGTACTTAATTTAAGTAACAGCAAACAAGTAGAGGTTGCTCTTTGCAAAAGTGAAGAACGTTATCGTACCTTTTTAGAGCAGAGTTCGGAAGGTATTTGGTGCATGGAACTGGAAGTGCCGATTTCGCCAGAGTGTCCAGAAGAGGAGCAAATTCAGCATTTTTATCAGTATGGTTATTTAGCAGAATGCAACCATGTCATGGCGCAAATGTATGGGTATTCTTATCCACAAGAAATTATCGGCGCTAGGTTAACAGACTTTTTTGTTCCCTCATCTCCACACAATATTGCATACCTGCGTAATTTTATTCGTTCTAATTATCGATTAATCGATGCAGAGTCCCATGAAATAGATAAGCAAGGTAATTACAAATATTTTTTAAATAATCTAGTGGGAATTGTCGAAAATGGTTTTTTAGTCAGAGCGTGGGGAACTCAACGCGACATCACAGAACATAAGCTAGCAGAAGTAGCACTGCGTCAACGAGAAGATCAACTGCGCCTGATTACAAATGCTGTGCCCGTCCAGATTTCCTATGTTGATGCCGAGCAGCGTTATCGCTTTAATAATAAAGGATATGAAGACTGGTTTGGAATTCCTACTTCAGAAATTTATGGTAAACACATTAGAGAAATGGTTGGAGAATCTGTTTATCAGTCAATTCTTCCTTATGTAGAAACGGTACTTTCAGGAGAGCAAGTAACTTACGAAACCCAATTACCCGATAAAGATGGTACAAACCATTACGTGAATGTTACTTATGTCCCCCAGTTCAGTCAGCAGGGAAAAGTTGAAGGATTTGTTGCTTTAATCACAGATATTACACTTCACAAATTAGCAGAAGCAGCTCTCAAACAAAGCGAGAAACGATTAAAGACACTCACAGAAAAAGCCCGCGTGATTCCTTGGGAAGTAAATGCTACTACCGGAAATTTTACTTATGTAGGGCCGCAAACCGTTGAGATTCTTGGCTATCCATTGTCAGAGTGGTACATTGATGATTTCTGGGCAAAACATATGCATCCAGAAGATCAGGAGTGGGCTATTCAGTATTGCCAAGAATCTTCTTTATCACAGAATAATTATGAATTTGAATACAGAATGTTGACTGCTGATGGCAGAGTTGTGTGGTTGTATGACATTGTTAATGTGGTGCGGGATGAGAATGGGCCGCAGCTACTACATGGATTCATGATTGATATTACCGATCGCAAGCAAGCAGAGCAAGAACGGGAACAACTGCTTGAGCGCGAACAAGCAGCACGCGCCGATGCAGAAGCTGCAAACCGCATGAAAGATGAATTTCTCGCCACACTTTCCCACGAGCTTCGCACACCCCTAAACGCCATATTGGGTTGGACGCAGCTACTTAGGAGTCGCAAGTTTGATGAGACTACTACTAGCCGAGCGCTAGAGACAATCGAGCGTAACACCAAATCCCTAGCTCAACTAATTGAAGATGTCTTAGATGTCTCCCGGATTATTAGAGGTACACTCCATTTAAATATTCATCGGGTAAAACTTGTACCACTTGTAGAGGCAGCAATCGATACTGTCTACCCAGCAGCCCAGGCCAAAGAGATTAGCATCAACTGTAAATTCGACCCGGAATTAGGGGTAGTTGTGGGTGATGCCAACCGCTTGCAACAAGTTGTGTGGAATTTGCTCTCCAACGCCGTTAAGTTTACACCCAAAGGGGGAAGAGTTGATGTGCAATTGGAGCGTATTGAATCCCATGTGCAAATTCGGGTGAGCGATACGGGAGTGGGAATTGCTGCCGAATTTTTGTCCCATGTATTTGAACGCTTCCGTCAAGAAGACAGTTCGATCACGCGATCGCATGGTGGACTAGGATTAGGGTTAGCGATCGTCCGCCACTTGGTAGAATTACACGGCGGCAAAGTCTCTGCCGAAAGTCCAGGGATTGGACAAGGGGCAACATTCATTGTCAATCTGCCAATGAAAGCCGTTTATGTAGAGGCTAATACGGCAGAGCAGCTCTCATCTGTTGGAGATACCCAAGACGCTAACAATTATCTGCCAAACCTAGATGGCTTGAGGGTGCTGATTGTTGATGATGAGGCAGACGCGCGTCATTTGCTCACCACGATTCTGGGACAGTATGGGGCCCAAGTCATGGCTGCTCCATCTGCAAATGATGCACTACTTGCCCTGCAAGAATTTCGCCCCCATATACTGGTGAGCGATATTGGTATGCCACAAGAAGACGGCTACAGACTAATTCGTCAAGTCAGGGCGCTACCAACAGACCAAGGTGGGCGGATTCCAGCAGTGGCGCTGACAGCCTATGCTAGGGCAGAAGACCGCACGCAAGCGCTGTTGGCAGGCTTTCAACTCCATGTACCCAAGCCAGTCAATCCGGTCGAGTTAGCAGCTGTAGTTGCCAATCTCACCGGACGGACTTGAATGCTCTCAAGCTCTACAAGCGTCCAATCCACTCGGTCAAACTCAGACTAGAATTAGAATGGATGTGACATTCTCTAGTAGCTAAAGTGCCAGACTCTTTGCCATTGCGCGATCGCTATCTTGCCTTAATCGATGAAATTGTCGAAACCACCCTCAAGGGTAAAATTAGCTCTGTTGATATGGTGTATCAAATGCTGCTTAAAGGAATTACTTCCGGTACAGGGGAAGTATTTGAGTTAGCTTTGAGTGATCGCCTCAATGCCCTCCAAAGCCAAGTAGATAGTGAAAAAGACGAACTCAAAAAAGCTAAAGCTACTCGCAGTTTGAGAGCTATTAAAACCATTCAAAGTCAATGGCAACGCTGGCAAGAGCAAAACAAAGCCACAGAAGCGATCGCCTCCGCAGTTACAGAAATTACCACAGCCCCACCTGACGAGCGTCTGGCGACATTTTTACGGATTACTGACCCCAATCAGAAGTATCCGCTAAATTTGCAACAGCTACAGCAATTGTCAAAAGGATTACAACAATTTGCCCAGGCAGATGCTGATTTACAACAATTTTCTGAAGGGATTACCCGTGGTTTAGACTCTTGGCAGCGATTGCAAGACAACTTGCTCAGTTGGATGTACGAGCAAAAAGAAGCTTTAGGATTTGGCGGCGTACCAGGAGAACGTGGCCCTTGGGCAAGTTGGGCTAAACAACTCAATAGTGAGTTACCCAAAGCACTGCTTCGCACCTTAGCGATGGAAGAATCGGCAATTGAGTTTGCCCAGCGACAACGGGGTATCACCCTGAGAGATTGGGTGGAAATGGCATTGATTTTACAGTTCTTGCAACGGGGATTAATTAACTGGTTTGACCAACAAGCTTACGATGTTAAAGCGGGGCCAAAGTTGTCCATTTCCACTTTTTTGACCTTTGCAGTGATTTGGAGTCAATTGGCAAGTGGTTTTGGGAGCATTGGGACAGTATACGGCGATGCCTGTTCTCAAATTATGCTCCAGATTTTGCGAACCTTTGCCCAACGTCCGTATTTTCCCTTTTATGGTGGGATTTTCGCCTCTTTTACTGGCACTTATTTGCGAGATGCCCTTGATTATTTGGATGAACCATTGCGGAGGGGTGAGGGAACCCAAGAAAAAGCGCGTATTTTGACCCTATTAGGTTATTCTCAGCGTGCTTTAGGGCAATACCAGCGCTCAATTGATTTTCATCAGCAAGCGCTGGAGATCGCCAGGAATGCAGGCGATCGCGCCTGTGAAATTGCCAATCTCAACCACCTCAGCCGCACCTACGTGCAACAGCAAAATTATGCTGAGGCAATTAATTACAGCCAACGAGCATTAATATTGAGTCGGCAAGCAGGCGATAGAACAGGAGAGGCAAACGCGCTGGTAAATTTAGGTTACAGCGAAGTCATGCAGGCTCAAGAACTAGAAAACCTAGAACCCGAAACTTATGAAGCCGCAATTAACTATTTGGAACAAGGTTTAAAATTATCAGAAAAATTAGGCGATCTTCAAAGTAAAGCCTTATGTGTTAGCAGCTTAGGAATTGCCTATTTAGTAATTGGAGAACACCAAACCGCAATTAAATATCTTGAAGATGGTTTTAAAACAGCCCAAGTTTCCGGTGATTTATATCTGCAAGGACGGAACTTAGCTTATTTAGCAGAAGCTTATTACCATCTCGAAAATTCTGAAAAAACCATTTACACAGGCTGCTTGGGAATGTATCTTTTGGAGCAAATTGCTTCTAATGAATGGCGACAAGCGGCAGGTTTACTAACAATTTTGCAAGGACAAATCGGTGTAGAAGCTTTTCAAAAGTTCCTACAGCAACATCGCCCTAAAATCATTGCAGTTATCGGTGTAGATGGGTATGACCACATTCCCAAATTATTAGAAGTATACAAGCAAGATATCTAATACCAATTCTGTATGAAGATGCGCTAAATCATATTTAAGTGCAAGAAGCAAGAAATAAAAACGAACCGCATTCGCGCAGCGTCTCGTTAGAGAAGGACGCAAATGACACGTTCGCGCAGCGTCTCGCAGAGAAGAAAGAAGTTAAAAAGGTTTGGCGCAGCCTCACAAAGAAATGGTATAAGGAGGCGCGAGGAAGAAGTTGCTAGTTAGTAGGAGGCAGAAGATAGAAATTAAAGAAAATAATAACTCCTAACTCCTAACTCCTAACTCCTAACTTGTTACTAAGTGATTACAGTTGGTTTTTCCCGACCTGTCAGTTCGCGGATCTGGGCTATTTCCTCAACAAGACTAATTAAAGAAGCAAGTGCTTGCTGTGGATCAAGGTCATGTTTAGCTGGATCTGCCTCATAGCTTTCTATGTAAACTCTTAGGGTTGCACCTTGAGTCCCCGTACCAGAAAGTCGCACCACAATGCGGGAGCCATCGGTAAAGCCAATGCGAATACCCTGTTTTTGGCTAACGCTACCATCAACAGGGTCGGTATAACTAAAGTCATCACTGTATTCAACTTGATAGTTACCGAATTGCTTACCTTTGAGAGTTGGTAATAAAGAATGCAGTTTTGCTATTAAGGTGTTTGCTGGCTCTATTTCTATCCCTTCATAGTCATGGCGGGAGTAATAATTGCGTCCATAAGTCTGCCAGTGTTCCCGGACAATCTGCTCAACAGACTGTTGTCGGACTGCTAGGATATTCAGCCAGAACAGAACAGCCCAAAGCCCATCTTTTTCGCGGATATGGTTAGAGCTAGTACCAAAACTTTCTTCACCGCAGAGAGTAGCTTTACCCGCGTCTAAGAGATTGCCGAAAAACTTCCAACCAGTGGGCGTTTCATAGGATTCAATTCCAATCTGAGCGGCAACTCGATCCACAGCTTGACTAGTAGGCATCGATCGCGCTACACCAGCTAAACCAGAACTATAACCAGGGACTAGCTTGGCGTTTGCAGCTAAGACTGCAAGGCTATCGCTAGGAGTGACAAAGAACTTACGCCCTAAGATCATATTGCGATCGCCATCTCCATCGAAAGCTGCCCCAAAGTCTGGCGCATTGTCTCCGTACAAAATATCCACCAACTCATGGGCATAAACCAGATTTGGATCAGGGTGTCCGCCTCCAAAGTCTTCTAGGGGTGTACCATTACGCACAGTTCCCACTGGTGCGCCCAAACGTTTCTCAAAAATGGCATGAGCATAAGGGCCAGCTACCGCATGTAAGGCATCGATGCTGATCCGAAAATTTCCAGAAGTCAACAGTTGGTGAATGCGATCAAAATCAAACAGGGACTCCATTAACTCTTGATAATCTTGCACAGAGTCAATCACCTCAACTACCGTCTCTCCCAAATGTGATTCACCCAAGGTTTCTAAATCTACATCTGGTGCTTCCAGAATTTGGTAGCTATCAATCACTTTACTGCGATCGTAGATAGCCTCTGTCACCTTTTCCGGCGCTGGGCCACCGTTGCCAATGTTATATTTCACACCAAAGTCACCATTTGGCCCGCCCGGATTATGACTAGCAGACAAGATGATGCCGCCAATGGCCTGGTACTTGCGAATAATAGCGGAAGTTGCAGGAGTAGACAAAATCCCCCCCTGACCAACTTTAATCTGCCCAATGCCATTGGCCGCAGCCATTTTTAAAATGATTTGAATAGCTTGGCGATTGTAATAACGACCATCACCACCCAGAACTAGGGTTTGCCCCTGTAATTCCCCTACAGAATCGAAGGTGGATTGGATGAAATTTTCCAGGTAGTGGGGCTGTTGAAAAGCCTTAACCGCTTTCCGCAGACCAGAAGTACCGGGCTTTTGGTCGCTGAAGGGAGTAGTAGAGACTTTACGAATGTTCATAGATCGTGTTTAACAAGGCATTTTCTCTTACAGCTTTGCATAAGTTCGTTACAAAAAAAATTGCCCTGTATTAAACCTTTGTGTATCCTCTGTAGCTTTGGAGTAGTTCATTCTTACGCAAAGCTGTACTAAGTACACCTGAATTCTGCTGTTTACTCAGGAAGTTTGTTTTTTTCTATTTGGTAAGCCTGCAATAGATCCCACACGTTGACATTCCTTCTTACATAGCTCTAGGGTTTGATGCAAATATCCAATTAGAAAAGGGTCAATTTCATAAGCTACAACGCGCAAACTTGACGTGTATTGTCGATGCTGGCATACTTTCGCTACAAAAGCAGTTAGTAATGAACCGATTCCTGCTCCAGCATCAAGCAAGGATATTTGGCTCTTCAGTTCTTTTTATGGAGTCGAATAATAAATAAAACCTAATCAGAGCCTATATTCCTTGCTATGACTGGATTTTAAATTTTTGAACCTTTCTATAAAATGGCTATTTTAATGCCATACCATAAAACCAACGCAAGAGCCGGATATTTCAGGCAAATCCAGCCTATTAAACATCCCAGACATCAATTGTGCTACTGAAGCGGGAGTCAAAAACTGACCCATCGAGTCTTTTTTGTCTTGCTTTAGCTTTAAACTTGTTACAGCCCGATGAAGATCCACTTGTGCAAGCAAGTTTCCACTTGATATTTCTGCGAGGCTGGTAAACCCCAAACTACTGTTATGACTTGTTAATAACGTACTGCTTGATGGGACGATCACAGTCTATCTTCTTAATTGCTATCAAGTTTATATAGCAATCCTAAATCATTTGTAAAATCTTCTCTTTCTACACTTTGCGCCCTACCCTGCGGGAAGCCACTCCGTGTCTATGCGTTCTTCTCTGCGAAACGCTGCGTGTTGGCGGAAGCCTCTCGCAGAGAAGGCGGTTCGTTAAACAAAACAATTTTTATAACCCAGATAGGATTGCTATAACAACTTGACGTTACCTCATACCATTTTGCTATGAGGATGCATTTAATATTTATTAAACGTAGATCCGAAGCGGCTTGCCGCACGTTACCGCCAAGTACGCCAAGGGCAGCAATCTAAGTTTATTTAATCAACGCTCAAAGAAGTCCTGCTGATTCGTATAATCGTTTAACCATTGCTGAAATCCTTGCACCATAATCTAAATCTGCTGACCACCGCCCTGATAACTGATCAATTAATGGCGCAATTCCGCGTGTAACAAACCGAAACCGTGGATCTACTACTTCCTGTACCAAAGGTTCTAAACTAGCGTAAGCTTTCAAATGTTGGATGTGCGCTCTCACCCCAATTCTGGCACTGGGAAAAGACGCAGCCTCTGAACCACCACCGATCGCACCTAAGCCTGCAAAGTTATTTTGCTCAGGTCTAATATCACCACCAAACTGTAAAAATCCAGTTTCTACACACATTTGGCAAAAGGCAATATCATAGTTAACTCCCTCTACCCCTGCCTCTTCCCGATAAAGTTTTGGGATGTCAGGAAACCTTACCAAAGCATTTTGATTATTGTTTCTCAGGAATAATTGTAACTGTACTTCTGAAGTATTACCGTTTGACATCACCCGGTCAAATTGACCAGAGCAAACCATCAAATTTGAGCGCAAACTGGCAGTCCGAGTTGCAGCATCCCAACTGACCGCAACATTAAAATCTCGCAGTTCAATCGCTTTAACATAAACTATTTTGCGATAGGTAATTCGATTAACATTAGCCGCTTTTGTAAGGTCAATCCGTAGACGATCTACTAAATCAATGGGAATGTAAGCATTTCCATTAACTAAAACTCCTTGCTCTGAGTAAGTTTGACCATTAATATTAATATTAATTGGTGGATAATTTGCTTCGGTCGGAGTGCCAGGAGTGGGGTCAATTACACGACTCCAAGTTACTAATCCATCGACAATCCCCAAAGCAAAATCGCGGCGACGACTTTGCAGCAAAGCCCGATCTTCTGGATTGCTGAGAAACCCCACTTGCATCACCAAAGCTGGAAGCGTTGTCTGGCGACAGAATGCTAAACTACCTAAACCACTATTTGTATCTGGCTTAACTCCCCGATTCGGCAATTGGGGTACACGGCGCAATAACGCCACTAGTAACTGTTCAGCATTGCTTCTGCGATCGCTATTATTAGCAATGTAGAAGACGCCAGCCCCACGCACAGAAGGGCTGCTAGCTGCATCAGATTCAATTTCTAGGGCAACATCACCCCGGCGGCCGCGAGAATTGATCCAGGTGATAGTTTGGGCGGCACTTAAGTCATCGGGGACTGCCAAAATTTCCACATTCCGCGCTCTCAATTCCGTGACAATCAAATCGCGCAGCAGAATCATTTCTTTAGCTTCAGTTGTACCACCTGCGATCGCACCTGGATCGATTCCTCTGGCTTCTTTGCCTCCGTGAGCTGCTGAAATAAAAATACGCCCCATTTTAAGTATTTCCTCTGATAAAATTAAGTGTAAGCAATTCTATAAATCATTCTTGGTCTAGCAACAAGAATATAATAGCTATCAGTTGGGAAACGCACCGCAGTGTTAACTACTAACCCATGAATTGATAAATAGACTAGAATGCAAATTCCCCGCTTGCACCCAGACACAATTGAAGAAGTTAAACTACGAGCTGATATTGTAGATGTTGTATCCGAATACGTAGTTTTACGCAAACGCGGAAAGGATTTTGTCGGTTTGTGCCCCTTCCACGATGAGAAATCTCCCAGTTTCACCGTCAGCCAGACTAAGCAAATGTACTATTGCTTCGGCTGTCAAGCCGGAGGAAATGCCATTAAGTTTGTCATGGAGTTGGGGAAGCGCTCTTTTGCTGATGTGGTGCTAGATTTAGCACGGCGTTACCAAGTACCTGTACAAACCTTAGAACCTGAACAACGCCAAGAATTACAGCGTCAGCTATCTTTGCGTGAGCAGTTGTATGAAGTTCTGGCAACGTCCGCCCAGTTTTATCAACACGCCTTGAGACAATCACAAGGGCAAAAGGCACTTGAATATTTACAATCTAACCGCCAACTCAAAGAAGAAACTATACAGCAATTTGGCTTAGGTTATGCTCCCGCAGGTTGGGAAACTCTTTATCGCTATCTAGTGGAAGATAAACACTATCCAGCGCAGATACTAGAAAAAGCCGGATTGATTAAGCCACGGCGGGAAGGGGGTGGTTATTATGATGCATTCCGCAATCGCTTGATGATTCCCATCCGCGATTTCCAAGGGCGTGTCATTGCCTTTGGTGGCAGAACTCTCACGGATGTAGACGCCCAGAGGGCGGCTTCCCCGGAAGGGGTAGAGCCTAAATATCTCAATTCACCAGAAACCGAACTTTTTAGTAAAGGTAAAACATTATTTGCCCTCGATCAAGCCAAAGGTGGGATTTCCCAACTCGATCAGGCGGTGGTAGTAGAGGGATATTTTGATGCGATCGCTCTCCACGCGGCTGGTATTAATAACACAGTTGCCTCCCTTGGTACAGCCTTAAGCTTAGAACAAGTCCGCTTAATATTACGCTACACCGAATCGAAACAATTAGTACTCAACTTTGATGCTGATAAAGCCGGAACCAATGCCGCCGAACGGGCGATAGGTGAAATTGCCGAACTAGCATACAAAGGCGAAGTTCAGCTAAAGATTCTCAATTTACCCGATGGTAAAGATGCTGATGAATACTTGCATAGCCACACCCCAGAAGATTATGCAGAACTGCTAAAAAATGCCCCACTTTGGTTAGACTGGCAGATTCAGCAAATTATTCAAGACCGCGACTTAAAACAGGCTACTGATTTTCAGCAAGTAACTCAGCAATTAGTCAAATTACTTAAAAATATAGCTAACAGCGATACACGCAACTATTACGTTTCTTACTGTGCAGAAATACTCAGCTTGGGAGATACCAGACTTATACCTCTACGAATTGAAAATCTGCTGACTCAAATCGCTCCGGCTACGGCTGCATACACTAAACCTGTGTCAGCCAGAAAAGCATGGGGAAATAACAAATCCTCACTCCTGACTTCCCACTCCCCACTCCCCACAGAACGGAGCCTTTTAGAACATGCAGAGGCGTTATTACTGCGAATTTACTTACATTGTCCCGAACAGCGTCAAGCGATTATTGCCGAACTAGAGGAGCGAGATTTGCAATTTAGCCTTTCTCACCACCGATTTTTATGGCAACAGATTTTAGAAATCTCATCTGCTAATGTAGAAACCAGAAATTTTGCGTCTCAACCAGATTTAATTTCCCGCTTACAAGACCATTTTTTAGAATTTAGCAATGAGATGGGGTTAATTTCTCATTTGTTTCATGTGGATGAAAAAAACCAGAAAGAAATACTTCGGACTCCGCAAGTAGTTCAAGCTGCGATCGCTTGCATGGATTTGGTGATGCTTGAAAAACGCTATCGTCACTTTTTGGAACTGTGGCAACAAACTGATCCAGAAACTGAACCAGAGCGATATCAATCTTATTATCAGGCTTTCTACGCGGAAAAAATCAAGCTGCAACAAATAGACCGACAACGGTTATTTTCCATCACAGAGTTATTGTAGTTTCGGAACCTACAGCTAGATTGTAAACACTAAATAGACAAAGTAAAAATAAGTTTCTCGGCTTAAAAACTCTATCTGACTCTGAAAACTGCGATAGCGGGTAGTAGGTGTGGGAGACGAATGTGCATCCATTCCTAAGCCTCGTGCCATTAATACGGCTCTTTTCATATGCAATGGATCGCTAACAATAAGAAACTTGATTAATTGGTGAGCATTGGCGACTTTTAAGGCATTTTTGAGGTTCTGGTGAGTTGTGCGAGATTCAGTTTCAGTGAAAATGTCAGCAGCTTTTACCTGTTGCGCGATCGCATAATTTTTTCCAACTATAGCTTCGGCTGGTTCATTACTTTCGCCAACTCCGCCAGTAAAAATAATCTTCTTAACAGATCCATTTTTATATAAACTAATAGCGTGGTTGATTCGCTCTCTGAAAACAGGAGATGGTTCTTGTCCCCAAACTGCCGCTCCTAAAACAATTGCTGCATCTGCCTTGATATTATTAGTACTGCTGCCATATAAGTAAATACTTGAGGCTGTAGATGCGATCGCTAGCAACAAGGCAGATATCAAAGCCAGTGCAACCAAAATTAACCATTTTCTGGGAATTTTGTAATTGAGCATGGGGCGTTGTGCTATTTTTCATTCTTAGTTTCAATATCTAAGCTAAGAGGTTGTTTGAAAAGTGTTTTGCTGTGACTTTAGGCACTTTTACATCCCCCCTAACCCACGCCAGTCGCTCCACTTGGGGAGACCCCTTCTCTACAAGACGCTCCGCGTTGGCGAAAGCCTCTCGTAGAGAAGGCGCTAGCCTGTCCCTTTGGGAGAAGACTGCGCTGGCTCCCCTTAAAAAGGCTACGGTGTACACACGAGGGCTTTCGTTCAGAACATGAGGGCTTTCGTTCAGAACACAAGTCTTTTTTGAGCTTTTGAGGGAATGAAACAGCCCTGCCCTTTTTAAGGGGGATTTAGGGGTATCTAAAACTTTTGATACCGACAATAGGACTTTTCAAACATCCTCTAAGTGCGTAAATCCTAACAGTAGTGTCGCTATTAGGACTTACGCACTCGTGACGAAAAACCAACCCTTGGCCATTACTTCGCTTCTCTACGAGACGCTCCGCGAACGCTCGTAATGACGTAAGATCATAGTCTGTGCGTAAGTCGTGGCTATAAAGTCAAGTTCAAGAGCAGGTTGAAAGTGAATTTAACCGCTTAGGGGCGTTGCTGAAAGAGTAAGCCTTAAGAACGAAGATTAGCGATCGCGTTTAGCAGAACGGCGCGATGCCGACGAACGCGCACCAGGCTTATCGCCATTCGTGGCAGGTGGCGCTGCCTTACGTTTAGCCGATTTCTGTGGTAACGGTTTAGGAGTACCAGCCGGACGCTTATCACCTCCAGGCTTGGCTCTGTGTTGCCGTCCATTTGGGATTGCTTCTGGCTTGGTATCGGGATTGAGCGCAAAACCAGCCACTACTTCCCTTGGTAAGCGCTGCTGAATCAGTTTTTCGATATCTGTCAATAGAGGGTATTCATCAACAGACACCAGCGACACGGCTTCACCTGAAGCGCCAGCGCGGCCAGTACGCCCAATGCGATGAACATAATCCTCCGGTACATTGGGTAGATCGAAGTTGACTACATGGGGCAGTTCGCTGATGTCAAGACCCCTAGCAGCAATGTCTGTCGCCACCAATACCTGTAAGCTGCCATTTTTGAACTTTGCCAGAGCATTGGTACGCACCGGTTGGCTCTTATTCCCGTGGATTGCCAATGCTTGAATCCGGTCTTCGCCCAATTGCTTAACCAAACGATCAGCGCCGTACTTAGTACGGGTAAACACTAGCACTTGATACCAATTATCTCGACGAATCAGGTGAGCAAGTAATTGGCGTTTCTTGTCACGGTCTACGTGGTAAATTTTTTGTGCGATCGTCTCGGCGGTAACGTTGCGGCGTGCTACCTCAATCATCGTCGGGTTATTAAGCAGCCCGGCGGCGAGTGCCTTAATTTTGTCCGAGAAAGTAGCGAAGAATAGCAAATTTTGTCGCTGTTTGGGCAATAGTGAGAGGATGCGGCGGATATCATGAATAAAGCCCATGTCCAGCATCCGATCTGCTTCATCTAGCACCAAAACCTCAATATGCGACAGGTTCAGCGTGCCCTGCTGAACATGGTCTAACAGTCGCCCTGGAGTAGCGACCAAAATATCCACTCGGTTCTTTAAACGCTGTTTTTGCAGACTAATACCGACTCCGCCGAACATCACCATCGAGTTTAGCTGCAAGTACTTACCATACTCGCGCACGCTTTCTTCTACCTGTGCGGCGAGTTCACGAGTCGGGGTAAGAATCAGCGCCCGGATCGGCGGGTAGCCCTTATATGTACCTTTGACGCTCTTATCAGACGACAACCGATGCAGAAGCGGCAGGGTAAAACTAGCGGTTTTTCCAGTGCCAGTTTGTGCCCCAGCTAGTAAATCGCTACCCGACAATACAGCAGGAATCGCCTGTATCTGAATTGGCGTGGGTTCAGTGTACCCGCGTTCTGTAACCGCCCGGATAATTTCATTGGACAAGCCGAGAGTAGAAAAAGACATAAAACTCCAAAAAATAACATCGGCCTGTCGCCAATGGCGGCGTCAGTCTTAGGCGGACGGATAAAAAAGCGTTGAAAGGCTGATGGGCAATAGCGCAAAGACTGAAGAGCGAGTGCCGCAATTCCACATTTTAACAGATTGTAGTCCATTGTGTGGTTAAAGTTGCTCTAATTCAGCGTTGTGTTAAATTAGCATTACTTGGAATGTAAAATGTTGAACAATTAGGAGAAATTCGTTATCGCAATCCAAAAGCAACTGATTAATTCACAAATCAAGTCACCTAGCGTCTTCTTGATTGACCATGAGAATAACAATCGTGGTCTGATCGACACCAATGAGGCGCTACAGCTAGCCGAGAGCTTAGAGCTTGACTTAGTTGTAGTCTCGCAAGGTAAAGAGGCTCCAATCGCCAAGATTCTTAACTATGGCAAGCTTCAGTATCAAAAGAAAAAACGTCAGAGCCAGAGTGCTAGACCCACGGTAAAGGAAGTTCGATTTGGCCTAAACGTGGGCGTGGCTGATTACAATTTACGCATCCAACAAGCAGGTGAATGGTTGAGTAAAGGCGATTCAGTCAAGTTTGCCATCCGTTTACGAGGCCGAGAACATCAATATCGTGACAAAGCGGGAGAACTGCTAGACCGAATTGCAAATGATCTCAGTCAAGTAGGTAAAATCCAGTCACTGGATAAACGCGCACTAGTTGTTCAAGTGATTCCTGCCTAGTTAATCTTGCGATCGCTTGAGGATATATTGGTGAGAGCCTGTTAGGAACAAAAAAAGCTGGAGGCAACACTGTAGCTTCTATGGAAAAAACATTGAGATTCTCCCCACTGAAGACAGCAAGGAGATTTTTTCACTGTGTATTTGAGTCACGCCTGTACAGAGCGACACTCGAAATGAGGATGGAACCTTAAACCAGTAGGGGGTGCTATAGCGCCAAGTACTGAGACATCGAAAAATCTCACATCCTTTCTACGAATATTGATAGAGCTAACCCCATCTCTGTGAAACTCAAAGCCGCACCTTTAAATGTCGGTGCGGCTTTTGGATTTATTCTTAAATTCAAAGCAAGAGAGTTTTACCTATAATCAGAGGCACAGGAGGATTAAAAATTCTCTTCATTTTATCGCTAGTGAGAAAACCGTTCCACAATATCCTTTACTGTCTTATAACTTAGATGAAACTGCTGGGCAATCTGGCGGCTAGAATACCCCTCCCTGAACATTGTTAAGACTTGAAAGGCATACTTGTCTAATTGTTTTAAATCATCCATATAATTTCTAGATCTTTTGTATAGGGTTGGGTAAAAATCCGTATTATGTAGATGGAACAATTATTGTATAAGCGGTTTGTTCAAAGCCAGGCTGTAAGAACTCGTGGCAAATCTTGTAACGGATTTTCATAATATTGTACGGAATCGTACTGACTGACAGCGACTGAGGGCTTTAGTCTTTAAAGATACTTAAATATAGGCAATCCCGAAGTTATAAAAATTTGGGAACAAATTCACGGATGGCAATATCTCTTAACTTCTCGTTACTGGCTAAAACCCAGTAATGAATAATTTGTGGGATAAAACCCATTAGGAATTGCTTCCCTTCCTACAGGCGGGGTTACGGTGTATACACAAGTCTTTCTGAAGGCAATTTACTGACCGATGACTGATGACTGTTAACGACCGTAAAGAGTGTTTATACAATTTAGGCGCGCATCAGCTTATCAATCAAGCTGATATTTGAACTTCAGACCGAACAAGCACTGGGACATAGCCAATCAATTGGCGCAATTAGTGATTAGGTGTATCAAGGCATCAATCAGGCGATCGCTTTCCATTGGTAAAATGTCTTTGCCATGCATAATCTCCTGAGCAATCACTAAATGCACTATTGACCCCATTAAAATCCATACCATTGCCTGTGGATCAGGAATATTAAGTTCAGGGCGAGAAACTAAGTATTGAGTGATAATCTCGCTCCCCGGTTTAGCGATACAACTCAGGAAAAGTTGAGATAATTCAGGAAAACGAGCAGACTCCCCAATAAGCACTCGCTGAAATCCTTGAAATTCTTTGTCATTGAGCATCTGTGTTAATGCTTTTGTTAACAATTGTCGTAGGACGATATGCGCTTCTCCCTCAAGAGGTTCTGTGCCAAAAACTGACTCAAACCGTTTTCGTGCCAGTTGCTCTACCAATGCTTTAAAAAGTCCTTCTTTATCTTGAAAGTGGCTGTAAACTGTCGCTTTAGAAACACCTGCTGCTACCGCTACCCTATCCATGCTTGCCCCAGCATAGCCATGTGCTAAAAACTCTTGCATCGCCCCTTGCAAAATCTTTTCGACTTTATCGCTTGAACTCTCCCGCTCAACTTCGTTAATTCTTATGCGGGTCATTTTTTTGTTATCCTGTGCTGTAAAATCATTTTAAAAAGAATTCAAATTAAAAATACTTTCTCCTTTGTAATCAATCTCAATAAGAAAATTGGTATTATAGCAGTCCTAAATCATTTGTAAAAATAAATTAACCGCAGAGGCGCAGAGAGAGGAATCGGAGATTTTTACGGCTTATTTAAAATTGCTATAAAATAAATTATCCAATTTCTGAACTTCACTACGACTTTCCTGCCCCCGCCCCCTACCCTTAAAGCGATAGGATATTTTTTATTTAAAATTCCCTAAATTTGCAATTAGGACAAATTAATGACAAATTGAGCTACGCAATATTGACTAAACTACTCCGTTTAGTTTAGCATCTTAAAACTAGACGGTTTAGTTTTATTGTCCGCTAGTTAAGGTGGGTGCTATGGAGCAAAACTTAAAGCTAGATGAATCGCGTCCTTCCCAAAATATCTTTAAATTGCCTGTTTTGTTAGCACTGCTAGCATCTTTTGTAATGGGTGCATTAAGTGTTTATACGATACAAAAGTTTCAGGGTGCAGCTAATAAGCCGCAAGAAACATCAGCATCACCCAAGCCAGTGGTAAAAACAGTAACAGCATTGGGGCGGTTGGAACCAAATGGCGAGGTAATAAAACTTTCTGCACCTACCTCGAATGAAGGGAACCGCGTTCAACAACTGTTTGTTAAGGAGGGGGATAAAGTAAGATCTGGGCAGGTAATTGCGGTTATGGACAGTCGCGATCGCTTACAAGGAAGTTTGCGTGAAGCACAAAAACAAGTCCAAGTAGCGAAACTCCGTCTTGCCCAAGTGAAAGCGGGAGCGAAACAGGGAGAAATTGGGGCACGGCAAGCCACTGTGAGCCGTCTACAAGCTGAATTAGAGGGAAATGCTAAAACTCAGCAAGCCACAATTAATCGCCTAGAAGCGGAACTAGAAGGTCAAAAGCAGCAGTTAAACGCAACAGTGGCTCGTTTAGAAGCCGAGAAAGCTAATGCTCAAGCTGATGCCCAACGCTACGAAACTTTATACCAACAAGGAGCAATTTCTAGCCAGGAAGTTGATAGGAGACGCTTGAGTGCAGAAACTTCCACTCAGCAGTTGCTAGAAAGTCAAGCTACCCAGAGAACAACTATTGCCACTCTAGAACAGCAAATTAATGAGGCAAAAGCCAACCGGAATAAAACTCTAGCCACTCTTCAAGAGCAAATTAATGAGGCAAAAGCCACACTGAACCAAACTGCTGAAGTGCGTCCAACAGATATAGCAACCGCAGAAGCAGAAATAGACAGCGCTCAAGCTACTGCCGAGAAAATTAAAGCAGAACTGGCACAGGCATATGTTCTGGCTCCTAAAGCTGGTCGAATTTTGGAGATTAATACGCGATCGGGAGAAACTGTTAGTAATAACGGAATTGTGGATTTAGGTCAAACCGACCAAATGTATACCGTAGCAGAAGTCTACCAAAGTGATATCAACAAAGTGCGTCCGGGGCAACGAGTGCGGATCAGTAGCGATTCTCTACCTCATGAATTGCTGGGAAGGGTAGATAGGGTTGGTATGCAGATAAAGCGACAGAATGTCATTAATGCCGACCCCTCTAGTAATATTGATGCCAGAGTAGTGGAAGTGCATGTCCAACTGAATCGGCTATCTAGTCTAGAAGCTACTAGCTTAACTAATCTGCAAGTCAAGGCGGTGATTGAACTGTGATTGGATTTATCCAGCAACTACGCCGGCGAACGCCTTTAGGATGGCTGCAATTAAGCCATGAAAAAGGGCGTTTTTTGGTGGCATTATCAGGCATTGCCTTTGCCGATGTTCTCATGTTCATGCAGCTAGGGTTTCAGAATGCCCTGTTTGACAGTAACACCAGGCTACATGCGAGTATGCAGGGAGACATCATGTTAGTTAGTCCCCAAGCTCGTAACCTGGCAAATATGTCTACATTTCCTCGACGGCGACTGTACCAGGCAATGGATATGCCGGGAGTGAAGTCGGCTGAACCAATGTATCTCAACTTTATCGATTGGAAAAATCCCCAAACGCGGCAGGAAACGGCGGTACTAGTTATAGGGTTCAATCCTGACAAGCAACTTTTTGACTTACCGGAAGTTAATCGCAACTTGGACGTGATTAAGTTACCAGATACCGTTTTATTCGACAGTGCTTCTAGAGGAAATTATACAGAGGCGATCGCTCAAATTGAACAGGGTAAAACCGTCACAACCGAAATACAACGGCGCACAATTAGTATTAATGGCTTGTTTAAAGTTGGAGCTTCTTTTATTGCAGATGGTAGCTTGATTACCAGCGATCAGAATTTTTTGCGATTATTTCCCAGACAAGACGCAAGCAGTGTAAGTTTGGGTTTGATTCAGCTCGAGCCAGGACATGAGCCAGAGCAAGTGGCAAAAAACTTGAAATCTTATTTAGGTAACGATGTCAAAGTTCTTACCCACGATGAATTTATCGCCTTTGAAAGAAAGTATTGGCAGGAAAACACTGCCATCGGATTTATTTTCAGCTTGGGTGTAACGATGGGGTTTTTGGTAGGGGTAATTATTGTCTATCAAGTTCTTTCTACTGATGTGAATGCCCATATCAAAGAATATGCCACCTTCAAAGCAATGGGTTATAACAATTTTTATCTACTAAGTGTAGTGTTTGAAGAAGCAATAATTTTGGCAGTATTGGGTTTTATTCCAGGAGCAATTGTGCCCTTGGGACTCTACCATCTGACTCGTAATGCTACGAATTTACCCGTATATATGACCTTAGCACGAGCCTTGACAGTGTTAGTGCTGACTATGATTATGTGTATAATTTCTGGTGCGATCGCTACTCGTAAATTACAGTCTGCTGACCCGGCGGATATGTTTTGAAATTAGTCCTTTGTCATTAGTCATTTGTCATTTGTTACTCAGAAGGACTAATGACTAAGGACAAATGACAATCATCACGAGTAATCGAGCTATTTATGACTAGCAAACCCGTCATCTCTGTTAAAAATCTTGACCACTACTTCGGTCATGGTCAACTTCGCAAGCAAGTTCTTTTTGATATTAATCTGGATATTAACGCTGGGGAAATTATTATCATGACCGGGCCTTCTGGTTCTGGTAAAACTACACTTCTCACCTTAGTAGGCGGCTTGCGTTCTGCCCAATCTGGCAGTTTGCAGGTTTTGGAACAAGAACTTTGTGGCGCTAACGCAGCACGACTCACCCAGGCGCGACGTAGTAATGGCTATATTTTCCAAGCGCACAATTTGCACGGTAGCCTGACTGCGCTGCAAAACGTCAGAATGGGCTTGGAATTGCACAAAAATATTTCGCAGCCAGAAATGAAAATCCGGTCAGCCCAAATGTTGGAGGAGGTAGGATTAGGAGAGCGCCTCAATTATTATCCTGATGACTTATCAGGGGGACAAAAACAAAGAGTAGCGATCGCTCGTGCGTTGGTCGGCCGTCCTAAAATTGTCTTAGCGGATGAACCTACCGCCGCCCTTGACAGTAAATCTGGACGAGATGTGGTCAACCTCATGCAAAAACTAGCTAAAGAACAGGATTGTACCATTCTTTTGGTGACTCATGACAATCGCATTCTCGATATTGCCGATCGCATCGTTTACATGGAAGATGGCAAGTTAGTAAACGACGGTGCTGTTGTTGCAGCCAGTTAGCATTTTGATCAGAAATTGTCTCTGTGGTTTCACCAATGCCAATTTACCGAATCATCTGCTAGAGATTTGAAAGGTTTACTGTTATATAAGAAATGCTTGCCAGAGTCTGGAGTGCATCAATTGTCGGCATCGATGCCGTCAAAGTCGGCGTAGAAGTCGATGTGTCAGGGGGATTACCGGGAATTGTTGTTTTGGGATTGCCAGATTCAGCGATTCAAGAATCAAGAGAAAGAGTCAAAGCAACGCTGAAAAATGCAGGTTTTGCCTTTCCCATGCGAAAAATTGTGATCAATTTAACTCCGGCAGATTTACGGAAAGAAGGCCCCTGTTTCGATTTGCCTATTAGTGTAGGAATTTTGGCGGCTTCTGAGCAAGTTAGCGCTGATTTATTAGGGGATTATTTATTCTTAGGTGAAGTCTCTCTAGATGGCAGTTTGCGCCCGGTGGCTGGTGTTTTGCCGATCGCAGCAGCAGCCCAAAAGATGGGAATTGCAGGTTTAGTTCTCCCTGCGGATAATGCCCAAGAAGCAGCAGTGGTTCAAGATTTGGCTGTTTATGGCTGCAAACATCTGTCTGAGGTGGTGGATTTTTTAAATAATCCGGGGCGTTACAAACCTGTGCAGATAGATGACACAATTAATATAGCAACAGTATCCTACCCTGGCGCGGATTTGCATGATGTTAAAGGACAAGCTCATGCGCGTCGTGCTTTAGAAATTGCTGCTGCTGGTGGGCATAATTTGATTTTTGTCGGGCCACCGGGTAGTGGAAAAACCATGTTAGCACAGCGCTTACCAGGAATTTTACCGCCCCTGAGTTTTGCCGAATCTTTAGAAGTGACTCGCATCCATTCGGTGGCTGGTTTATTGAAAAATCGCGGTTCATTAGTACGCGATCGCCCTTTTCGCAGTCCCCACCACTCTGCATCCGGGCCATCTCTCGTTGGTGGTGGTAGCTTCCCTCGTCCTGGAGAAATCTCATTATCTCACAGGGGTGTGTTATTTCTTGATGAACTCACGGAATTTAAACGTGATGTTTTAGAATTTCTGCGCCAACCTCTAGAAGATGGCTATGTAACAATTTCGCGCACCAAACTATCAGTAATGTTTCCCGCACAGTTTACTTTGGTGGCAAGTACCAATCCCTGTCCTTGCGGTTACTATGGCGATACCATCCAACAATGTACTTGTTCTCCTCGTCAACGCGAGCAATATTGGGCAAAACTATCTGGGCCGTTGATGGATCGAATTGATTTACAAGTTGCGGTGAATCGCTTGAAACCAGAGGAGATTACCCAAGAACCGACTGGAGAAACATCAACATCAGTGCGTGAACGAGTACAACAAGCAAGCGATCGCGCAATTACCCGTTTCCAAGGAGAAGCAAATCTGCGTTGCAATGCCCATATGCAAAGTCGTCATCTCCAGAAATGGTGCAAGTTAGATGATGCTAGTCGCAATTTATTAGAAGTAGCAATTAGAAAATTAGGGCGTTGCATAAATGCGGGATGAATCAGGCAAACACGGGTATTTTTTTATATTTCAAATAATGAAGTAACAATCGAATTGAATGTTTAAGCATATCCACTGATTTAGAATAGCAGAGTGTTTTTC